>CAZUFO010000028.1:0-23135 GCA_964619615.1 uncultured Lutibacter sp. | reverse complement strand
TTCATCTGTCAATTCTTTAAAATACACGTTGGTTGTATCGTTAATAACGCGTGTGTTTTTTGTTGTTTTAAAACAGATTGAAGTAATTACAAGGTGCATTTTACCAGATAATTCTTTAAATGTTGAAAATGCTTCCTCTTTGCTTTTAGGTTTGCCAATTGCTCTGTCATTCATCCAAACAATAGTATCTGAAGTAATAAGAATATCATTGTCTTTTAATTTAGTAAAAGGGCTAGATTTTAATTCAGCCAAATAATCAGTAATTTCAGAAGCCTTTAAATTAGTTGGATATATTTCTTCAATTTCTTTTAACACTATAGTAAAATCTAAATCTAAATCTTTTAAAAATTGCTGACGTCTTGGTGATTTAGATGCAAGTATTAGATGGTGGTTTTTTAATTTGTCTTTTAGCATACTATAATTTATAAAGTGAAAACAGATAAGATTCCTAGAACCATAATTATTTTTAATAAAGTACTTAGTTTTTTATAATCAGTTTTAGTTTCAGCATTAGTTAATTTTGAAATAAAATAGAGTAGTGGGACTAAAACTATAATGAAGCCATAATAGAATAAAAAACGGTAAATTTCTTTATTAAAAAACAGGAGAAAGATTATTGAAATACTCAATACAGAACTCAGAATAACAATAAAAGTTTTTGTTCTTTTTCTCCCAAGTAAAATAGGTAATGTTTTCAACCCGCCAGAAAAATCACCATCAATATCTTCAATATCTTTAATTATTTCTCTAATTAAATTAATTGCAAAAGCAAAAATACTATAAACCATAACTACTTTAAAAGCGAATGAATCATAAGAAAGATGTTCAAAAAAAGCAATGATTAAAACACTAAAACCGATTAATAAAGAAACAGTAATATTTCCGATAAGGGCGATTGATTTGAGGTGTTTTGAGTAAAAATATAATAGGATAATTATCACTAAAAAAAACAAACTATATATTGGTTTGTTAATGGAAGAAGAAGCGATTATCCCAAAAAACAATCCTAATGAAGTAAATATATAATATCCCGATTTTGCTGTTGAAGTCGTGATAGATTTAGTTATTATCGCTGAGTTTTTGTTGTTGATTGCATCTATATTTATATCAAATAAATCATTAATTATATAACCAGCAGAAGTAATAAAAAGGGTACTGAATACTACTAAAAAAAAGACTTGATTTGATAATGATGATTCAGTTACAAATGTTGGAATGAGAATAAATTTGATTAAAACTTGAGTTGAGAAAATGATGAGTAAGTTTTTCCATCTTATCAATTGAAAAAACGCACTTACTTTCATTAAAAGTCTTTTTTAATGCGTGCTAAATCTTTTTTATTGTCTCTGTCTTTCATTGTTTCCCTCTTGTCGTGTAATTTCTTACCACGGCAAAGTGCAATGTTTAATTTAGCCCAACCTTTATTGGTCATAAATAATTTTAAAGGAATAATGGTTAAACCTACATTCTGAATTTCCTTTTTTAATTTCTTTAATTCTCGTTTATTCAACAATAACTTACGCGCACTTTTTGGTTGGTGATTGTAGAAATTTCCATGCGAATATTCTTCAATAAACATATTGATAACAAATAATTCTCCGGTTTCGCTAAATTCACAAAAACTTTCTGTAATTCGTGCTTTACTTTGCCTGATACTCTTAATTTCGGTACCACTTAGTTTAATTCCAGCAGTATATTCATCCAAAATTTCGTATTCAAAACGAGCTTTTTTATTTCGTATGTTTATTTTCGGTTGCATTGTTGCAAATGTAAGGATTTACTTAGTGAGGTAAAAGTGATATTAATTGATTTTTAAAAGAATACTGCTCGTAGATTCTTTTGTAACAGTAATGGTGTAGATGTTAGAATATTGTGATTCATCTAATTCGTTATGTAAATTTAATTTTTCGGCAAACCCAATCTTGCCATAATCGGATAATGGTCCGAGTAATCAACACTATAAGTTTTAAAGTTATTGATTTCAAAATTTTCATCAGCAAAAAT
This sequence comes from uncultured Lutibacter sp., assembly GCA_964619615.1. Lineage (GTDB taxonomy): Bacteria > Bacteroidota > Bacteroidia > Flavobacteriales > Flavobacteriaceae > Urechidicola. Next base: position 21,131 of record CAZUFO010000028.1, on the reverse strand, counting down.
AAAATCGATTCTTGCAGGTAATATATGATCGTAAGATTTTCCGAAGCCACTACCTGCTTCAACAAAAGCATCATTTTTTGAACCTTTTAATTTATGATACACCCATGAAAAAGCAGTATTGTTAAAATCGCCGCAAATAATAATTTTGTAATTGCATTGCTGCTCGTGTTCGAATAACTGTTTCGCTTGAGTTGCTTGTTTCTTAAAAGTATTTTGAACTCTTATTCGTAATTTTTCAGGGTTTTTTTCGCCAAAATTTTCTTTGTCTAATTGAATTTTTTGAGATTCTAGATGTACATTGTAAACACGAAACGTATCTTTTTCTTTAACAATATCAGCATAAATAGCATTATTGGTGTTGCTTTCAAAATTCACGGCTCCAGAATTGATAATCTTAAAGTTAGAATAAATTGCTTGTCCAAAACGAATACGCTGATTACTTGAATTTCGATTATTTACAAAACGGTATTTATAATCGAAATCGCTAGAATAATCAGTTACAAATTCTTGAAAACAAACAATATCTGGACCTCTTTCTTCAATAAAAGACACAATATTTTTTTTGATGGTTTCTTTACTTTCTGGTTTCCAATTATACAAATTAAACAACCGAACATTATAACTCATTATTTTGAGGTCGTTGGTTAATAACACTTTTTTTTCTGATATTCGGATAAAAGATTGAACCGTATTAAACCCAATGAGTAACACAATTATTGATAAAAGAAATTGTCGTTTTAATTTGAAAACCCAATATAAAACAAATACAAAGTTTAGAACAATTAAAATAGGAACTGCTAAACTTAAGATTGAGAATAAAGGAAATGTATTAGGTGAAATATAAGGCAATAAATAGGAGAGAAGTAGTAACGCTGCAAGCAACGAATTAATAATGTAGAGTAATTTGTCTGTCCAAGATAATTTCTTCATACTAATTTTTACCGGCTTTAAATAAAAAGTCTTTTTCCTCTTTGCTCAATGTTTCATATCCCGATTTACTTATTTTATCGAGAATTCCATCTATTTTTTGTTGATGAGAATTTTGTTCTTTATGTGTTGGTTTTCTTTTAATATTACTTTTCTTATAAACGGTTCTAAGTGGTTTTTGTTTTTTAGGTTGAAAAAAAGAAGTGAAAAAGGCAATAATGTTTTCAAAAAAGCGACCGATATCATTTCCTTTTTCTAATTGTTTTGTGTAAATAAAACCTACCAATGCGCCACCTAAATGTGCTATGTTTCCGCCAGAGTTTAAGCCATCAAGTCCAATAAAACTAATACCGATATAAATGGCTGCAATAATCCAAAGTTTTACGCCGCCAATTAAGTTCAATCTAATTTCATAGGTTGGTATTTTAGTTGCTAAACCAGCTAAAACAGCTATAATACCTGCGGATGAGCCTACTAAATACCCAATAGGTTGTAGTAGTAAAAATGCGATTCCACCAACGATAATCCCCAGTAAAAAGTAATTTAAAAACTGTTTTATGGTAAAGAAACTCAAAAATAAGTTCCCGATATAATATAAGAAAATTAGGTTGAATAAAATATGTATAAAATTACTGTGAAAAAACCCATAAGTTATCAGTGTCCAGGGTTGTGTTAAAAACACCTCAAAAGATGGTTTTAGCGCAAACCAATCTGCAATAAAAGATTTTGAAATTAATGAAACTATAAATAAAGCAACTTGTATATAGATTGTTTTTTCAACGATATTCGCTTGTCGATATGCGTTTTTTATGTCGTCAATAAAATTCATTTAATTCCAACGATTTTGTGAAAACTGATTTCTTTTCCAATACCAAGCAATAATAAACCCGATTAATGCGCCACCAATATGCGCAAAGTGGGCAATATTTCCAACGGAATACTTTGTTACGCCAAAGAATAAATCTCCTAATATTAATACAGGAATAAAGTATTTGGCAGCAATGGGTACGGGAAAAAATATCAATGCTAATTTTGCATTTGGGAAAGCTATTGCATACGCAACTAATACGCCATAAACCGCACCAGACGCACCAACTGCGGGCGTATGATATGTACTGTATAATTCGGTTAATTTCGTTTCAGAAATGCTTTCTAATATTTGGGAGTTATAACTTCCTGTTGTTAATAGTGTTTGGATATCATCAGCAGACAAACCTGTGTTTGTCAATAGATTATAGATGTCATTAAATTGATAATAATTAGCAAGAGTGTAAATAAGTCCTGCGCCTAATCCTGCAGAAAAATAAAAGAAAATAAATTTATTTCGACCCCACATTTGTTCTAATGGTGTTCCAAAAGCCCATAAACCATACATATTAAAAATTAAGTGCATTGGGCTGCCATGCACAAACATATGTGTAATGTATTGCCAAACTCCAAAATTTTCGTTCTCAGGAAAATATAAAGCGAGCGAATCACTAAATCCAAATTTTAAAACATAGGTTGCTACAAAAACAATAATGTTTATGATAATTAAATGCTTTATTGTATCCGTTATTCTATTCATCATAGTTCAAACTTTTTATCAATATCTTCAATATTCATTGAAATATGTGTGGGTTTTCCAAAAGGAGAGTGATTGGCTTCTTTACAAGCAAATAAGTTCTCTACAATATTTTCTTGCTCCAGTACGGTTAAGCGAGTGCCATTTTTTATTGCCAAACTTTTCGCCAAGCTTTTCGCCATAATGTCTAATTGGCTAAAACTTGTATCAGGAATTTCATTTTTAATATCATCTAATAATTGTTCGAGTACAATTACAACTTGGCTCTCGGTAATTGTGGTTGGTATTCCTTTTACAATCAACGTTTCACCGTCAATTTTGTCGAATAAAAAACCTGTACTTTCAAGATCATCTTTAATTTCATTAATCATTTTAATATCATCTTTACTAAAATGAATATTTAATGGAAATAGCAACTGTTGGCTCATGGCTTCTTTAACCGTTATGGTTTCCAAAAACTCTTCATACAAAATACGTTGATGTGCTAAATTTTGGTTGATAAAAATCATTCCAGATTTTATAGAACTGATAATATATTTTTTGTGAACTTGGTATGTTTTTATAGCAGTTCTTTCGCCTTCAAACAGATCTACATCAATCACTTCGCTTTGTACTTCAATATTTTTTATATCAACATCTGGCGCTTTAATATCAACATACAAACTTTCCCAATTAGGTGTTTTTTCACGTTTATAAGGAAAAGAAATAGATTTTTGTTGATTGCTTTTAAATGGATTAAAATCTCTATCTATTTCGATATTTGGTTCTTTATTAATTTGTTTATTTTTAAAATCATAAGGAACATCTAGATTCGAATCACGATTAAAATCTAACGCAGGCGCAACATTATATTGCCCTAAACTATGTTTAACTGTGGCTCTAATAATTGCATACAACACCTTTTCATTATCGAATTTAATTTCGGTTTTTGTTGGATGTATATTAATATCTATTGTATTGGTTGGCACTGTTAAATATAAAAAATAGGAGGGATGGAATCCATTTGCCAACAAACCATCAAAGGCACTAACTACTGCGTGATGTAAATAATGATTTTTTATAAATCGATTGTTTACAAAAAAGAATTGTTCACCTCTTTTTTTCTTCGAAAACTCTGGTTTTGATACAAATCCTGTGAGTTCTAATACATCCGTATTTTCATCAATAGGCACTAATTTTTCATTAGTTTTTTTTCCAAGGATGGATACAATACGCTGACGTAAATTACAATCGTTTAATCTATATACTTCATTTTCGTTATGATACATTGAAAATGAAATAGATGGATGTACTAAAGCTACACGCTGAAATTCATCAATAATATGGCGTATTTCAACTTGATTGGATTTTAAGAAATTTCTACGCGCAGGAATATTATAAAACAAGTTTTTAACTGCAATGGAAGTTCCTTTTGGAGTGGTAATTAAATCTTGAGAAACAATTTCGCTACCTTCAATTTTAATATGAGTTCCTAGTTCTTGTTGCGCTTGCTTTGTTTTAAGTTCTACATGTGCAATGGCTGCAATAGATGCTAAAGCTTCACCTCTAAAACCTTTTGTTTGTAGGTTAAACAAATCTTCTGCAGTACGAATTTTAGAAGTTGCGTGGCGTTCAAAACTCATCCGAGCATCCGTTTCACTCATTCCTTTACCATCATCTATTACTTGAATTAGTGCTTTACCAGCATCTTTAATTAGTAATTTAATTGAAGTTGCATCAGCATCAATAGCGTTTTCTAGTAATTCTTTTACAACCGAGGCAGGTCGTTGTACTACCTCTCCAGCAGCAATTTGATTTGCTACATGATCAGGTAAAAGTTGAATGATATCTGACATTAAAATAATTTGTGGAGTTCTAATATATAGGCAGCAATACCCATTAAAATGCTAATGATAACTGCCAATCGAATGGTTACGGCACGGTTAGACGCCATTTTTTTATTTCGAACCCAATCAGATTTAAGATTGTTTTTTATTAATTTTATATCACTATTGCTTTGCGCTACTCCTTCAGTTTTATACACTTTTTGCAAATTAGCTAACCGTTCTTTTCGCTCGTTATAATAACGAGGTTTATAGTCAAAAACGTAATGTTTACCAGGTTTAAATGCCGTACCGAACATGAATATTAGAATAAATAATGATGTATCAAAATTACATAAATATTTAGTGGTGGTCAAGTTTTGTGAACAAGAAACCCTGTTAAAGTTTAATTAAAAAATTAAAAGGGAATACCAATATTTATAAAGAGGCCATTTTAATAGCTGTAATTGCAGATTCTACCCCTTTATTACCCAGTTTTCCACCAGATCTATCAATAGATTGTTGCATTGTGTTATCTGTCAACACACAATAAATTGTTGGAACATCGTATTGGAGATTCAAATCTTTAATTCCTTGGGTTACACCTTCGCAAACAAAATCGAAATGTTTTGTTTCGCCTTGTATTACTGTGCCAATTGCAATAATAGCATCAACTTTTTGAGTCTGCAACATTTTTTTACAGCCGAAAATTAATTCAAAACTACCAGGAACGTTCCAGCGGATAATATTTTCAGGATTCACACCGTTTTCAATAAGTGTTTCTTTTGCACCATTAAAAAGACCTTCGGTAATAGTATCATTCCATTCAGAAACAACAATCCCAAACCGAAGATGCTTCGCGTTTGGGATTGATGACTTATCGTAATCTGATAAATTAGTTGTTGCCATTGTATATTAGTATTTGGTATATTGGATTTTTTTGATTGTTAGTTTACAAAAATCTAATACGCTATCAAAACTAGTATTCCAATAATCTAGTTTGCATGCTTTGCTTTGTTGATAAAAATGTCAATATTTCTTGCTTCTATTGATTTAGGATATGAAGCCTTAATTTCTTCAAACATTTTTAATGCTTTAGAATAATTTTCTAATTCTAATGCTGTATTTGCTGCTTTGAATAAGAACAATGGTGTTGAAAAATCATTTGATCTTAAATTTGCCGCTTGTTCATAATAGTCAAGTGCATCTTCTGGTTGATTTAGATCTGCAAAAGCATCGCCTATTGCACCTTTTGCAACTTGACCTAATAATTCATCCTCTGAAGAGAATTTTTCTAAATATTCAATACCTTCTTGATATTTTTTAAGTTTCAAATAAGAAATACCTGCGTAATAATTTGCTAAGTTTCCAGATTTTGTTCCAGAATACTGATCAGCAATATCTAAAAATCCAAATTTACCTTCACCGCCTTCAAGTCCTAAAACAAACAATGAATCCGCAGAAACACTACTAAGTATTGCTTGATCGAAATATTGTCTTGGAAAAGCCAATTCATCTGCTGCAATTTTTTCATTCGGTTCGTTAACATATTTTTGATAGCCTAAGTATCCTAAAATCAAAGCAACTACCAATCCTAAAAGGATAAAAATATTTTTTTGATTTTTAATTACCCATGCTTCAGATCTCGATGCCGTTTCATCTAATGTGTTAAAAACATCAGCCGTTGCACTTTTTTGCTCAATTGTAGTTTTTTCGCGTTCCGTACCTTTTTCTTTAGTACCACTCTTTTTATATGTTGCCATTATCGTCTTAAATTTGTAGGCGCAAAAGTATGCTTTTTAATTGGAAACTAAAAGGCCAGTAATCGCAAAATTTTCAATAATTTGCACTTCCTTTTCAGAACTCATATAACACAATGCATTTAAAGAAACTATCGCTTTTTAATTTTAAAAATTTCGAATCACAAACCTTTGATTTTCAAGAGAAAGTGAATTGTTTTGTGGGTGATAACGGGGTTGGGAAGACCAATGTTTTAGATGCTATTTATTATTTGTCGTTTGGAAAAAGTTATTTTAATTCGGTGGCAACTCAAAATATAAGACATCACCAAGATTTTTTTATGATAGAAGGGGAGTATGAGTTGAATGAAAGAAGCGAAACAATTGTGTGTAGTTTAAAACGTGGTTCGAAAAAAGTAATTAAGCGAAATGATAAAGAATACGATAAGTTTTCTGATCATATTGGTCATTTGCCTCTCGTAATTATTTCGCCAGCAGATCGTGATTTAATTACAGATGGTAGCGATGTTAGACGTAAGTTTATTGATAGCGTTATTTCGCAATCAGATAAAATATATTTAAAAGCACTTATTAATTATACAAAGGTTGTTCAGCAACGGAATTCATTATTAAAATATTTTGCGATTAATAGGACATTTGATGCGCTAAATTTGAAAGTTTATGATGAGCAATTAGAGAAATACGGAACTATTATTCATGAAAAACGCACAGCGTTTTTAGAAGTATTTACGCCTATTTTTGAAGAGCGCTATAAAACAATTACCAATGAAAAAGAGTCTGTTAATTTGACCTATAAAACGCAATTGAACGAAGGTAAGTTAACAGATTTATTGATGCGTGAATTAGAACGAGACAGGCTGTTACAATATACAAGTGTTGGAACTCATAAAGATGATTTGTTATTTGAAATAGATGGTTTTTCAGTAAAAAAGTTTGGTAGCCAAGGACAACAAAAATCTTTTTTAATTGCGTTAAAACTGGCTCAGTTTGAATTTATAAAAGAACAGGCTCAAAAAACGCCAATTTTATTATTAGATGATATCTTTGATAAATTAGATGATAATCGGGTAACTCAAATTATTAATTTGGTAAATCAAGATCATTTCGGGCAATTATTTATTAGCGATACACATGTAGAACGTACAGAAGAAGTGGTTAAAAGAACCAACCAACCTTATCAAATTTTTAAATTATAATGGCAAGGCGAGAAAATGACTATTTGAAAATTCAAGATTTAATGAAATCGGTTATTAAAGAAAATAACTTAACAAAAGGAATGCGCCAAATGAATGTTAAGGATGTTTGGGAAAAACAAATGGGAAAGGGTGTTTTGAGTTATACAGAAAGCGTACAATTGCAAAATAAAACATTAATTGTTAAACTTAAATCTTCAGTACTTAGAGAAGAATTAAGTTATGGTAAAGAAAAAATAATTGCAATGTTAAACGAAGAACTAGGTGAGGAGTTGATTACCAAGTTGATGCTGGTTTGATTTTAAATTTCACTATTAAATTCACGAGCAGTTTCCATATTTTTATAGAGTTTATATTCCGAGTTGTGTTCTTCTTGCTGTTCAATTATAGAGGGTACAACTTTTCTAATTTCGGTATTCGTAGCTACAATAATCACTTTGATATTAGTATTCCAAGTGGAAGAAAACGTTGTAATTGTTTTCAAAGTTTTCATATAATCTTTCGGAATTGTATATGAATCAATCGTAGTAAAATCTAGAACTAATAATTTTAATTCTTTAATACGTATGGTGTCAACAATTTATAGAAAAGCATGTTTAATTTTATTTTCTTCAACTGCTTTAGTGAAAGTAGCAATCATTTTTTCTGTTTCGAAATTTATTTCAAAACTCATAGTTGCTATTATATAGAATTTTTATTTATAATAAATAAGAATGCAAAATTTATAAAAAGAACATAATTCACCAAAAACATAAACCGACTTATTTTCATAAATCGGTTTTGTAATTTTATTATTTAATACTTAAAATTGCTCTCTTCCAGAAAAGTGAAAGTTAGCTTCAATTTTTGCATTTTCATCACTATCACTACCGTGAACTGCATTTTCGCCCATAGAAGCAGCATATAATTTACGAATTGTTCCTTCAGCAGCATCCACAGGGTTGGTTGCGCCAATTAACGCTCTAAAGTCTTCAACCGCATTTTCTTTTTCTAAAATTGCTGCTACAACTGGTCCGCGTGTCATATATTCAACTAGTTCGCCAAAAAACGGACGTTCGTTATGAACTTCATAAAATGCTTCAGCATCTGCAGTTGTCATTTGTGTCATTTTTATTGCTACAATTCTGAAACCAGATGCAGTAATTAATTCTAAAATTGCGCCTATATTTCCTTTTTCAATTGAATCAGGCTTAAGCATTGTAAATGTTCTATTTGTTGCCATTTAATTTGTTTTTTTAAATCGGGTGCAAATATAGGGTTTTCTTTTAGAAATAAAATAATGAGATGTTGTTAATATTTTTGAGTGTGAGATTGTTGTAATTCATTGTTTAACCCTCTCATTTCCATTAAAATAGTATTGGTGTTAAAATCGAATTTTAAAAGACCAAAACTTTGACGATTTACCATTTTACCTATTCTATATTGGTTTGACTCTCCTAAATTTCGGGTTGAAGAATGCGTTAATCCACTTGAAGTAAAGTCAATCAACGGAAAATCTAAACCTTCAACTTCTTTTTTAGAGAAATCAGAAACATGTCGATCGCCAGATAAAATAACTGTATTTTTTGCTCCAGAAGACTTAAGTAAACCTGTTAGTTTATCAACTTCATGTGGCATATTAGCCCAGGTTTCCCATCCATGCTCGCCTGATAAAATCTGAATACTACTCATTATGATATTAAAGTTTGCAGTTGAATTTTCTAATTCTGATTGTAACCAATTCCACTGTATTTCACCAAGTATAGTTCCGTTACCATATTCATTCGGTTTGTATCGGTGGTTGGTTTCTGTATCTTTTGTTAATGAAGTTCTAAAATAACGTGTGTCCAGAATAATAATTTTTACTGAATTGCTGTCAACAGTAAAAGTTTTTGAAAAATAGACTCCTTCTTGTTCTCGTCTAGGACTGTCTTTTGGAACTTCTAAAAAATCTAAGAATAGTTGCTTTGCTGCTGCTTTTTCTGGGTATTCTGCACCTCCATCATTTACGCCATAATCATGATCATCCCAAGTACCCATTATTTCTACTTTTGAAGAAAAATCATTATACGCAGTATTTTGTTTTTGAACCGTATAATTTTCTTTCAAGACCTGCATATCATTAGTGTCAGAATAAATAATATCACCACCCCAAATCCAAAGGTCTGGGTTGTTTTTAAGTATTTCATCCCATAAAGTGTTTTCTTTCCATTGCTTATTACAAGAGCCAAAAGCAATTGTAAAATCAGATTTAAAATTGGAAGCTGTTGTATTAGAAACTTTATTATTTGTCGTTTTACAAGCAAAACTTAATAAAAGCAACAGGAAAAAGAGTTTTTGAGTTTTCATTTAAGTCATGTCTTAAGTGCAAATATACATTGATTCCATAAATTCTTAAAAGTATTAATTTGTATATTCGCACCTTATGACTGAATTACAAATAAAAGAAATAAAAAAACTACTTTCAACCCCTCAAAATGTTGTGATTATTCCGCACCGTAATCCTGATGGAGATGCAATAGGATCTTCTTTGGCGCTGTATCATTTTTTGAAAGAAAATCATGATGTAACAGTTGTTGCACCTAATGATTATCCACATTTTTTAAAATGGTTGCCAGGCAATGATAAGGTGCGTTTTTTTGACAAACAAAATAGTCAGTCAAAAAAAATATTAGATAAAGCGACCGTTATTTTTTTGCTGGACTTTAATATATTACACCGTATTGGTGAAGACATGCAAAAAACAGTTAAGAAGTTTCAAGGGACTTTTATTATGATTGATCATCATCAACAACCAGATGAATCTTTAACTAATTATATTTATTCTGATACTTCTATTTGTTCCACCAGTCAAATGATGTATCATTTTATAGATAAATTAGGAGAAGTTGATAAAATAGATGCTGCAATGTCAACCTGTATGTATGTGGGTATAATGACAGATACTGGTTCATTTCGTTTTCCTTCAACCACAAGTGCTACGCACAGAATTATTGCAGATTTAATTGATAGAGGTGCAAATAACGCACAAATTCATAACAATGTTTATGATACTAATTCGTATAGTCGTTTACAACTTTTGGGTAGAGCATTAAGTAATTTAAAGGTTGAAACTGATTGCAGAACGGCTTACATAACATTGTCTCAAGATGAATTAGATCAATTTAATTTTGAAAAAGGAGATACCGAAGGTGTTGTTAATTATGCACTATCGTTAGAAAACATAATTTTTGCTGCCATTTTTATTGAAGATGTTGAGCAAGAGATTATAAAAATATCATTTAGATCAAAAGGAACATTTTCAGTAAATCAATTTGCTCGTAACCATTTTAATGGAGGAGGACACGATAATGCTGCTGGCGGTCGCTCGGAACTATCGATGAAAAAAACAATCGATGCTTTTTTAAAACTACTTCCTACATATAAATCAACTCTTACAAAATCTGATGAAATATAGTCTGTTGCTTTTAATGTTACTTATTTTATCGTCTTGTTTGAACCCAACTCCAAGGCATCCGATAAGTCACCATTCAAAATCTTTTTTGAAAGAATCTGTAGAAAGAAATAAGCGTATCAATGCTTTTGAAGAATCAGTAATAAAACAATATATTGCGCAAGATTCGTTGAATGTTTATTTAACATCTTCTAATGGATTTTGGTATAAATATATTAACAAGGTTAAAGGAGAATTTCCGCAACCTAAAATTGGGGATGAAGTTGTTTTTAGTTATGAAATTTCTGACCTTTCGAATAACATATTATATTCATCTAAAGAATTAGGTAATGTTAGTTATTTTATTGATAAAGAAGATATTGAATCAGGTCTTCAAAACGGATTAAAATTAATGAAAGAAAGTGAAAAAATTGTGTTTCTTTTCCCTTCCTATAACGCTTTAGGAATCATTGGAGATACTGATAAAATAGGAATGAATCAACCGTTAATTTATAAAGTACAATTAATAAAAATTAAATAAAGTTTAAAACAAAGTAGAATGAGAGTAACAAAAATTTTAGGAGTAGTATTGATGATGACTGTATTGTTTTCATGTAGCAAAAATTTAGTAACAAATAAATCTTTAGAAACAGAGTTAGATTCTGTGAGTTATGCCATTGGATTAGATATGGCATTGAAACTGAAAGCAAATTTTTCAGAAGCTAATAAAGAATTGTTTATACAAGGATATAATAATGGATTAGATTCTACAAATATGCTGATTAATGAGAAAGACGTTAATATGATTATTAGTACATATTTTAAAAATAAACAACAACGAGAAGCTACGGAAAAAGCAGAAGAAACCTACGGAGCAGTTAAAAAAGAAGGTGAAGACTTTTTAGCAGAAAATAAAACTAAAGATGGAGTAATTACTACCGACAGCGGTTTACAATATATTATTTTAACTGAAGGTGAAGGAGATAATCCAACCAGTAAATCAAAAGTGAAGGTGCATTATCATGGAACTTTGGTTGACGGGACAGTTTTTGACAGTTCAGTTGACAGAGGTACACCATCAGAATTTTATGTAAATCAAGTAATAAAAGGTTGGACAGAAGGATTACAACTAATGAATGTTGGGTCTAAGTATAAATTTTTTATTCCGCAAGAATTAGCATACGGAGCAACTCCTAGACAAGGAGGAGTAATAAACCCTTTTGCGGCTTTAGTTTTTGAAGTTGAACTTATAGAAATTAATTAGTTTTAAAAAGCAATTTCGAAATGAGGATTCTGAAAATAATTTTGCTCGTTTTTTTAGTTGGATTCTCTTCTTGTGAGGAGTCAAAATACCCTGATTTAGAAGATGGGATGTATGCAGACATTAGCACAATAGATGGTGATATTTTATTGGAATTGGCATTTAAAGAGGTGCCAATTACTGTAGGTAATTTTGTTTCTTTGGCTGAAGGAACTAATAACAGAGTTACAGACTCTATGCGTGGTAAACCATTTTACGATGGATTAAAATTTCATAGAGTTATTAGTAATGCAAATGGAGGTTCAAACAATTTTATGATTCAAGGCGGTTGCCCAAAAGGCAACGGTTTAGGAGATCCAGGTTATAAATTTGAAGATGAATTCCCGTTAGATTCAATAGGCGATTTATTGTTAAAACACAACAAACCAGGTGTACTTTCTATGGCTAATTCTGGACCAAATAAAAATGGGAGTCAGTTTTTTATTCTTTTAGAAGCGAGACCTCATTTAGATGGTGATCATACAGTATTTGGTCATGTTGTTAAAGGCCAGGAAATTGCTGATAATTTAAAGCAAGATACTACAATTGAAAAAATAGATATTATTAGAGTAGGTAAAGAAGCTAGAAAATTTAAAGCATTTGAGACTTTAGAAAATTCTTTTGGAAAGGCTGAAGCTAAAGAGGCACAACTTAAAAAAATGCAATCTGAGACTGTCGCAAAATTTGCAATTTTGAAGGATAAAGCAACAGAGTTATCTCCAGACTTTAAAATTTATTTCACTAAAAAAGGGAAAGGACCAAAGCCGAGATATGAAACAAAAATTCGTGTCAGTTATGCTGTTTACTTTACAGATGGAAAATTATTAGATACAAACCGTAAAGAATTAGCGCAGAAATTGGGAACTTATAACCCAAAGAGAGCTAATAAAGGTGGTTATGAACCATTTTTATCGACTTATAGTATGAACGCTCGATTAATTCAGGGTTTTAAAGAAGGATTGCAAGAAATGCAATTTGGCGATAAGGCAGTATTATTTACTCCGTATCATTTGGCTTATGGCGAACAAGGAGGAAAAGGAATCCCTCCTAAATCAGATTTAATTTTTGAATTAGAAATGTTTCCACCAAAATAAAAGGAATGTTAGAAAGAGTAATTGAAATAGATACCAACTTGTTAATATATCTAAATAGTCTAGGATCAGCTACTTGGGATGGTTTTTGGATGTTTATGACTACAAGTATAACATCACTTCCTATTTATTTAATTGCTGCGTATTTTGTTTATAAATACTATGGAATTAAAAAAATGTTATTTTCATTACTTTTTCTAGCATTATTAATCACAATTTCAGATCAATTAGCAAATTTATTTAAATATGGATTTGGAAGACTCAGACCTTGTTTTACTGCAGATGTGCAAGATATAATTCGATTGGTAAAACCAACTTGTGGAGGAAAATATTCTTTTTATTCTGCACACGCTTCAACATCAATGGCTATTGTTGTTTATTTTAGTTTGCTTTTAAGAATGCATGTCAAGAAATTTGCCCTTGTTCTTATTGTTTGGGCATTATTTGTTGGCTACAGTCGTATTTATATAGGCGTTCATTTCCCGTTTGATGTGTTATTCGGGTTTATGATTGGTGCTTTAATAGGAATACTTATTTATATATTACTGCTTATGTTTTATAAAAAAAATCTTAATAAAAACAAGAGTTGATTATTTATCTTTTCTGAAAATATATCCATTTAGTGGATTTAAAAATATTAAGAAAAAAATAACTCCGAACGCCAATTCATATAATTCCCATCTTCTGCTTGAGTTTTTCATAAACTCCAATAAGCCAGTAGCTAATAATAAAGCGATGGTGTGATTCCATCTTGGTACGGGAACCGCAAACATGGTGGTTAAATTTTTAACCCACGCTGTTTTTCTGTAAAGAACAGGAACTATTAATAAATAAATTACCAATACACCGGTTAATATTTGACTAAAAATCAGTTTGTTAATTTTAGTGTCGCCAACAACCATATTATGGAGATTGGTTTCTTGTTGTGCGTTGTTTTCTAAAAAGAACTCAGAAGATTCTATATCAAAAAGACGTTGTCCCCAAGAAATTTCTTCACCAGCACCAAAAAGAAAAATTAAAGACATTCCTATAATTCCAACTTTCCATATTAACGGTTTAGAAGGGCCAATTTTAATTAAACGAGAAATAGATAAGATACTAATGCAAAACAGCATAAAAGCAGTTGCATACTCAGCAAAACCATCTTCTTGAGCAATTGAAGTGTCAAAATAATTTACATCAGCATTGGCAAAATAAACACCAAGTGCATATACCAATAATAGAAAACTATATCCTAATAATTCAGTTCGAGTCAATGATTTTAAGTTCATAATATGTAGGTTTATTGTATGCTATTGTTTTTTGTGATTAAGTAATACTTTCTGATTAAACGTTTTCTTTTTTTCTTAAAATAGTTTAGATCAAATTCGTTTATTAATTCAATCGAATAATTTTCAGGTATTATTTTTAATAAATTTACATTTCTCGGTTCAATTAGTAATCCAAATTTTTCTTCGTTGGGAAGTGTAAATGTATTATTAATATAAATGTTATCAATTTTACTTCCGTAATACCATAATAATTCAGGTGTCAATTCTTCAAAGGTATATGATTTTATAGTATGTTCTACTTCAATAGTTTCTTTTAGTGATAAAATGTGATTAAAATATGGATTGTTGTATAATGCTTTTGATAGTGGCAATCCGAACATTAAAACAAATGCCATAAAACCAACGGTTGCATAAAACACATTTTTTATATCTTTCTTTTTTAAATAAATAAAGATTAAGATTCCAATACTGAATAGCGTTATTGATGTCAATCCGAAATTCAACCATAATCCATTAAGTTTATCTTTTAATAATATATACCCAACAATTGGAAACAAAATACCAATCAACCCAAATAAACCAAAATTGAAATAAACAGGAATTGTCTCCCTTTTTGACCTAAGGTTTTTAAAATGTTGAATTAAATATTCAATATAAAAACCAGTATTAATTGCTAATGGAAATAAAACAGGAACTAAATAACGTGATTTTTTTTCAGGAATTATTGAGAGTAGTATTACCACAACAATTGACCAAATAAAAGAAAATTTATATAATTTTTTATTTGAAACTCGTTTTTTAAGATAAGGGTATAACAACCCAATAAAAGCAGGAATTGTCCAAATACCTGATTGTACAAAGAAACTCCAATAGTAATAAAACGGACGCACATTATAATTTCCCCAACGTGATGTTTCTTGTTTTGCAGCCTCTAAAAAGGCTTCGCTATCCATTATTCTTACATATAAAAACCACCAGCCTCCAATAAAAATAAAGAGTACTATAAATGCAAGTAATGGAATAATTTTTCTTTTAAAATTTTTGAATTTAAAAGTAATAGCATAAGCGATTATAAAAGGTAATAGTAATGCATATAAAGAAACAGGACCTTTGGACATTATTGAAAGTCCAACGAAAAACCCAGCAGCTAAAACATATTTCCACTGTATTTTTTCTTTTTCAAAAAACTGAAATAAAAAGTAGATTCCAGCCAACATAAAACCATGCGTAAAAATATCCCAAGGCGCTTCATTTATGATTCCAATAATATAAAAAGAGCTTAGTAGTATAAATGCATTAACTAGACTTTGTGATGTGGATAATAACAGTTTTCTAGAAAACAAAAACATAAATATTCCAGAAAAGGTAATCATTAATACAGCAGGAAGCCTAAGTGCAAATAAACTTTTGGCGCCAAATAGAATTCCTGAAAACGCAGTTAGCCAAGTAGGTAGTGGAGGTTTTTCATATCTAGGGTTGCCATTCATTGTTGTTAAAATCCAATTTCCATCTTCTATCATTTCCCGCGCAGTAATAAAGTTTCGAGCCTCCATTATAGTTACTACAAGAGTATTTATATTGGGCAATAACATTAGTAAACTAATAAGTATTATTGCTGTAATTGGATGTTTTTCTATTGTTTTAATCATTGATTTTTTTTAATAAAATTAAATTTCTGATATATACTATACTCCCAAAAATATGACCAAGAAATAAAACAGGATCTTTTCTTATTATGGCGTAAATCAAAATCATAATAGAACCTATCAAACTCAACAACCAAAATCCGAATGGTAATATTGATTGCTTATTTTTTTCAGAATAAATCCATTGATATACAAAACGCAGTGTAAAAATTAGTTGCGCTACAATCCCCCAAATAAGTAACCATAACGAGATACTTTCATTCTTAAATAAATTATAGACATCTATTTCATTATTGTTAAAGCCATATAAAACAATAAGGACAGGGAAAATTAAAATAAACAGTCGTAAAGCAAGCGGTGTTTTTTGCCATTTTCCTTGTAATTGTAAATTTCTGATATAAATAAAGTAAGTGAGTGTTTGCCCTAACATTATGGCGAAATCATCACGTAAATAACCATAAACAAATAGTAAAAAGGAAGCGATTAAACTCATTTGCCAAAATAGGGAAGGAGTAATAACTTTTTTTGCTTTTTCTGATAGTGCCCATTGAACAACCAATCTTCCTGAAAAGAGGATTTGTGCTAAGAAACCAATGCTATAAACAATCCACAGTGCCATTAACCTTGCTTATCAATTTTATAGTTGATGTATTTTTTTTTCATCCATAAATAAGCGAAACAATCTAATAAAGGACCTAGTAAGCGATTCCATAATCCATATTTTGCTTCGCCTGCAATACGCGGAAAATGTTTAACAGGAATTTGTTTTATTTTTCCGTTTTGCAATAAAATCATTGCAGGTAAAAATCGATGTAAACCTTTAAACATTGGAATGTTCTTTGCATAAGAGGTTTTAATTACTTTAAGTGGACAACCAGTATCATCCATACCATCGTGTGTAAATGTTCTTCGAATTCCATTGGCAATTGATGAAGATATATTTTTTACAAAAGAATCTTTTCTGTTGGAACGGACTCCAGTAACCAAATCATATTCTTTGCAATGCGCTAATAATAAGTTAAAATCTTCTGGATCTGTTTGTAGGTCAGAATCAATATAACCTGTATATTCTGTGTCAATATGCTTAAAACCTGCACTTATAGCAGCACTCAAACCTTTATTCTGGTTAAATGAAATAAAATTAAAATCGGGATTATCAGCACAGATTCGTTCAATAATTTTTTGACTTTCATCTTTACTTCCATCATTCACAAATAATATTTTGGTTTTTTTTGATGCAATTTCCAAGTATTCTATTAGCTTGGTTTCTACTCTATCCAAATTATCCTCTTCATTATATACAGGAACAATTATTGTAAATTTATAATCCATTAAAAAATTACTTTTTTATTTTTAAAATTTCTTGAGCTGCAGTAAAGGCATTTAACTCTTGGTTTCCAATTTTTTGAAGGTATCTGTCTAAAACTTTTTGAATAGCAGGGTTTTCATAAAACTGTTTTTTTATTCCATTATTTATAGTGTCAAAAAACCAACTTTTATTTTGCTCTTTTCGCTTGCTGTAAAAATAACCATTCTTTTTGGTCAAAGCCAAATACTTTTCAATTTGCGTATAAACAGATTCTATTCCAGAATTATTCAAAGAACTACAAACACTTACTGTTGGAGACCATTCACTTTCTTTTATAGGATATAAATGTAACGCACGTATAAACTCATTTTTTGCATGATTTGCTTGAGCCTCATTCCCACTATCGGCTTTATTTATTACGATAGCGTCTGCCATTTCAATAATTCCACGTTTAATTCCTTGCAATTCATCGCCAGAATTTGCCAGTTTTAGCAGTAAAAAGAAATCGACCATGCTATGAACTGCAACTTCAGATTGTCCAACACCAACGGTTTCAATAATAATAACATCAAAACCTGCGGCTTCACATAATGTAATTGTTTCACGTGTTTTTTTAGCAACACCACCTAAAGTGTCACCAGAAGGAGAAGGGCGAATAAAAGCATTTTTGTTAAGTGCCAATTCGTTCATTCTTGTTTTGTCACCTAGAATACTGCCTTTATTTATGGTACTGCTTGGGTCAACTGCCAACACCGCAACTTTCTTTCCTATAGTTGTTAAAAAGTTGCCAAAAACCTCAATGAAAGTACTTTTTCCAACTCCAGGAACTCCAGTAATACCAATCCTTACAGCATTATTTGCGTATGGTAAACAGTTGTTTAGTATTTGTGAAGCTTTTTTCTGATGTTCTGTATTATTACTCTCAATTAGCGTAATTGCTCTACTCAAATAACTAATGTTTTTATTACGAATTTCTTTAAAGAAATTTTCAGGAGTTATTTGGTTGGTGTTTTTCATTCTAATTTTTAATCTGAATGTGTTTGTCGATGTTATATTTTAAGGTAAAGATATAAAAATATATACTTTAAATTTTTAACTTTTTCTTTGGAAAAATGTTAGTATTTTTACAACGGATATAAATTTTCTTTTCAAACATGGCTTTGTATAAAACCAATTCAATAAAACTCTATAATTCATTATCAAAATCTAAAGAAGTATTCAAACCAATTGAAGAAGGAATGGTTGGAATGTATGTTTGTGGACCAACAGTTTATAGCAATGTGCACCTTGGTAATGTAAGAACATTCATGTCGTTCGATATGATTTATCGCTATTTTTTACATTTAGGATATAAAGTACGTTATGTACGTAATATAACGGATGCTGGGCATTTGACAGATGATAATTCGGAAGATAAAATTTCAACAAAGGCGCGTTTAGAAAAGTTAGAGCCGATGGAGATTGTACAAAAGTACACAGTAGATTTTCATGAGATATTACAAAAATTTAATTTTTTATCACCAAGTATTGAGCCAACTGCAACGGGTCATATTGTGGAGCAGATTGAAGCAATCAAAACAATTATGGATCAAGGTTTGGCATATGAGTCAGACGGATCTGTATATTTTGATGTGCTAAAATACAATGAAAAGGAAAATTACGGAATCCTTTCAGGTAGAAATATGGACGATGTTTTGAATAACACGCGCGATTTAGATGGGCAATCAGAAAAAAAGAACCCTCAAGATTTTGCCTTGTGGAAAAAAGCAAGCCCAGAACATATTATGCGCTGGCCTTCGCCTTGGAGTGATGGTTTCCCAGGTTGGCATTTAGAATGTACCGTAATGAGTACTAAATATTTAGGAGAAACATTTGATATTCACGGAGGTGGAATGGATTTAAAATTTCCGCATCACGAATGTGAAATTGCGCAAGCAAAAGCGTGTAATCATTCAAACCCCGTTAATTATTGGTTGCACACTAATATGTTGACATTGAATGGACAAAAAATGTCAAAATCTACCGGAAATAGTATTTTACCGGGCGAAATAATTTCGGGTAACAATTCAATTCTTAGCAAACCATTCAGAGCAAGTGTAACTCGTTTCTTTTGTATGCAAGCACATTATAGAAGTATTTTAGATTTTTCTAGCGATGCTTTGGAGGCTTCAGAAAAAGGGTTTCAAAAATTAATGGAAGCCGTTAAATCATTAAAACAATTAACAATATCTGACACCTCAAGTATTGATATTTCTGCTTTGAAACAAAAATGTTATGCTGCAATGAATGACGATTTTAACACCCCAATTCTAATAGCACATTTATTTGAAGGCGTTAAGTTTATCAATCTATTAAAAGAAGGGAAAGAAACTATTTCTTCTGCAGATTTAGAATTGTTATCTGAAACTATGAATATTTTTGTTTTTGATATATTAGGTCTTGAAAACGCTACTAATTCAGAAACTAATAAAGGGGAAACTAAATTAACTGGAGTTGTAGAAATGTTAATCAACATGCGAAAAAACGCGCGTGATAATAAAGATTGGGCACTTTCAGATGAAATTAGAGATGAATTATTAGCAGTAGGTATTCAGTTGAAAGACGGCAAAGAAGGCACAACATTTTCAGTAAACTAATGTTTAAAAAAATCACACAAATTTTAGCATTTCCATTCGTATTGTTGGTACGGTTTTATCAAGTTGCAATTTCGCCATATACGCCATCTAGTTGTAGATACTCACCAACCTGTTCTCATTATGCAATTGATGCATTAAAAATTCATGGGTTATTTTATGGCAGTTGGTTGGCAATAAAACGGATTGCAAATTGTCATCCTTGGAGTAAAGGAGGCTACGACCCTGTACCGGAAAAGAAAGACAAAGCATCACATTAAAAAGTATATATTAGCTAAAAAATAATTATTTATGTTACAACTCGCTATCGATTGGAATCCATCACCAGAACTGTTTAAAATTGGCTCATTATCAATTCGATATTACGGATTGATGTTTGTAGTTGCCTTTTTATTGGGAATCCAAATAATGAAAAAAATATATAAAAATGAAGGCGTTCCATTAGAATATGTCGATTCACTTTTTATGTTTGTTGGTATTGCAACCTTAATAGGTGCACGTTTAGGAGAGGTTTTCTTTTATAGTTGGGATAGTTATAAAGACAATTGGTTAGAGATATTTTTACCAATTGCAAAGTCGCCAAATGGTTCTTTGTTTGGATTTATTGATGGCTATACTTTTGTTGGTTATGCTGGTTTGGCAAGCCATGGTGCTGCCATTGGAATTGTGGTTGCAATGTTTTTATATAGAAGAAAGTACAAGTATAAAAGCGTATTTTGGATTTTAGATAGAATTGTTATTGCTGTTGCATCTGGTGCTGTATTTGTTAGATTAGGAAACTTAATGAATTCTGAAATTATAGGAAAAGTTACAGATGCTGCTATTGGTTTCCGTTTTATTAGAAATGATATTGGCAAACGTGAAGCGATGAACATTACAGGTTCTGACACTTTTGAAAAAGCATATTATTTAATTGGGAATAGTTCTAATTATAAAAATGTATTAGAAAGTATTCCGTATCGCTACCCAACACAACTTTTTGAAGCGTTGAGTTATGTGGTTGTATTTTTGATTTTATGGTTTATTTATTGGAAAACGGATAAAAAAGACAAGCCAGGTTTCTTATTTGGTATGTTTATGATTTTATTATGGACCGTTAGATTCTTTGTAGAATTCTTTAAAGAAGCACAAGTAGAAACAAGAGAATTACCTTTAGATTTAAATACGGGTCAATGGCTAAGTATTCCAATGATACTAATTGGGTTGTATTTTGTTTTTAGAAA
>CAZUFO010000027.1:17298-23240 GCA_964619615.1 uncultured Lutibacter sp. | reverse complement strand
ATAATCAGTTACTACTTTATTAGCATTGGTAGCTGCAATAAATAATTCAATAGGTAATCCTAATTTTTGCGCCATCATTCCTGCACAGATGTTTCCGTAGTTTCCACTTGGGACAGAGAATACTAATTTTTTATCTTTTTTCACTTCGACAGGCTCAGTGTGACAATCATTAGTTATTGTTTTCAATTGTTTGTATGCAAAAGCAAAATAAAACATTTGAGGCAACCAACGTGCAATATTGATTGAGTTTGCAGATGTTAACTGCATATTATCGGTAATTGAAGTGTCTAGAAATGCTTTTTTAACCATTGCCTGACAATCATCAAAAACACCATCAACTTCTAAGGCTTTAATATTCTGGCCTAACGTAGTTAGTTGTTTTTCTTGAATATCACTAACCTTTCCGCTCGGATATAAAATCACGACATGTACGCCTTCAACTCCTAAAAAACCACTAGCAACGGCTCCACCGGTATCACCAGAAGTTGCTACTAAAACGGTTACATCATTTCCAAAAGGGTTTTTCTTGTTGAAATAAGATAAACAACGTGCCATAAATCGAGCGCCTACATCTTTAAACGCCATGGTTGGTCCGTGAAAAAGCTCTAATGAATACACATCTTTTTCAATTGAAACTAACGGAAAATCAAACTGTAAAACATCTGCAATAATTGCTTTTAAATCTGATTCTGGAATTTCATTTCCAATAAACTGCTTTATTAATTCATAGGCAATTTCATTGTTAGAATACGATTCAATATTTTGAAAAAAGGGCTCAGGTAAAGGAGTAATTGATTCAGGAAAATATAAGCCTTTGTCTGGTGCTAATCCTTTAATTACGGCTTCGCTAAAGGAAGTTTTCGGTGCGTTGTTGTTTAGACTGTAGTATTTCATTGTGTTTTAATACGTATTTCAATGTAATGTGTCATTCCTGCGGTCTCGATAACTATCGGGGCAAGAAGTTTAATTTTATGTCATTCTGAACGCAGTAAAGAATCTCATATTGGGATTTCTCCTTTTGCCAAAATGACAATTATTAATTATTTAATTTTTCACTATTCACTATTCACTATTCACTATTCACTATTCTAATTCCTTCTGCATTAATTTTTGATACATGCATATCAAATTCAATTCCTGTTTTATTATAAACTTTACGAATAGCAGTAGCTACTTTTTCTGCGGATTCTTTCCCTTTACACAAACTAAAAATTGAGGGTCCAGATCCTGAAATTCCACCACCCAAAGCACCTGCAGTTAGCATTGCTTTTTTCACTTCATTAAAATGCGGAATTAATTGTGAGCGGTATGGTTCAACAATGGTATCATGCAATGATTCAGCAATTAACTCATAGTTATTTTCGTATAATGCACTTACTAGGCTTCCAACATTTGCCCATTGTTTAATTGCTTTTTGTAGCGAAACTTCATTTGGTAAAATTGCTCTTGCTTCAGACGTTTTAATTTCTATTTGTGGATGAATAATAACGGCATATAATTCCGGTGGAGTAGGGAGTTGAACAACTTTTAAAGGATTTATTTCTTTAACCAAAGTAAAGCCGCCAAAAATTCCGGGTGCTACATTATCGGCATGTTCTACGCCACTTGCAATTGCTTCTCCTTTCATTCCGAAAGCAGTTAATTGCTGTTTGTTAAATGGTTTTCCTAGTAACTCGTTGATAGCAAAAACAACTCCTGAAGCACTCGCTGATGAACTTCCAATACCGCTTCCTGGTTTTATGTTTTTATAGATCTCAATTTCTACTCCAAAGTCAGGATTCGCAGCATTTAAAATTGCCAACGCTGCTACACCAGCAACGTTTTTTTTTGTTTCAAAAGGTAAATCGGCACCAATTATCTTGGTAATTTTTACGCCTTTTTCAACCGTTTTACGAATGATCATTTCATCACCAATAGTATCTAAACAAAACCCAAGAACATCGAATCCGCAAGATACATTTGCAACAGTTGCAGGTGAAAATATTTTTATTTCGTTCATAATTATTTCTATTGCCATTCTGAATATAACGAAGAATCTTATGATGAGATTTCTCGTCGATATTTTGTAAAATATCTCTGTCGAAATGACATTTCTTTATTAATTATTCATTGTTACTTCTTCACTATTCATAGAATTACTTATTTCCAATTCTAATAATATCAGCAAACAATCCAGAGGCTGTTACTGCTGCTCCGGCACCTGCGCCCTTAATAATTAGGGGTTGTTCACTGTATCGTTCTGTAAAAAACAGCACAATATTATCTGATCCATCTAGATTATAAAAAGGATGATCAGATGGTATGTGTTGTAAACCAACTTTCGCTTTTCCATTATCGAATTCGGCCACATATTTCAATCTGCAATTTTCTTTATCGGCAGCATCTCTTATGGCGTTAAAATGTGCTGCTTCTGGTTCTAATGTGGCTAAAAAATCAGCAACAGAATCAGCGTCAACACTTGACTTTGGTAAAAAGGAATCATTTTTAATATCGCTTAATTCTAATATGTTTCCGCTTTCACGAGCTAAGATTAATATTTTTCGCATTACATCTACACCGCTTAAATCAATTCTAGGGTCTGGCTCGGTATATCCTTGTTTTGCTGCTTCATCAACAACATCAGCAAAAGAAGCGTCTCCTACAAAGTTATTGAATATAAAGTTTAAACTGCCCGATAAAACCGCTTGAATTTTTGTGACTTTATCTCCCGATAAAATCAAATTCTTTAGCGTATCGATAATCGGCAATCCTGCACCAACATTGGTTTCAAAAAGGAAAGGTGCGGAATATTTTTTGGCTAGATATTTTAAGTTCAAGTAATTCTTATAATCCGAAGAGCACGCAATTTTATTACATGCCACTACAGCAATACTATTTTTTAAATAATCTGCATATCGCATTGAAACAGCTTCATTTGCTGTGTTGTCAACAAAAATACTATTGCGATAATTAAGATCATTTACATTGGTTAAAAATGCATCCATGTCTAAATTACCACCTTTTTCAATCAAATCTGCTTTCCAATTTTCTAAATCAATGCCTTCAGGATTGAAATACATTTTTTTTGAATTTGCAACAGCAATTACTCTTACTTCTAGGTGCTGCTCTTCAGCTAGAAATTGTTGTTGTTGATGAATTTGTTCTAGTAATTTTCCACCAACATTACCAACTCCAACAACAAACAAGTTTAATTGTTTTGTATCACCTTCAAAAAAGGCATTGTGCAAGGTGTTTAATGCTTTTTTAATGTCCTTATGCTCAATAACTGCGGTAATATTCTTTTCAGAAGCACCTTGTGCAATTGCTCTAATATTTACATTGTTACGACCTAAAGTAGAAAACATTTTACCGCTAATTCCTTGATGGCTCTTCATATTATCACCAACCAAAGCAATAATGGCCAAATTATCTTCAATAATTAAAGGGTCAACAATACCTTGTGACATTTCATAAGCAAAAGCTTCTTCAAATAATTCTTTTGCAATTGCTACATCTTTGCTTTCAATTCCCATACATAAGAAATGTTCTGAAGATGCTTGCGTAACTAATGAAACATTAATATTTGCATTCGACAGTGTTTCTAAAATTCGTTTTGTAAACCCAGGAATGCCAATCATGCCAGAACCTTCAATAGTAATTAAAGCCACATTTTCTATATGACTAATTCCTTTTGCGGGTGAAGTTTCGCCATCAGTATTTTTGGTAATCAGGGTTCCTATTGCTTCTGGTTCAAACGTATTTTTAATTCTGATGGGTATCTGCTTTTCTAACACAGGTTGAATAGTTGGAGGAAAAAGTACTTTTGCCCCAAAATGAGATAGTTCCATTGCTTCTTGATACGAAATGCGATCAATAGGTTTTGCATGTTTTACTAATTTTGGATTGGCAGTGAACATACCGCTAACATCTGTCCATATTTCTAATTCTTTTGCGTCTAAAATTTTTGCTAGAATTGAAGCAGTAAAATCTGAACCGCCTCTGCCTAATGTTGAAGTTTCACCATTAAGAGTGGATGCAACAAATCCAGGAAGCACTACAATAGCGCTTTTATTTGTTGCGAAAAATTGTTTAATGTTTGCTTCGGTTAAATCGTATTTTATTTTTGCATTTGTATAGGTGTTATCCGTAATAATTAATTCTTGTGCATTTTTCCGAAGCGCATCTAAGCCTTGACTTTTCATCGCTTCTGCAATTATATAGGACGACATTAATTCACCAAAACTTGCAATTTTATCTTTAGTTTTATTTGAAAACTCGTTGATGAGATAAATGCCTTCTAAAATACTAGCTAATTGATTGAAATAGGAATGAATTTCTGAAATCACTTCAGTTTGATGACTATCAACAATCAACTCTTTAATTACGGTAATATGCCGTTTTTCAAGTGTGTCTATGGCGGCAAGATATGAACTGTCTTTCTTTTCAGCTTTTATACCTGCCTGTAAAAGAATATCCGTTGTGCCACCAAGTGCTGAGACTATGATTGCAACTTGACCCTCTTCTGAACTTTTTTTTGCGATGGAAATAACTTTCTTAATGCTAGCTGCACTGGCAACTGATGTTCCTCCAAATTTTAATATTTTCATGATGTATCTGCACTTTTTTTTAATAGATGACCAGTTTTTATTTACCTAGTAAATACGGTTATAGCATGCGATGATATGTGTAAATATAGACCCTTAAAGGGTTCCTGTTGTCGTCATAGAAATAGTGCCCATAGAACGGGTTGCTGTAGTAGTAATATTTCTTGTACTATTTGACATTGGTGACAAATGTATAAATATTTCTATTAATTCAATAGAAATTCGAAACTTTTATGGAATAATTAAATTAACTGTTGATGCAATGTTAATTCAGTTTGAAAAGGGCTAATTTATTAGATATTTAAAATTATAGTTCAACCTCCACTTGATTCCTTAGCAAATCATCAAAAGTCTCTCTTTCTCTAATTAAATAATCTTTACCGTTGTAAACTAAAACTTCTGCAGGTCTAAATCGTGAGTTATAATTAGATGCCATTGAAAAACTGTACGCACCTGCATTATGTATTCTTAAAATATCGCCTTCTGAAACTGAATTTAAGTGTCGGTTTGCGCCTAGCGTATCATTTTCACAAATGTATCCAACAACAGAATAGGTCTTTTGGTCGCTCTCATCAGTATTAGAAATATTGGTAATATGATGATATGCATCATACATCATCGGTCTGATTAAATGATTTAAACCACTATCTACACCTGCAAAAACTGCGTTCGGAGTGGCTTTTACCACATTTACTTTTACCAATAGACTCCCGGATTCGCTTACTAAATATTTACCTGGTTCAAAAAGCAAGGTTAATTCTTTGCCATATTCAGCACAAAATTCATTGAAGCGTTTGCCAATACGTTTACCCATGTCTTCAATGTTGGTTTCAACATCACCTTCTTTATATGGCACTTTAAAACCACTCCCGAAATCGACAAATTCAATAGTATCAAATTGTTTCACTACACTTAATAAATTCTCTGTAGCTTTAATAAAGTCATCCACATTTGAAATATCTGAGCCTGTGTGCATGTGAATACCGTTAACAATGGTACCCGTTTTTGAAATGACCGTTTTAATTTTTTCGACATTGTTTATTGATATACCGAATTTCGAATCGATATGCCCTACAGATATTTTTGCATTTCCGCCAGCCATTACATGAGGGTTTATTCTAATACAAACTGGAATTTCAGGAAATTTATTACCAAATTTTTCTAAAATAGAAAGATTATCCAAAGTGATTTTCACATCTAAAGTTACCGCCTCTTCTAATTCTTCAAATGAAATCCCGGATGGTGTGTAATGAATATCGCTAGGGGTAAAGCCAGCTTTTAAGCATAGTTTTACTTCTTGAATAGAAACTGCATCAGCACCAGCATTTAAATTTTTTATCACTTTTAAAATAGCCAAAT
>CAZUFO010000027.1:0-17270 GCA_964619615.1 uncultured Lutibacter sp. | reverse complement strand
TTTAAATCTTTTACAGAAGAAAAAGCATTGGTCATTCTGTTGTATTGTGACTCAATTTTATCGGCGTCATAAACATATAGTGGACTTCCGAATTGGTTGGCTAAAGATAAAAGGTGTTTGCTTTGCATTGTGTTGGTTAATTTGGTTCGCAAATATTAAAATTATTGTGGTGTTAACAATTGTTTTAAAAGAAATTTATCAAAATATTTCAGGTTGTTAAATAATTAACATTCCTGAGCGATGTTTATAGGATTTTATCTTTTATATTTTTCAGCAGTTAATTCAGCAATTTTTACAATTACATCAGTGGCTTTTTGAATAGATTCAACAGGAACATACTCATAACGACCATGAAAATTATGTCCGCCAGCAAAAATATTAGGGCAAGGCAATCCTTTATAAGATAATTGCGAACCATCTGTACCGCCTCTAATTGCCTTAATTAATGGTTTAATATTTAGTTGTTTCATCGCTTCTTCAGCAATATCAACAATAAACATTACAGGTTCCACTTTTTCTTTCATGTTAAAATATTGATCGCTGATTTCAACTTGTATTAAGTCAGCATTCAATTCTGTATTTATGTTTTGAGCAATTTGTTCAAATTGTTTTTTACGTTTTTCAAACAATTCGATATCATGATCTCTAATGATATATTCTAATACTGTTTGTTCAACCTCGCCATTCATGGTATGTAAATGAAAAAAACCTTCATAACCTTCTGTTTCTTGTGGAATTTCATTTTGAGGTAAAGCAGCCATAAATCGGTTTGCTATTAACATTGAATTCACCATTTTTCCTTTTGCGTAACCAGGATGTACGATTTTTCCGTTGATGGTAACTTTTGCGCCTGCAGCGTTAAAATTCTCATATTC
The DNA here is from genome assembly GCA_964619615.1 of uncultured Lutibacter sp. GTDB lineage: Bacteria > Bacteroidota > Bacteroidia > Flavobacteriales > Flavobacteriaceae > Urechidicola. The sequence goes on along the minus strand of CAZUFO010000027.1, from coordinate 16,395 downwards.
TAATTCGCCAACTTGACTACCATCCATCGTATAAGCCCATTCTGCACCAAACTTTTCAACATCAAATAAATGTGCTCCTTTGCCAACTTCTTCATCCGGAGTAAAACCAATTCGTATTTTACCGTGTTTTATTTCTGGATGCTTAATCAAATATTCCATGGCAGTAACAATTTCAGTAATACCTGCTTTATCATCAGCACCTAAAAGTGTAGTTCCGTCTGTTGTGATTAAAGTTTGACCTTTATATAATAATAAATCATCAAAATAGTCAGGTGAAAGTATAATGTTTTGCTCTTTGTTTAATACAATGTCTTTGCCATCATAATTTTTAACTATTTGTGGTTTTACGTTAGTTCCAGTATAGTCTGGACTTGTATCAATATGTGAGATAAAACCAATGGTTGGAACTTTGTGGTCAACATTACTAGGCAAAGTAGCCATGATATAGCAATTTTCATCTAATGTTACATCACTTAACCCTATTTGCTTTAGTTCATCTACTAAAAGATGTGCCAAATCCCATTGCTTTTCAGTACTTGGAAAATCAGCATTGTTTGGGTCAGATTGTGTATCAATTGTGATGTAACTAATAAAACGGTCTATAATATGTTGCATTGTAAGTTTTATAAAAGTGAATTGTTTTGATTGTAAAAATAATTAAAATGTTTTGTCAATCTGAACTTGCAGAAGATTCTTTTATTTGAATAGTTTTTTTTAATTTAAAAACTCTAAAGTATTAATGATTTCAAATGCATTACAAAGTCGTTCATCAACAAGTTCTTCACCATAAAATTCTGTCTTTATTTCAAGATAGGCCTCTTCAGAAGTCTGGATAAACATATTAAAAACATGATATGGAAAATCGTTTTTTATACCTTTTGAAACATTCCAGTAGGAAGAAAACTCTTTATACTCTTCAAAATTTGATTTTATGATTTGAAAACTGGTTCTAGACTGAATTAATGTTTCAAAAGAGGCATCCAAATTTAATGCTCCATATTTCCAAGAAACATCTATAATAAAGGTTTCGGTAAGTTGCTTAATAGTATCTGCCATAAAAACAGCTGATTGATAATCATCATAATATAATTTATATTTCCAATTATTAGGAATGCTTATTTTAAAATTATTTTGAAAGTCAGTACGCTGTGTTGCTTTTGAAAAAGAACCCAATTTTGAGCAAACTAATTCATCTTCTAAACTTAATTTTTTTGTACACCCAGTTATGAATATTAAAAGGAGTGAAAAAAGTAAAATTTTAAATTTCATATTGTATCTTTATAGTTAGTCAAAAATAATCAAAAATTTAAAAATAATATGAAAGCATTAGTGATTTCTGGTGGAGGAAGCAAAGGAGCATTTGCAGGAGGCGTGGCGCAATATTTAATTAAGAATAAGGGAAAAAAATACGATTTATTTTTAGGAACATCCACCGGTAGTTTAATGGTTATACATTTGGCTTTGGGCAAGTTAGATGAGTTAAAAGAGATTTATACAAATGTAAATCAACGAACTATTTTTAGTAACAACCCGTTAACCATTAAAAAAGTGAATGGACATAAAGTAGTAGGAATAAACCATTTAAATGTGATTTGGAATTTTTTACTGGGAAGAAAAACGTTTGGTGAGAGCAAGAATTTAAGAAAATTAATTCGAAATAAAATTACCCAAGAACATATTGAGGCTGTAAAAAAATCAGAGATAGATGCTATTGTTACAGTTTCAAATATTACGGCAAATACGATTGAATACAAATCTGTGAAGGATTATTCTTACAAAGATTTTTGGGATTGGATTTGGGCTTCTTGCAATTATGTTCCTTTTATGAGTTTATTGCGTAAGAACGGTTGCCATTATGCCGATGGTGGATTTGGTTGTTTGGTTCCGATAAGGGAAGCTATAAAAAGAGGCGCAACAGAGGTTGATGTTATTATTTTAGAAACAGAATTAACACAAATAAATAGAATTCCTGCTAAAAATCCATTTTCAGTATTAATGAACACACACGATTTTATGATGGATCATGTTGGAAAACATAATATTACCATTGGAAAACTATTTGCAAAACAACATAATGTAAAGCTAAATTTATATTATACACCAACCGTTTTAACAACTAATTCGTTGGCTTTTGATAAAACATTAATGACAAAGTGGTGGAAAGATGGGTTTGAATACGCAGCTAACCAACACAATGATATTATGAATGAATTGAAGTATGATTTGAAATAATTTTCTATTGAAAACTTGGTAACTCTTTATCTACGTACATATTTGATCCCGTAAGCGATTCTCTATTAGAGTCTGTAACAAATTCATGTTCAACAATTTTGTCTTTACCTGAACTCATTTTGCTGCCTGTGGTTATAAACTGTATTGCTCTTGCAAATAATGGCTCAGAGACATCACCTAAAACACCTAAGTTAGAAAGGTTTTCTGGATTTGATATGTTTGGAATAAAACCTGTTGGATTATTAATTCCTAATTTATTTTGTATTTCTAACACAATTGGTTGCGTTGCCCAGGTATGATTTGGGTTTGCACCTTCACGTCTATAATTTGGAGAGTCATATAGAGTAACAGAACCAACCGACTTACCTTCGGTTGTTGTTCCAATAGTTGTTACATTAATATAAGGATTTAATCCGTTGATAATTAACTCACTTGCTGATGCTGTAGAACCAGTAGTTAAAATTACGATGTTTTCTAAGTTTAAACTATTCAAGCTTTCACCTGTATCTGTTTGATTAACAAAATTATTGATTAACCAATCGGGGTTGTTATTTGTATAATATCCTTGCCATTTGTTATTCCAAACTTCTTGAGAAAATAATTCACCTGTAAACTGACCAGTAATCATTCCTGCTAAAAATAATGCGGTACTCGTAGTTCCTCCAGGATTGTAACGCAAATCTAATACCAAGTCTGTTATTCCTTCAGCCTGAAAAGTAGCAAATGCACTATTTAATTCTGAATGAAACTCTCTGTTAAATCTGTTGTACATTAAATACCCTATTTTTTTTCCAGAATCTTCAATAACTTCTGTTTTGAAAACAGGATTTTCTTGTAATTGAAATTTTGTTAAATCAACAGAAACTCCGTTACTAATTGGATTTCCACTATTATAATCAGCCATATTTAAAGTGTAACTATCAGTAGAAAACAATAACTCTCTGTAATTGCTAATTGTTAATGGTGTTCCGTTAACAGCATTAAAGGTATCACCACGACCAATGTTTTTTGTTGAAGCGTCAGAATTATCAACTATATATCTTACATAGCCAAAAAGATCCGTAGAACTTCCACTTTCAAAACCCAGTCTAAAGTTAACACCGTTTGAACCAGTAATTCCTTGATATAATAATTCTTCCAAAGCAATATAATCATCAACAATCCAAGAATACTTATCTACATTTGGGTAATCATTTAACAAACTGTAAAATAAATCATTTGGAGCACTTTCATACGGGCTCAAAAAGGTATTCAGTTGTTCTTGAGAAGAAAACCGATCATCTGCAAGATTAGGTATGTCTTGTTGCCAAAAATAATAAGCGTTTAGCCCTTTCCAAACAAAGTTTTGAACTTCTAAATCAGCAGGAACATTATTCGGGCTATCATTATCGCAACTTGTTAAAGCAAAAAATAATGTTAATATTGAAAAAATAGAAAGAAAATGTTTCATGAACTAAGGGTTTTATATAAATTTAAAGTTGCAAGTTAAATAAAAAGTTTACAAATTTTGTGCCAGATGTAACAAAAACGATATTCTTTCGTCGTAATAGTAAGAAAGTAAAAAAAACTAACTAGATTAAATTATTAATGAATCAATCGGAGTTTTTAAACACTGTAATGCCTTTTAAAGATAAGGTTTTCCGATTGTCGAAACGATTATTGGTGTCTAGTGAAGAAGCTGAAGATGCAACTCAAGAATTATTTTTGAAGTTGTGGAAAAATAAAGAAAAAATAAGTTCCTATAAAAATGTTGAAGCGTTTGCAATGACCATGACAAAAAATTATTGTTATGACCGTTTAAAATCTAAACAAGCAAGTAATTTATCGTTAGTGCATAGTAACTATAAAGAAACCGGAACTTCTTTAGATAGAAAAACAGATTTGAATGATAGCGTTTCAATAGTACATCGATTAATTGCAAAGTTGCCAGAACAACAACGCGCAATAATTCAGTTAAGAGATGTAGAACAATATGAATTTGAAGAGATTGGTAAAATGCTTGATTTACAGCCAACTGCGGTTAGGGTGGCGTTGTCAAGGGCCAGAAAAGTAATAAGAGAACAATTGATAAAACAACACAATTATGGAATCAGTTAAAATAGAACAATTGTTAGATAAATATCTAAATGCAGAAACAACAATTAAAGAAGAGACGGTTTTAAGAGACTATTTTACAAGTGGTAAATCGGTAGCACCTCATCTTGAAGAATACCAAGCATTATTTGGATATTTTACTGAGAATAAATCAGAAAGGTTTACAAAAACCATCCAATTAAACACCAAAAAGAGGAATTGGAAATGGTTATCGGTGGCAGCTTCTGTAGTATTATTATTTAGCGTTTACACCGGTTATCAAAATAATCAAAAAGCAAAAGCACAAGTTGCTTTTGAAAATACTCAAATGGCGTTTCAGCTACTGTCAAAAAACTACAACAAAGGAACAGCAGCAATAACGTATTTGGGAGCATATGAAACAACAACAAATAAAATTTTTAAACAACCTTAAGTTAAATTAGAGAATCATGAAAAAAATAATTTTAGTAATAGCAATAGTATTAGTGCCATTTTTAAGTAGCGCACAAACCTCAGTGTTTGATAAATATGATGGAAATGAAGAAGTAACAACCGTAGTAGTAAGTAAAAAAATGTTTACCCTAATGGCAAAATTTGGGGGAGCAAGTGAAGAAGCAAAAGAATATGCTGATATGGTAGGTGGTTTAGACGGATTAAAAGTGTTTACTACCGAAAATTCTGCCATAGCAGCAGATATGCAAAAAACTGTTGAGGCTTATTTAAAGTCTTCGAAGTTAGAAGAGCTAATGCGTATTAATGATAAAGAAGCAAATGTGCGTATTTATATTAGAGAAGGAAAAGATGAAGATCACGTAAAAGAATTACTAATGTTTGTTAATGGTATTGGCAAGCATTTTGAAGGTCAAGGAGGTCGTAGTGCAGAAGCAGTTATAGTTTCTTTAACTGGAGATATAGATTTGAATAAAATTGCAGAATTAACAGAGCAATTAAATATTTCTGGATCTGAACATTTAAAAAATGCTAAAAACAATTAAATTTTTTATCACCAGTGTTTAATTAAGCACTGGTGATTTTATTAAATTAATAAATAATTATCATGAAAAATATTTTTAAATACTTGGTACTAATAGTTGCAGTTAGCACGCTATTAATTTCATGCGACAGTTATCCATCGCTACAGAAATATTATGTTGACAGTCAATCAAGTTCTGACTTTATTGCCTTAGATATTCCAGCCAGTATTGTTACTTTGAAAGAAGAAGATGCATCAGAAGAAGTTAGAGCAACTTTAAAAACAATAAAGAAAATTAACTTTTTAGGGTTTCAAACAACTGATTCTAATAATACAGCGTATGAAACTGAGCAACAAAAAATAAAAGCAATTCTAAAGAACCCAAAATACCAAGAATTAATCAGATTAAACATAGGTGCTAAATCTTTAGTAGTTAAATTTTTAGGAGAAGAAGATGCAATTGATGAAGTTATCTTTTATGGAGCCGATAAAGAAATGGGGTTTGCATTGGTTAGAATTTTAGGAGATAAAATGGATCCTGCAAAAATGATGATGCTGGCTCAAGAAATTAATATTGATGGAGACGCTGCAGGATTACAACAAATAGGCTCTTTTCTTAAAAGCATGAATTAACAACTCAATTTATTTGAATTGATCTTTTAAAAGGCGTTTAGAATTTTCTAAACGCCTTTTAACGTTATATTAACCAAACAATTAATTCTTTCCGTTATTTTTGCGTTCTTTGTTTTCAATAGATTAAAATAGTATGCAATTAAAAAACCTCATCGCAGTTCTTATCTTCAGTATTACTTTTTTCACTTTCGCCCAATCGGGTACTTATAAAGCCGAAAAAGAAAAAACAACTAATTTAGTCCATACAAAACTAAAGGTAAGTTTTGATATACCAAATAGTCTGTTATTTGGTGAAGCATGGATAACAGCAACGCCACATTTCAATTCTGTCGATAAAATAACATTAGATGCCAAAGGAATGATTATTCATGAAGTAAAAATGAATAATATAAAGTTGCAGTATAATTATTTCGAAAATAAAGAATTAATTATTGAATTAGATCGCGTATATAAAAAAGAGGAAGAATTTATAATTTATGTTAACTACACTTCAAGACCTGAAACTATTAGAAATGAAGATGGTTCTAAAAGCAGTGATAGTAAAGGATTGTATTTTATTGACCCAAAAGATGAAGACTCAAATAAACCTACACAGATTTGGACTCAAGGCGAAACGGAGAATAACAGTGTTTGGTTCCCGACAATAGATAGTCCGAATCAAAAATCTACACAAGAAATTTTTATTACCGTACCACAAAATTTTGTAACGCTTTCAAACGGAACGCTGATTAATCAAAAAGAAAACGCTAACGGAACAAGAACAGATTACTGGAAACAAGATCAAAAGCACGCGCCCTATTTATTCTTTTTCGCTGCAGGTGAATTTAGCATTGTAAAAGATACTTGGAAAGGGAAGTCGATTGAATATTATGTAGAAAAAGAATATGAGCATTTAGCAAAATCAATCTTTGGAGGAACACCTGAAATGCTAAGTTTTTATGAAGAATTATTAGGAGTAGAGTATCCTTGGGATAAATATAGTCAGATAGTAGTTAGAGATTATGTTAGTGGCGCAATGGAAAACACGACTGCTGTTATTCATGGAGATGGTGCTTATCAAGAAGAAGGTCAATTAATAGATGAAAACAAGTGGGAAGAAACGATTGCCCACGAAGTTATTCATCATTGGTTTGGAGATTTAGTAACTGCAGAGAGTTGGAGTAATTTGGCAATGAATGAAGCATTTGCTAACTATGGAGAGTATTTGTGGTTTGAACATAAATACGGTAAAGATTTCGCAGATGATAAATTGCTAAAAAACAAAAACCGTTATCTTAATTATGACGATACAAATGAGGACAAAGATTTAATTCGTTTCGATTATATTTCTTCTGACGACATGTTTGACAGTGTTAGTTATGAAAAAGGTGGATTGATTTTACATATGTTGCGAAACTATTTAGGAGACGATGTGTTTTTTGCTGGACTTAAGAAATACTTAAATGATAATAAGTTTAAAGCGGTGGAAGCGCATCATTTAAGACTTGCTTTTGAAGAAGTTAGCGGTAAAGACTTAAACTGGTTTTTTAACCAATGGTTTTTTGGCGAAGGGCATCCAGAATTGTTAATCACACATCAAGTAGGAGGATTCAATAAACAAGTAACTATTAATATTCGTCAGTCTGAAAAAGTTTTTGATTTCCCGTTAACTATTGATGTTTATGAAAAAGATGGCAGAAAATCATCTCATAATGTTTGGGTAGATGGTAGCTATCATTCGTTTACTTTTCCGATAAGTTCTGCCCCAAAATTGATTAATGTAAATCCTGATGGCGTTTTGTTAGCAGAAATTGCGCACACCAAAAGTTTGGAAGAAATGATTTATCAGTATAATAATGTAGAAGAATATAAAAGCAGAAAGGAAGCGTTAAAATTGATTGCTCAAAACCAAGATGATAGAAATGCTTTTAATGTAATGACTAAAGCGTTGAATGACAAATCTCATTATCTAAGAATTTTTGCATTAGAAAAATTAAATCTAGTAAATAAACACACCAAAGGAGATGCTATAAAAAAAGTAGAGTATTTGGCTAAAAACGACCCTTTTACGCTTGTGCAAGCGGCTGCAAATACAACGTTGGCAAAATTGGTTGATCCAAAATACATCAATCATTTTGTAAAGGCTTTGGATAGTAAATCATTTAAAGTAAAAGAAAGCGCAATTATAGGTTTGTATCAATTAGATCAAGAAAATGCTCTATTAAAAGCAGCTACTTTATCAGAAAAAGCAAAAGAAAGCATGGCAGCCACGCTAACAGGTTTTTATATTGAAAACAGAGATGATAAATACATGCCTTTTATTGCCAAGCATATTACTAATGGATTGTTTTTTGTTCAAGAAAAAAAGATTGCTGACGCCCATTTAAACGCTTTTGAATGGATTGCCACAAGTGATAATAAAGAAGCTATTAGCAACTTAACCACTAGTTTTGTTGATATGGGTATTAAATATAAGAAACAAGGCGGCGATGTCGCTTCTATCAACTTTTTAAGACAAATGCAATATTTGCAGAAAGAATCTACACATCAAAATAAAAATGAATTAATTACGGTAATTCGTTCTGGAATGGCAAAATTGGTTGACTAAGGTAAATAACTTTTAAAAGTCCCGTTTTTATAGAAGATAACTATTTTCTCAATTTCATTATCATTAACTTCATTTGTAGAACTAGAAATATTTTCTTTTGGAATATTTTCGTTAAACAGGGCAGGAGTATTTAAAACTTCTTCATTTTTCGGAAAACGACCTTTACCATTTAATAACCAGTATAATTCTACTTTCGGATATTTCTGTAAAACTTTTAAAACAAAGTCCAAGCTTGGTTTATTTCTGCCAGAGAGTAAATGTGAAATACTTGATCGCTGAACAGTAATAGAATCTGCCAAAGCAGTAGCTGTTAAACTGTAATATTCCATCACAGTTTTTAAGCGCTCCGCAAATTCAAAATTGTTTACCATTGTAAAATAATGTTTGCTGTTACAAATGTAAAGTTTCGTTAAACGAATTGCAAGGGAATATTAATAATAAAATACACGATAAACAAAAACTTTAGTTGACATCAAGCAATAATCTAAATGTCAATCAGTTAAATAGTTTAAATAGAAATTATCTATCAATGAAATGAGTTGAGATTTAACAAGTTAACTTTGTAAAGAGCCGCTATAAATAAAATTGTAAATTTTAAAATTGTATTTACAAATGTAAACGTTTGAATGATTATTTTTGTGGTATGCAAACAATCAACTTAGAGAAAATAGAATTTTGGTATGCTCAAAATTATCAAAAACAACTAAAAGGGTTACGGATTTTATTTGATGATATTGAGCCATTAATTAAAAAGCTTCCGCCAGAGTTTGATGCGCAGATTTTGGGTTATTCTTCTAATAACATTCCAATCTATAAAGTTTCTATTGGAAATGGTCCTAAAAGAATTTTGATTTGGTCGCAAATGCATGGCAATGAAAGTACAGGAACAAAGGCAGTTTTTGATTTGTTTAACTTTTTAGCTAATGAAAAGGACCTGTTTGATGTTAAATCTGGTATTTTAAAAAATTGCACATTAGTATTTATACCAATGTTAAACCCAGATGGCGCAATAAATTATACACGAGAAAACGCTAAAGGAGTTGATTTAAATAGAGATGCTGTTAATTTAAAAGCGATAGAGAGTAATTTATTAAGAAGTTTATTAGATGACTTTAAACCAGATTTTTGTTTTAATTTACATGATCAGCGTACTATTTTTAATGTTGAAGGAACTAAAAACCCCGCAACCATTTCTTTTTTAGCACCTTCTGAAGAAATTACAAGAAAGGTTACCGTAGGCAGAACAGAGACTATGAGTGTTATTGTTGCAATGAATACATTGTTGCAACAATGTATACCAAACCATATTGGTAGATATACGGATGAATATTACCCAACCGCAACCGGTGATAATTTTCAGAAATTAGGCTATAATACTATTTTGATTGAAGCCGGTCATTTTAACAACGATTATGAAAGAGAGATTACAAGGAAGTATAATTTCTATTCATTGTTGCAAGGACTTTCCTTTTTAGCAGAATCTGATGATTATAGTGATTATAACTCATATTTTGATATTCCTAAAAATGATAAGCAATTCTTTGATATTATATATAGAAATGTATTAATTGCAGAAGATTCTAATGAGAAAATTAAAGATATAGGCATATTGTATAAATACAAAGTTGTTGATAATGAATTAATTAAATACGACGTAATTGAAAAAAGAGGGGATTTAAGTTTGTTTTATGGTCACCAAAATAAAGATTTGAATTGTAAGCCGTTTTCATCCAAAAATTGAATATATAATAAAATTAGTCCGGTTTTATTAAAAATTTTTTACTATTTTTGCTATATATTTATTATTTACTAACTAATTATCAATTATGAAAAAATTTGTTTTAGATGAAATTGATCATCAAATATTAGATGTTTTAATTGAAAATGCTCGAACTCCTTTTACAGACATCGCAAAACAACTAGTTGTTTCAGCGGGTACTATTCATGTTCGTGTTAAGAAAATGGAAGAAGAAGGTATTATTAAAGGTTCTACCTTAACAATCGATTACGAAAAAATGAATTATTCATTTATTGCGCATACTGGTATTTTTTTAGAAAAAACGTCTAGATCTAAAGAAGTGATTGAAGATTTAAGAAAAATACCAAATATAACAGTTGCTTATATTACTGCTGGAAAATATAATATTTTCTGTAAAATTAGAGCTAAAGATACAAATCATGCAAAAGAAATAATTTTTTCAATAGATGATATTCCAGGTGTTGGAAGAACAGAAACAATGATAGCGCTTGAAGAAAGTATTAATGATAAAAAAAGATTAATGCATTCTGTTTTCAGAGATTATTAAAAACACAGATAAAATAATTTAAAAAATCCTTATCATTTATTTGATGAGGATTTTTTATGTTCACATATTAATTATAGTATCTTTATAGCATAAAATATTTATAAGATTGATTACTTACGGAAAAAATAATTTACCTGACAGTCAGTTAGTTAAATTATACAAACAACTTTTAAAACCTCGATTGATAGAGGAGAAAATGTTGCTTTTATTACGACAAGGAAAAATTTCAAAATGGTTTTCTGGTATTGGTCAAGAGGCAATTTCAGTAGGTGTAACCGCTGCGCTTAACAAAGATGAATTCATTTTGCCAATGCATAGAAATCTTGGGGTGTTTACAACAAGAGAAATTCCTTTAAAAAGATTATTTGCACAATGGCAGGGGAAATTAAGTGGATTTACAAAAGGTAGAGATCGTTCTTTTCATTTTGGCACACAGGAGTTTAACATCGTTGGAATGATTTCGCATTTAGGACCACAATTAGGAGTTGCAGATGGAATTGCACTTGCAAGTTTATTAAAAAAATCTAAAAAGGTAACCGCTGTTTTTTCAGGGGAAGGAGGAACAAGTGAAGGTGATTTTCATGAAGCGTTGAATATAGCATCCGTTTGGAGTTTGCCAGTATTATTTTGCATAGAGCATAATGGTTACGGGCTTTCCACACCAAGTACTCAGCAATTTTTGAATCAAGATATTGTTGACAAAGGAATTGGTTACAGCATGGAAAGTCATTGTATTGATGGCAATAATATTTTAGAAGTATTTTTGAAAGTATCAGAATTAGCTGCCGATGTTCGTAAAAACCCAAGACCAATTTTATTAGAATTCAAAACCTTTAGAATGCGAGGTCATGAAGAGGCGAGTGGCACTAAATATGTGCCAAAAGAACTCCAAGAAGAATGGGCGAAAAAAGATCCAATTTCAAATTATTACGATTTTTTAATCGAAGAAAAATTAATCACAACAGAGGAAAACGAATTACTCAAAATTAAGTTCTCTAAAGAAATAACAGAACATTTAAAAATCGCTTTTGATGAACCAATTATAACATCATCAATAGAAAATGAATTAGCAGATGTGTTTGTTGATTTTGAACTCAAAGAAACTAAACCAGCGAATTTAAAGAAGAACATTCGTTTTATTGATGCTATTTCACAAGGTTTAAATCAAAGTATGATTAAGTATGATGATTTAGTAATAATGGGACAAGATATTGCTGAATATGGTGGTGTGTTTAAGATCACTGAAGGTTTTTTAGAACAATTTGGAGCAGAAAGAGTTAGAAATACGCCCATTTGCGAATCTGGCATCATTGAAACCGCTTATGGTTTATCTGTTTGCGGAATTAAAAGTGTCGTAGAATTGCAATTTGCAGATTTTGTTACATCAGGTTTTAATCCTGTTGTAAATTTATTAGCCAAATCATATTATCGATGGGGACAAAATGCTAATATAGTTTTAAGAATGCCTTGTGGTGGCGATTTAGCTGCAGGACCATTTCATAGTCAAACTAATGAGGCGTGGTTCACTAAAGTACCTGGTTTAAAAGTGGTATATCCAGCATTCCCTCAAGATGCAAAAGGATTATTAGCAACTGCAATTGAAGACCCAAATCCAGTGTTGTTTTTCGAACATAAAGGTTTGTATCGCACTATATATCAAGATGTTTCGGAAGAATACTTTACAATTCCTTTAGGAAAAGCAGCTTTTATTGAAAAAGGGAATGATGTTACCATAATATCTTACGGAGCAGGAATTCATTGGGCAATAAATACATTAAAAGAGTTAAATATCTCTGCTGATTTGATTGACTTAAGAACGCTACAACCATTAGACACTAAAACTATTTATGAATCCGTTAAGAAAAATGGCAAAGTAATTATTTTGCAAGAAGATTCTTTATTTGGAGGAATTGCTTCGGATTTATCAGCATTAATTACCGAAAATTGTTTTGAATTTTTAGATGCACCCGTAAAAAGATGTGCAAGTATAGAAACGCCGATTCCATTTGTGAAACATTTAGAAGATGCGTACTTATCAAAAAACAGTTTTTTATCAGATTTAAATGAGTTACTAGATTATTAATATGCATGAACATTTTTTTCAATGTCCGTATTGTTGGGAAGACGTTTCATTTTTATTAGATACATCAATTTCAAAAACTGATTACATTGAAGACTGTCAGGTTTGTTGCAGCCCTATTGAAGTTTTTGTGGAGTTTAAGAATAATGAATTACAGGTGTTTTCTTCCAAAAGCATAGAACAATAATGGATTATTTAGAAATTATTAATTCGTTCAATTTATCCGTTTTGGACTGGACTGTTATTCTATTAGCTGCCTTTATCTTGGGAATGGGAAAAGCAGGAATAAAAGGGTTTGGGGTAATCATTGTAGTGGTTTTAGCCTTTGTGTTTGGCGAAAAACCATCAACAGGAATTCTTCTTCCCATGTTGGTATTTGCAGATATTATGGCGGTTACGTATTACAAAAGGCATGTTAATTGGGCTATTGTATTCAAATTATTGCCGTGGATGATTTTTGGAGTTCTAGTTGGTACGTGGATTGGCAATGATATTTCTGAATTTGTTTTCAAAAAGTTAATGGCAATTATTATCATTATTTGCGTTATTTTGATGTTTTATTTTGAAAATAAAAAAACAACAATAGTTCCTACAAATAAAGTGTTTGCTGGTTCCATGGGGTTTTTAGCAGGTTTTACAACAATGATTGGCAATTTAGCAGGGCCAATTTCAAATATTTATTTTTTGGCAATTAGATTTCCAAAGAATGAATTTATAGGTACAGCAGCTTGGTTATTTTTTATTGTAAATGTATTTAAACTTCCTTTTCATATTTTTGTTTGGAAAACGGTAACTGTTGATACGCTGGTAATGAACTCAATTCTATTTCCTGCAATTATTATTGGGTTTTTAGTTGGGGTTCAAATTGTTAAGAGATTTTCAAATAATAATTATAGAAAATTTATTTTGATTGTCACTGCAATTGGCGGAATAATTATGTTATTGAAATAGTAAATTAATTATGGGAGCAATTTATGTATTAGACCTTATCGGCACCTTTGCTTTTGCAGTGAGCGGTGCTTTAGTAGCATCAAATAAAAAGTATGACTTATTTGGTGTATTAATTATTGCATTTGCTACCGCAGTTGGTGGTGGAATGATGCGTGATGTATTGATAAATGCACATCCAATTAACTGGATTGGCGATTTAAATTATATATGGACTATTTTAATCGCGGTTGTTTTTACGTTTCTTTTTAAAAGTAAAATTGCCCCATTAAGTAAAACGATGTTTTTGTTTGACACCATTGGTTTGGGTGTTTTTACATTATTGGGTGTTCAGAAAGGGTTGAATTACAATTTACATCCGTTTATAGCACTAGTTATGGGTATGGTTTCAGCCGTAATGGGAGGTGTTATTAGAGATGTATTAACAAACCAGGTTCCGCTTATATTTAAAAAAGAAATCTACGCATCAGCATGTTTGGCTGGTGGTTTGGTTTATTTAACCTGTAATTATTTTAATATGCCATATAGTATTCAATTTACAATAACGATGGCTACGGTAATTATAATCAGGCTTTTAGCCGTTAAGTTTGAACTTGAGTTACCCAAAATTAAAGATGATTTATTTGGGAAGTAAAAAGCACATTATTGAACCTGTAGAAATCTATTTATATTGAGTTTTGTACAAAAAAAAGCAGGAAGTAATTGTTAAACTATTTCCTACTGTACATATCTAAATAAACCTGATGTTTAATGGCAATGATGTCTTTGTTCCGACCAGCGTATTCGTTTACTATTTTTAAAGTTTGAAAAGAATGCGAATTTTCTAGATTCTGTTGGCGTGTTACTTACTTGAGTTTTCATAATATTTAAAGTTTTAATTTGTTGTAATAATTTGTTTGCTATATAAGTAAGACGCTCATTTTTGTAAAATGTTACAGTACTATGTAAAACAAAGTACTGCTTTAGCAAAAAATTAAGATTTGTATTGATAACCAGAGAAGTAAAGGAGAACTAAAAGTTAAAGAAATCAGATACTTCGATAACATCACCAGCATTCATGTTTTTTAAATTGATATTTCCAATTCTAATTCGTATCAATCTAAGTGTTGGAAATCCAACTATTGCAGTCATTTTTCTTACCTGTCTAAATTTTCCTTCTCGTAGAGTAATAGACACCCAACTGGTTGGTCCGTGACGGTCATCTCTAATTTTTTTTCTTCTTTTTGGAAGCGTAGGTAATTGCTCAATACGCTGTACTTTACAATCTTTGGTAATGTAGGTTGTTCCTTCAAAACCAATTTCTACTCCATTCTTCAATTCTTCAATGGCTTCATCGGTTATGATTCCATCAACTTGCGCCAAGTATTCTTTTTCGAATTTATTACTTCTAATCAACTCGCTCACTTTTCCATCTGTAGTCAATAATAAGAGTCCTTCTGAAAATTCGTCCAATCTACCAATTGCCATGGTGTTTTCTGGAAACGGAAACAATTCACCCAATAATTTCTTATTGCTTCTTTTTGTTTGATTGTTGATAAATTGACTTAAATAACCATCTGGCTTGCAGATGATAAAGTGTTTTTGTTGGTTAGTATCCATTAAATAATTTTTGATTTGACATAGTATGAATACGGTTGTTAATTACTTTTCAAAAAATAATTCATTAATAACTGATTAAAGGGTGTATTTTTGCAAAGTTAAAAATTAATGAATATGTCTGGAACATCAACCGCAATAATTGAAGAAAGAAAGCAAAGTAAAGATTTATATAGTTATCAGAAAGGAGCTATAAGTAAAATATTTAAATGTTTTGAAGATGCTCCAGAAGATTATCATTTGTTATATCAATTGCCAACTGGCGGTGGAAAAACCGTTATTTTCTCAGAAATAGTTAGGCAATATCTAAAGCATCATTCAAAAAGAGTACTGGTATTAACACACCGTATTGAATTATGTAAGCAAACATCTAACATGCTTACGGAATTTAATGTGGTAAATAAAGTGATTGATAGCAAAGCAAAATTAGACGATCAAAAAGAGTATAGTTGTTTTGTAGCAATGGTCGAAACATTAAACAATCGTTTAAATGAAGACAAACTAGATATTTCTGATATCGGTTTAGTAATTATTGATGAGGCGCATTATAATTCTTTTACAAAACTATTTAAGTTTTTTGAAAAATCATTTATACTAGGCGTAACAGCAACACCGCTGAGTTCTAACATGAACTTACCGATGAAAGATAATTATGATGAGTTAATTGTTGGTGAAACGATTGAGTCGCTGATTGAAAATGAATTTTTAGCAGCGCCAGAAACGTTTTCATATAATGTTGGATTAACTTCTCTTGAAATTGGCGCGAATGGTGATTATACCGTTAAATCTTCGGAAGATTTATATACCAATAACGACATGCTTTCTAAGCTAGTGCAAGCTTATGAAGAAAGAGCGAAAGATAAAAAAGTACTTATTTTTAATAATGGTATAAATACATCTATTCATGTTTATGAAGCGTTTAAAGCGGCAGGGTACCCAGTTGCACATCTCGATAATACGTGTACAA
>CAZUFO010000026.1:14479-23395 GCA_964619615.1 uncultured Lutibacter sp. | reverse complement strand
CATGAGCGGATTACTATCTTCGTCTATTGCTAAAAAAGTGTCTATGGCACTTTCGGCATTTTTCTTAATGCTTTTCCTTTTACAACATTTTACCATAAATATGCTATCAGTTTTTAGTGGTGATGTATTTAATGAGGTTTCTCATTTTATGGGTACAAACTTTTTAGTACAGTACTTAATTCAACCTATTTTAATATTTGGAGTGGTTTTTCATTTTGTGATGGGTTTTGTTTTAGAGCTTCAAAACAAAAAAGCAAAAGGAGTTACCTATGCTAAAAATAATGGGGCTGCTAATTCTACTTGGATGAGTAGAAATATGATTTTGTCAGGATTGGTAATTTTAGCGTTTATGATATTGCATTTTATCGATTTTTGGTTTCCAGAAATCAACACAAAATTTATTCAAGGCGATTGGTCAGGGTTACATGATGGTGAGTTAAGGTATTTTCATGAATTACAACAAAAATTTGTGAGTCCATTAAGAGTTGGAGCCTATGTAATTGCATTTGTCTTTTTGGCGTTGCATTTATTACATGGATTTAATTCCGCATTTCAATCAATGGGTGCGAATAATAAATACACAAATGGATTAAAAACTTTTGGAAAAGCGTATGCTATTATCATTCCATTAGGATTTATTTTCATCGCATTATTCCATCACTTTAATCATTAAAATAGAGGTATGACAACATTAAATTCTAAAGTACCTAAAGGCGAAAAATTAGCTGAAAAGTGGTCAAGCTACAAAGAGCACATCGACCTTGTAAATCCAGCGAACAAACGTAATATAGATATTATTGTTGTTGGTACAGGTTTGGCTGGTGGTTCTGCTGCAGCAACTTTAGCGGAATTAGGTTATAATGTAAAAGCGTTTTGTTATCAAGATTCTCCACGTAGAGCGCATTCAATTGCGGCACAAGGAGGAATCAATGCTTCAAAAAATTATATGGGTGATGGTGATTCAAATTATCGCTTGTTTTATGATACCGTAAAAGGAGGAGATTATCGTTCACGTGAAGCAAACGTACATCGTTTGGCAGAGGTTTCAGGTAATATTATTGATCAATGTGTGGCGCAAGGAGTTCCTTTTGCGCGTGATTATGGTGGTTTATTAGATAACCGTTCTTTTGGAGGTGTGTTAGTTTCTAGAACATTTTATGCGAAAGGGCAAACAGGTCAGCAGTTATTATTAGGTGCTTATTCAGCAATGAACAGACAAATTGCGCGTGGTAAAATCACCATGCATAACCGTCATGAAATGCTAGATGTTGTTAAGGTTGATGGCAAAGCACGTGGAATTATCGCTCGTAATTTAATTACTGGTGAAATTGAGCGACATTCGGCACATGCAGTTGTAATTGCTTCTGGTGGTTATGGAAATGTTTATTTCTTATCTACAAACGCAATGGGATCTAATGCTACTGCAGCATGGAAAATTCATAAAAAAGGAGCGTATTTTGCAAATCCTTGTTATACGCAAATTCACCCAACGTGTATTCCTAGAAGTGGAGATTATCAGTCTAAATTAACATTGATGTCTGAGTCTTTACGAAATGATGGACGTATTTGGGTGCCAAAAAACATGGAAGATGTATTGGCAATTAGAGAAGCAAAATTAAAACCAACTCAAATTGCTGAAGAAAATAGAGATTATTATTTAGAAAGAAGATATCCTGCATTTGGTAATTTAGTGCCTCGAGATGTTGCTTCAAGAGCAGCTAAAGAGCGTTGCGATGCGGGTTACGGTGTAAATGCAACTGGTGAAGCAGTGTATTTAGATTTTGCAGCTGCTATTCAACGATACGGTAAAGAGCAAGCGAAATTACATCATATTAAAAATCCTTCCGAAGAAAAAATTATTGAATTAGGTACCGCAATTATTGAAGCAAAATATGGGAATTTATTCCAGATGTATGAGAAGATTATAGATGAGAATCCATATAAAACCCCAATGATGATTTATCCTGCTACTCATTACACAATGGGTGGTGTTTGGGTTGATTATAATTTAATGACTACCGTTGAAGGACTGTATTGTATTGGGGAGGCGAATTTTTCAGATCATGGTGCAAATAGATTAGGCGCTTCTGCTTTAATGCAAGGTTTGGCAGATGGTTATTTTGTATTGCCTTACACGATTGGAGATTATTTATCGGATGATATCAGAACTGGAGAAATTTCAACTGAATCTAAAGAATTTGATGAAGCAGAGAAATCTGTAAAAGATCAATTAGACTTTTTTATCAACAATAAAGGAACACATTCTGTAGATTATTACCACAAAAAATTAGGAAAAATTATGTGGGATAAATGTGGAATGGCACGTAATAAAAAGGAATTAGAAGAAGCAATTGCTGAAATTAATGAAGTGCGTGAAGATTTTTGGAAGAATGTAAAAGTTCCTGGGGAACTAAATGAATTCAATCAAGAACTAGAGAAAGCGGGAAGAGTAGCAGACTTTTTAGAATTAGGAGAATTGTTTGCTAAAGATGCATTAGAACGTGAAGAATCTTGTGGAGGTCATTTTAGAGTAGAGCATGTAACCGAAGATGGTGAAGCAAAACGAGATGATGAGAATTTCGCTTATGTTGCAGCGTGGGAATATACAGGAAAACCAAGTGAAGCAATTTTGCACAAAGAAGAATTAGAATTTAAAGATATTGAGTTGAAGACGAGGAGTTATAAGTAATTAGTTTTTAAGGCAAAAGAGAATTAGTTAAGGGAAATAGTCAAAAGGCATTAGCAAATAAGTAAAAGCGATTAATTTAGTAAATAACAACTTTTGGCTAGTGGCTAAAAAACTAGTAAAACAACTAGAGCCTAACTAATTTTTGACTTAAAATAAATGGGACAAATAAAAACATATAAAGATTTATTGATTTGGCAAAAAGGAATACAGATTGTCAAAGAGGTTTATCTATTATGTAAAACTTTTCCGAAAGAAGAATTGTATGGTTTACAAAGTCAAGTAAAGCGTTCTTCGGTATCCATTCCTTCAAATATTGCGGAAGGCTGGGGAAGAAAATATACAAAGAGTTATATTCTATTTTTGAACTACTCAAGAGGTTCGCTTTTAGAGTTAGAAACACAAATGATTATAGCAAAATAATTGGATTTTATTTCAATAGAAAATTTTAATAAAATACAAGGATTAATAACAGAAGAAAGTAAAATGTTGAATGCCTTTATAAAATCTGTAGAGAAATAACTTTTCTCTATTGACTTTTGGCTAATAAACTTATAGAATGAATTTAACCTTGAAAATTTGGAGACAAAAAGGCGCTAACGACAAAGGTCGGATGGTTGATTATAAAGTAACTGATATTTCAGAACATATGTCGTTTTTAGAAATGCTAGATGTTTTGAATGAACAATTAGTAAATGCAGGTGACGAACCTGTTGCTTTTGATCATGACTGTAGAGAAGGTATTTGTGGAATGTGTTCTTTGTACATTAATGGTGAGGCGCATGGTCCAGATAGAGGTGTTACAACGTGTCAGTTACACATGCGTATGTTTAAAGACGGAGAAACTATTTATATAGAACCCTTTAGAGCTAATTCTTTTCCGGTGATTAAAGATTTAGTGGTTGACCGTACTTCTTTTGAACGTATTCAGCAAGCGGGTGGATTTATCTCTGTAAATACTTCAGGAAATACACAAGATGCAAATTCAATTCCGATTGGTAAAGATGCTGCTGATGAAGCGATGGATGCAGCGACTTGTATTGGTTGTGGTGCTTGTGTTGCTACTTGTAAAAATTCAAGTGCAATGTTGTTTGTTGCAGCTAAAGTAAGTCAATATGCATTATTACCACAAGGTCAAGTGGAGGCAGCGGATCGTGTACTAAATATGGTTGCACAAATGGATACTGAAGGTTTTGGTAATTGTACCAATACGGGCGCTTGTGAAATTGAATGCCCAAAAGGAATTTCATTAACAAATATCGCGCGTATGAATCGTGAATATTTGAAAGCGACTGCAAAAGGGTAAAACAACATTTAATTGTATATTTAAAGTCCAAACTGTAAAGGTTTGGACTTTTCTGTTTTAGCACTGTATTATTATGAACCATATTTCAAAACTTCCAAACGTAAAAACTACCATTTTTACTATTATGAGTGCATTGGCTCATAAACACAATGCCATAAATTTATCTCAAGGTTTTCCTAATTTTGAATGTGATTCTCAGTTGAAATTGTTGGTAAATAATGCTATGAATAATGGTTTTAACCAATATGCACCAATGGCTGGTGTTTTAGAATTACGAAATGAAATTTCTAAAAAATTCGAATTATTGTACAATTCAACTTATCATCCAGAAAATGAAATTACTGTAACTGTTGGCGCAACTCAGGCAATTTTTACAGTAATTTCGGCATTTATTCGTCCAGATGATGAGGTTATCATTTTTAAACCAGCCTATGATTGTTATGAGCCAGCCATTGAATTGAATGGCGGTAAAGTAATTCCTATTCAATTAGAAGCGCCACATTATAAAATTGATTGGGTTGGTGTTAAGCAAAAAATCACTTCAAAAACAAAGATGATTTTAATAAATACACCTCAAAATCCGAGCGGGACTATTTTTTCTGAAAATGATTTATTTGAATTACAGCGAATAACAAAAGGAACCGATATTATTGTTTTAAGTGATGAAGTGTATGAACATATTGTTTTTGAAGGTGCAACACATGAAAGTGTTTGTAAATACCCAGATCTAAAATCAAGGAGTTTTATTACGGCTTCTTTCGGAAAAACATTTCATGTTACAGGTTGGAAAGTTGGTTATTGTTGTGCTCCAAAAGAATTGATGGAAGAGTTTAGAAAAGTGCATCAATTTAATGTGTTTAGCGTGCATCATCCCACACAAAAAGCATTGGCTGAATATTTAAAAGAGCCGAATCGATATTTAGAGTTAAGTCTCTTTTATCAAGATAAAAGAGATTTGTTTTTGTCGTTAATAAAAGAGTCTAGATTCAAATTCATTCCTTCTCAAGGAACGTATTTTCAGAATTTAGATTATTCGAATATAAGTGATGAAAATGATGTTGATTTTGCAAAACGATTGGTTAAAGAACATGGAATTGCGTCCATTCCATTATCTGAATTTAATGTTGATAATTTAGATACGAAGACCCTGCGGTTTTGTTTTGCAAAGAAAGATGAAACCTTAAAAAGAGCAGCTAAGATTTTAAATAAGATATAGAACAATTAAATTCATACCGTGACTTTAAGTCACGGTATAAATAAACATAGTAATTTTATAAAATGCAACATCAACTTAAAATAGTTTGTATTCAAACCGATATTGTTTGGGAAAACTCCGAAGTAAATATTGAAAAATACAATTTATTGATTCGTACTATTTCTGATGAGGTAGATTTAATTATTTTACCAGAAATGTTTTCTACTGGGTTTTCTATGAATCCACAAAATTTCGCTGAAACTACGAATGGTTTTTCAGTTAATTGGATGAAAGAAATTGCAATCCAAAAGCAAGTTGCTATTATGGGAACACTCGCAATAAAAGAAAGCAATAAGTTTTATAACCGACTTGTTTTTGTACACCCAAATGGAAAAATAGAGATAAATGATAAGCGACATCTTTTTTCGTACGGAGGAGAAAACAAGGTGTTTACTGCTGGAAACAGCCGATTAATTATCGAATATAAAGGATGGAAAATTTGTCCGTTGATTTGTTACGATTTACGTTTTCCTGTTTGGTCTAGAAATAATAAAGAATATGATGTGTTAATTTATATGGCGAATTGGCCAAAACCAAGAATTTCAGCCTGGGATGTATTATTAAAAGCGCGTGCAATAGAAAACATGTGTTATACAATTGGCGTGAATAGAGTAGGCGTGGATGGAAATAAATTAGAATATGTTGGACATACGCAGGTTATTGATTCATTAGGAAACATAGTTTCTAATTCAATAGCGGGAAAAGAAATGGTTATTGAGGCTGTTTTAGATAAAGAAAAGTTGAATAGAACTCGAAACAAATTCCAGTTTTTAAATGACCGAGATTCTTTTGAAATTTGTTAAGTGCTCATTAAGAGCGTGTTGTCATTCCTGCGAAGGCAGGAATCTAAACCACGCTATTTTTTATGGATTCCTGCTTTCGCAGGAATGACAGAAAAATAAAACCCTCATTCTTTCAATTGAAAAAATGAGAGTTAATTATTAACTTTTCATTATTAATTCCTCCTTAAATAGGGTTCATCCACTTGAATTCATATTTTGTATCTGGTATTACCATTCGTTCAGTAACTCTGTACATGCGCTCTGGTAATTTCATTAAATAATCACGTGCTTTTTCAGCTTCGGCAGTTAAGCCTGTAATCTTATCAATTTCCCAAGCTTTGTTAAGTTTGCTTAAAATGTCAACATAATCAAAACCTGTATAAACGCCACAACGTTGTGCTACAATAGAAAATTGATTAAAGATGCTTCCTTTTTCTCCAAAAGATTCTCGTAAATGCATTGCAGGCATTACAATTTTATGCTTCATCATGTGTTGAAATGCTAACATCATCTCACTTGCATCATGTTGAAAAATTTGACGCACAAATTCAACATACGCTAAGTGATGACGCATTTCATCACCAGCAATAATCTTATTCATTTTTGCCAGCATTTTAAAGCCTTTTTTACGAGCTAATTTTGCTGCATTATTATGAGAAACGTAGGTTGCTAGTTCTTGAAAACTAGTATATACAAAGTTTTTATAAGGATCTCTAGCAGTACCAATATCAAAACCATCGGCAATTAAATGCTGTGTTGTTATTTCTACTTCACGCATATTTACTCTTCCAGATAAGTATAATAATTTGTTAAGTAAATCTCCATGTCTATTCTCTTCACCTGTCCAAGCTCTAATCCATTTTGCCCAACCATTATCTTTGGTGCCATCACTACTTCTAGATGAAACACCATCAACGTCTAATAGCCAAGATTCATACGTTGGTAAAGCCTCTTCGGTAATTGTATCACCAACCATACATACCCAAAAATCATCATCAAAATCTTTAGATATTTCTCTAATTTCTTTTACTTCTTCAATAAAAGAATCACTTTGTGAGTTTGGTAAGAAGTCTGTTGGTTGCCAAATTTTTTCTGGAGCGATTAGGAATTTACTTACAAATACGTCGATATTTTTTTCGAGAGTTTGCATTACTTCTAATCTGATATTATGTAAAGACATATAGTTGTGTGTTTTGAATTACAAAATTACAGCATTTTTTATGGTCTGTTCTGTTTTTTTAAATAATTCTGAAAATTTTAATGTGTTGGCTTGAATAGGTTGATGCACATCAAAAGTTAAATGAACTCCAATCTCCATTGGAAAACCACCATATTTTAAAATTTTCCAGGAGTTATTTATGGTAATGGGTACTACAATTGCTGAAGGAGCATATTTAACTAGCATTTTTAATCCGTTTTCAGAAAAACGTTTCGGTTTCCCGTCTCTACTTCTTGTTCCTTCAGGAAAAATAACCGCAGAAAAATTATTTCTCTCAATATACTGTCCTAATTTTTTTAAAACCACTAAGGCTTGTTTCGGATTTTTCCGATCTATTAAAGCACTTCCACCGTGTCTTAAATTATAGGATACACTTGGGATGCCTTTTCCTAATTCTTGTTTTGCAACAAATTTCGGATGATGTTTTCTTAAATACCATGAAATTGTTGGGATATCATTTAAACTTTGGTGATTTGTAACAATAATTAATGGTTTGTCTTTTGGAAGCGGATACTTGTTTCTAAACGAAATTCGTGTTCCTAATATGTGTAAACACCTTACTAAGGTTAAATTTAAATAATTAACCATAAAAGCATGTGCTTTTGCACCAAATAGATTTCTAGAAATCCATTGCAATGGATGGAAAATGAGTAGGGTTAACCCAAAACAGCAATAATAAATTACGGATAATGGATATGCTAATGTCTTTTTAAAAGTGTTCATTTGATTGAAATATACTTTTGTCATTCCTGCAAAAGCAGGAATCCATTAGATTAATGTTGGTTTAGATTAACTTCGTTGAACCTAAAGGTTTGTCTGCTTTCGCAGGAATGACATTCGTCTTAATGAATAGCTTCGACTATATTAAAACCAAATACTCCAAGGAATTCTACTTAATATTAAAACTAATGCTAAGCCATAATACAGAGAAATAGTTTTAAATTTTGCAGTATCTGTATCTTTCTTTTTGTGTTTAGACCAACCTACCGTTATTAATATAATAGCAAGAATCATAATAATAGGGTGTTCTACAGCAAGTAATCTATTTTCTGGAGTGATTCCATTTTCTTTCATAGAATGATACCATGGAGACATGAAATACCAACCCAACCCAATTAATAACTGAATATGAGAAACAATAAGCGCAAATAATGAAAGGCGTAAATCTTTATCTTTAAATTCTCTTTTAGAAGTAAAACCTGTAACAGCATTTATTACGGCTAAAATTAGAATTGCTAAAACAAGATAAGCCCAGTAAGAATGAATAGTTTGCATCATGATATAAGTTAGTTTTTGATTTATAGCAAATGTACTAATTTTTGGGCATAAAAAAGCCTGCTCAATCTATGAGCAGGCTTTTCTTTAAATTATTTTATATTAATTAAGAACCCAAACGCCACCTGTTTTTATTATATTTAAATCTTCAGGTACTACTGAGCCAATATATGTATTAAAAGTCATAATATATTTTTGTCCTTCAGCAGCAGACGGATCAATACTACTTAATAATATATCAAACCCTTCTGCAAGCATTTCGTCGCTCCAATAATTAGTTCTACCACTTCTCCTATCAAAACTGCTATATTGAGATACATTAGCAGCAGGGCCAGGATATGTGTCTAGTAGTGCATCTCCAATAAATGAATAATCACCACCTGCTAAAGTGTA
>CAZUFO010000026.1:0-14379 GCA_964619615.1 uncultured Lutibacter sp. | reverse complement strand
CTTCCTGGTTGACCAGAACCTTCTCCCATTGAATCAAAATCAGCTGAGCTTAAATAATATACTCCATCTACAGGTTCCCATTCACTACCTGAATAAGCAAAGTGTGTTCCTTTGTTATTTGCATCACCATCAACTCCTAATGTCTTAATGGCAAAAGATTCTACTCTCCATCTTGGAGAAGCTAAATCGGTAGAGCTATACTTAAAAGCTACATGAATGGTTTCTCCATCATAAGCAGAAAAATCGAAGGCTTCAGATAAGGTTAAACTACTAAATAAATTTTTATCGAAATTAAAGGTCGTCCAAGTCGCTGCCATAGGATCTCCACCAGTAGTATAATTTGTAGATATAATAATATCAATTAATTCAGGTGCTGCGCCAAAAAAATCAATTTCTTGATTAATTTGAAACTTCAAATCTGTTTTTCCAGACAAATCAATTTCTGGTGAAATTAACCAATCCTCATTTGCATTAGCACTACCACCACTGAAACCTGATCCTCGAACATTAGCAGATCCAACAGCCCATCCTAAATCACCCAAAAAATCAATATTTTCAAAATCATCATAGTTAGTAGGGAAAGATGCTGCATAAACATTTGCCAATCCAACCACCGGATCACTAAAATACTGGTCAAATTTCGCTAAAACTATTTGGCCTTCAACTGGAGATGAAATAGCAGCGTCTAAGATTGCAGGAATTTCAGCATCAGCATCTACATTTGGATAAAACCCAAAGGCATCACTACCTGTTGATGCGTAATCCGCATTTGTTAATTGATAAGTATCAGCTCCTGAGTAATCACTCACGCCTTCAGCACTTCCAATAAATAAATCATACCCAATTAAAACAGATGATCCTTCTCCCCATTGTGGATACATTTCATCAATAAATGGAGGCAATAAAGTTTTTGCTTCATCTTCTGAACCAAAAGTTCCAAATCCTAAGTCTAAATCATCATAATCATCACTAGTTAGAATATATGTAGCATCACCAACTACAGGTTTATCTACAATACCTGCATCAGCAGCAATGTCATCTAGCGTTTCGCAACTAGTAAGCGTTACTCCTAATATCATTAAAAAATAAATTATTTTTTTCATCTTTTCTATTGTTTTAATTAAAATCTAATTTTTGCACTTGCATTGAATGTTCTTCCAAATCCGAACCAGACCAATGCAGTATTTGCAACTGAGCCAGAACCATCTATTGCATCGGCTATATAATCATTATTAAACACATTATTCATTCTTAAAGTTAAAGTTGTGTCAAAACCAACAAGATCAAAACCATATCTAAAACTTGCATCAAAGGTAGAGTAAGATGGAGATTTCCAGGCTTGTGGCCCTGGTGTTCCTCTATCGTTAGGGTCATATCGTGCATATAGATCATCAAAATAGTTATAATCTATTGAAAAAACAGTTTTTGGTTGAATTTCCCAATTTACACCAAGAGCTGCTGTTGTTTGCGCAGCATCAGAAACTTTTAACCCTGCAATATATAAATCGACAACTTCAATTAAATTTTGATCTTCATCAAATATTTCAACATCTAATACATCATTTTCCCAAGTCCAATCACCTAAAGAAAGCATTCCGGTTAAGGTTAAATTATCAAATGCTCTGTAAACAAAATCAAATTCGATTCCTTGATGAATTGCATTTACACCTAATATATTAGCGGTACTGTTAGTTCCATCAGGATTTTGTATGTTTTGTGTTAAAGTTCTGTCATCCCATTGTGTTCTATAAAGGTTTACGTTAGCTGATAATTTTTCTCCTCTGAAACCATATCCAATTTCGGCACTAAATATTTTTTGATTTTCAGCATCTGCATTGATATTTTCATTGTCAAAATTTGGAAAGACAGAACGAAAATTTGCTGCTTTTTCAAAATAACCAATGTTACCAAATACATTATGCTCTTCATTTAAGTTATAGTTTGCACCACCTTTTATACCAAATCCAAAGAAATTATATTTATCAGTTTCTTGTAATGGATCGCTATCTAAATAGTTAAAGTAATCAATTCTTCTATAAGAAGTGTTTGATGCATTAAGTGAAATAAAACCAGCTAAAGCATCTTTATCGTACTCAAGCTGCGTAAATAAACCTTGCCACCCAACTTCACCATCATTATTATATGCCATTTTATCACCAACTTTAGCAATTGAGAGTGGGTTGTTAACATCATCATCCATCAAATAGTATTCACCACCTAATAAATCAGTTACTTCTCTAAAGTGTTTTCCAGTATAATTTCTTAAATCGACACCAGCTAAAAGATCTAAGTTGTCTGAAAGTTCAGTTTTGTAAGTTGATAATAAGCCGTACCAATTATGATCATTTCTCGAAGCTCTCAAAATAGCCTCAGAGCCTAAAGCTCCATTTGCGCTATTAATTCCAACGATATTATCTAAGTCAATTGGTTGGTCGGGGCCACCTAAACGCACATCAAACAGACTTCTATTTGTTCCAGCAGTTCCACCGCCACCTCCAGTACCAAAAGAAGCATATAAAGCAGTTGTTAGAAAAGATTTATCATTTATAGTCCAATCATGATTTAATGAAGTTTGTGTTTTATGGTAAAAGTTATCCTCTACATGTACAACTTGTCCGTTTTTATAACCCCAATTTGGGTTAAACCGAATACCTTGTTCAGCATTTTTATATCTTTCAATAGAAGATCTATCTTGTCTTTGACCATGGCTTTGAGGCGCACCGAAAGATGTTAATGATAATTTATGGTTCGCATTAATTTGCTTTGAAATATTTAAGAAATAATTATAACCATTAAATTCTGTACCATCTACATAGCCATCTCCTTTAGTATGAGCAGCAGAAACAGTAACAGCAAATCCATTATCTAATAACCCGGTAGAAAGTGTAACGCCATATTTTTGGTAGCCATCATTTCCAGTCGCAACAAAAACATTTCCTCCTTTTTCAATATCTGTTGTTTTAGAAATAATATTAATTGTACCTCCAATAGCAGGCACAGCTACTTTAGAAGCACCTAAGCCTCTTTGCACTTGTACGGCACTAGTTACATCTGCTAAGCCAGCCCAGTTAGACCAAAATACACGCCCACTTTCCATATCATTAACAGGAACTCCATTAATCATAACGGCAACATTTTCTGAGTTAAACCCTCTTAAGTTTATTCTACCATCACCAAATCCACCACCTGATTTAGTAGCATATACACCAGGAGTTGATTTTAAAATTTCAGGAAACTCTTGTGTTCCTAATTTAGCTTCAATCTCTGAAGCACGTATTGTTGATACCGCAACAGGTGTTTTTCTATCTATAGCAAAAGAAGTTGCTGCAATAACAATTTCAGATAATGCTTCTGCTGATTCGGATAACTGAATAGTTCCTAAATCAACGGTTCCACCTGCTGCAACATTGTAGTTTAAAGTTACATTATTAAAGCCGATAAATGAAACGGTTACTTTGCCACTTCCAGCATCTACATCTAACGAGAATTTCCCATCAAAATCTGTAGCAGTACCTTTAGTAGTGCCATCTACAATTACATCTGCTCCTGGTAGCGGCTGGTTATCAGCATCTACTACAGAACCTGTAAGTGTTTGTCCAATCATTGCAGTTGATGCCATAAGCAACACTGCAAAAAATAAATTAGTAATTTTTTTCATAAAAAATAAATTTGTTTTTATTAGTTAATACAAATATGCGTAATTTTTTAGTCAAAAATTAATTTTTAAGAATAATTTTTAACATAAAATTATGAATACTGTAAACTTACAAATATTATTTATGCATGCTGATTTATAGCTAGTTAGTTATTAACAACGTTGTAAAAGAAGATAAGGGTTTGTTAAAAGTATGTTAACGAAACAATAAGTTATCTATTAGCATATATTTTATGCGCTAATTCCTTCCCGAGTTCCACTCCAAATTGGTCAAAACTATAGATATTCCATATAATTCCTTGTACAAAAATTTTGTGTTCATACATTGCAATTAAACTACCTAAATTTATTGGGGTTAGATTTTTAACTAGAATTGTATTTGAAGGTTTATTTCCATCAAAAACTTTAAATGGCAATAATTCTTCAATGCTATTAAACTTACCTTGGAGTTTTAAATCTAAATGGACTTCATCTCTAGTTTTACCTTCTGCCAATGCTTGGGTTTGTGCGTAGAAATTTGCCATTAATTTTTCATGATGTTCTTGGTTGCCGTAAAGTGATTCTTCAAAGCCAATAAAATCTGCAGGAATTAATTTTGTGCCTTGGTGTACCAATTGCATAAATGCGTGTTGGGCATTTGTACCTGCGCTACCCCAAACAATACTTCCTGTTTGGTACTCAATTTTATTACCGTTTCTATCAACAGATTTTCCATTACTTTCCATAATGGCTTGTTGAAGATAGGCCGATAGTTTATTTAAATATTGAGAATAGGGTAAAATAACTTCAGATTCTGATCCGAAGAAATTGTTATACCAAATGCCAATTAATGCGAGTAAAACTGGAATATTTTTTTCAAAAGGTTCATTTTTGAAGTGTTCATCCATTTCAAAAGCACCTTTAAGTAACTGATTGAAATTATTAAAACCTACGGCTAAACTTATTGATAAACCAACGGTGCTCCACAATGAAAAACGACCACCAACCCAATTCCACATTGGGAAAATATTGTTACTGTCGATGCCAAATTCTTCAACAGATTTTATATTGGTTGATACTGCAACAAAATGTTTTTTAATAGCCTTTTGATCAGCAGTTTCTAAAAACCATTTTCTTATGGTATTAGAATTTGTTAGTGTTTCTTGGGTTGTAAAAGTTTTTGAAACGATTACAAATAGAGTCGTTTCTGGATTTAATGTTTTAATGATTTCTTGTACATGATCTCCATCAATATTAGAAACAAAATGTATATTTAAATGATTTTTGTAATATTTTAAAGCATCAACCACCATATCTGGACCAAGGTCTGACCCGCCAATTCCAATATTTACAATATCAGTTATTGATTTATTGGTGTACCCTTTCCAATTACCTGATGCTACTTTGTTAGTAAAATATTCAATTTTAGAAAGCGCCTCTTTAATAGAAGGCATTACATCTTCTCCATCAACAAGAACAGCATTGTTAGATTGATTCCTTAACGCCGTATGTAAAACCTCTCTTCCTTCCGTTTTGTTGATTTTTTCACCGCCAAAATATTGAGCAATTGCATCTTTTAATTCGGTTTGTTCTGCTAAAGAAACCAAATGTTTTAATGTGGTTTTAGTAATTCTATTCTTTGATAAGTCTATAGAAAAATCATTAAAATTAACAGTGAACTCATCTTTACGAGTTGAATTTTCATTAAAAAGCGTTCTTAAATGAGTGTCTTTTATTTCTTTATAATGTTCAGTTAGACTTTTCCAAGCCTCAGTTTGAGTCGGATTGATGTTTTTTAATGCCATAATTTAGTTGTGTGTTTATCGTGCTACAATTTCGGAAGAAATTTCATCAAACGCGATATTATCTAGTTGATTTTTCAAATCGATAATAGACTTAAAGTAAATAGGCTTAATTTCTTCTTTCATTGGCTTTGCTGCAGGAAGTTTTTGCCTGAGCGGATCTACTTGTTTTCCGTTTTTCCAGAAGCGATAACATACATGTGGTCCGCCAGTGTTTCCGGTCATACCAACATACCCAATTACTTCGCCTTGTTTTACAACCTGACCAACATTAACGGCACGCTTACTCATGTGTAAATATTGTGTGCTATAGGTTCCGTTATGCTTTATTTTTACGTATTTACCATTACCGCCTTTTCTGCGAGATTCTGTAACAACACCATTTGCAGTTGCAATAATTTCTGTACCAACTGGTGAAGCAAAATCAGTTCCTTTATGTGGTCTTATTTTATTACCATAATAGGCAATACGTCTTCTTAAGTTATATCTTGAAGAAATTCTATAATTAAATTTAATAGGTGCTTTTAAAAATTGACGCCTTAATACTTTGCCTTCATCATCATAATAATCTTCAATCATATTTGTAGAATCTGCAATAAATTTGAATGCGTAAAAAGGTCTTCCTCCGTGTTCAAAATAGGCTGCTTTAATTTGACCAATTCCTGCTGAAATAGTATCGTCAATAAATTTTTCTTCGTAAACTATTTTAAATCGATCGTTCTTTTGTAATCTAAAAAAGTCAATAGTCCAAGCGTATATTGTTGAAAGATCATTTGAAATAACTGGACTCAATCCTTGATCATCTAATGTTTGTGAAAGCGAGCTTGTAATGATTCCAGTAGCAGTTTTTACTACAATTGAAACTGGTTTTCTTAGTCGAACCGCATTAATGGTATCTGTAAAATCTACAATGGTATATTCAATTTTGTTATGCTGATAAATAAAAACTTGTGCTTGTTGTGTAGAATCTTTTTTTGCTAAAATAATGTAAGGCTTTCCGGCTCTAAGCCTTCTAACATCAAGGGTGTCTTTTATTTTTTGAACAATTTTATTGATGGTTGGGTATTCTATGTGATTTCTATCTAAAATAACTCCAAAACTTTCCCCTTTTTCAATAGTGTCACGTACTACATGGTAATCCTCCAAATTATATCCAAATAAAAGAATCGGCGCAACCTTTTCTATTTCAAAATCTTGGACAACATCATTCGTTTTTTCTTTTTTACATGACGCAATTAGTAGTGTACAATAAAAAAGAGTGATATATTTTTTCAAAGAATTAAATTTTTAGGGTTGCGTAAGTAACGGCGTCAAAAATACAATTTAATTCTTAAAAATTATGTTAAAGGGATTGGCTAATCCTTTAAATTCGTCTAGGTCAGCTTTTAAAGATCCAACGGCTAAATCAGCTTGAATACGAATCGGGATTTTATTATCATCTGCTGTTACCCAAACGGTTAAGCTTTCTTCCGCTTCAAAAACACGACCAGATTGTACTAAAGGTCTAAATTTATGACATTTTACTTTTCCGAATTTAGAATTGATAATCTCATCACCTAGATATCGCATTCTAAAATCATAAGTTTCGTAATCAAAAAACATCATTAGTTTTATCTCTTCGCCAATTTCTAATTTTTTAATATCATGTGTTCTTAAATAATAGAATGAAGAAATCATGTCTTGAACATTGTCAATCGGCATTGTTTTTTCTTTCTTCTTTTTATGATCTTTTATAAAAGCAGTTTTTGCTTCTTGATCAAAATATACATCTCTGGATATTATGTGCCCACCTTCGTCAACACGTCTTCTAAAATGATAGGGCAAATTAGTATCTTTATAAAACCATGTTTGGTAATTATCTTCCACTTTAAAAAAGAATTTGGTAATACCGGTTGTCCATCCTTTTCCAATAATATGATAAACATTTCTATTGTTTTTGATGGTGTCTTTAATTTCAATGGTTGCATAGCCGGCATTTATAATTCCATAATGCATTCTAAATTTTAACCACTCGCCACTTTTATAAGCAACCTTATTTGATTGCGAAAAAACACAAGTAAAAGTTAAAAAGAGGATGTAAACTATTTTTTTCAAATGATATGTTTTAAGGTTGTAAAAGTATGAATTACAATTTCTGTTCCAAAAATAAAAAAAGCTTAACGATTAAACGTTAAGCTTTTTTTAAAATTATAATTCAACTTAAATTTTAACCAGAATTTTACAACCCTCTAAATTTGTGACTCCCCAATTTTTTAGTTCTTCTGAACTCCATAAATCTGGAAAGAAAATTCTACGTTGGTATTTTGGGTGCATATATTTTCTCCAACTACTTCCGCCAGTTGCTTCTACTTCTTTATCTCCACTGTTTAAATATTTGCCAGCAGCGTGGTAATGAGCCATCACCCAATTAACGTTTACTGTTTGGTCGTAATGCCGCATTGCGTTCACCAAATCAATATTTTTTTGGTCTTCTTTAGGAAGTTCTTTAAAACGACTCCAAAGATTTGCTTCATTATAATCTTTCATGAAACGTAAAAAACGGTTCTTATATTTTTTCTCAAAAAGTTTTAAAAATATTTTCTTTTCACCAGTTTTATAATCTTTTCCTGCCGCTTGCCAATACAAATGTTCAAAAGCATGCTCGTATGGCGTGTCTTGATTGATTGAATCTCTGAAACGATAATCGATTAAATTTATCAACTCTGTAGAGGCAAACTCAATCATTCTATATTGCGCACTTTGAAATCCGCTTGCAGGAGTTAACGTTTGGCGAAATTTCATGTATTGATCTGCATCCATCCCATCACCCATAATATCAAAAGACGTAGTTAGCATATCAAAATAACGACTAACTCTACCCAATCTGCTTGTGAAAAATGCAGTAGTCAGGTTTTCTTTTCTTGATATTTGCGTCATTTCCCAAAGAATCATTTTAAACAACAATTCATTGATTTGATGATACATGATAAACACTTTCTCATCGGGCAAAGTAGTTCGTTGTGCTTGTAATGAAAGCAATGGTCCTGTTTGGATGTAATCCCAATACGTTACAGGTTTGCTATAAACAACGCCTTCTAAAATAGCTTCCGTTGGAATGCCTAATTCATCATACTTATCTTCTATTTCTTTTAAAAACTTCTCTTTACTCATTAAATAATATTTTATAAAGTACCTCTATTTGCTTGTTCTCTTTCTATGGCTTCAAATAATGCTTTAAAGTTACCAACGCCAAATGATTGTGCGCCTTTTCTTTGAATTATTTCAAAAAACATAGTGGGTCTGTCCACCACTGGTTTTGTAAAAATTTGTAATAAATAACCCTCATCATCTCGGTCAATTAAAATACCATGTTTTTTAAGTACTTCAACATCTTCATCAATATTGCCAACACGTTCTAATAAATCGTCATAATACGTTTCAGGAACATATAAAAATTCTACACCTCTATCTCTTAATGCAGCAACAGTTTCAATAATATTATTGGTTGCTAAAGCAATATGTTGCACGCCTGGACCATTATAAAAATCGAGGTATTCTTCAATTTGAGATTTTTTCTTTCCTTTAGCGGGCTCGTTTATTGGAAATTTAATTCTGCCATTTCCGTTCGACATTACTTTACTCATTAATGCGGTAAATTCTGTAGAAATATCATCATCGGTAAAAGAAATTATTTGTGCAAACCCCATTACTTTCGCATAAAATAAACACCACTCTTTCATTTCGCCCCAGCCAACATTGCCCACCATATGATCAACAAATTTTAAACCAACATTTTCTGGATTGTAATGAGATTCCCATTTTTTATATCCTGGAAGAAAAACGCCTGAATAATTTTTTCGTTCCACAAAAATATGAACGGTATCTCCATAGGTATGAATCCCCGATCTAACTACTTCGCCATGTTCATCTTTTTCTATAGTTGGTTCCATAAATGATTTTGCACCTCTTTTGGTAGTTTCTTCCCACGCTTTTTTTGCGTCTTCTACCCAAAGAGCTATCACCTTAACACCATCGCCATGTTTGTTGATGTGCTCATTTATAAGTCCACCTTCATTTAAAGGTGTTGTTAAAACCAATCGTATTTTATCTTGTTTTAATACAAATGAAACGCGGTCTGTAATTCCAGTTTCTAAACCTGCAAAGGCTTCCGATTGAAACCCGAATGCGGTTTTGTAAAAATGAGCCGATTGTTTTGCGTTACCAACATATAGCTCAATATAATCTGTACCTAAAAGAGGTAGGAAATCTTCTGCATCTTCGAATAATTTTTTAAGTCCGTATTCTGTATTCTGTAAATCTTTTAAATTTTTTATTGCTGCCATAATCTTTTAATGTGTCAATTTGCCAATTAAATAATTAGCGAATGGTTTCAATTTATTTTTTTGATGATGAAATAATTTTATTTAAAATTTTTCTAATTACTGTGAGTTGTTTTATTAAGAAATCAGCATTTTCATATGAATCAATTTCATTACATATAAAGAGCCAATATTCTAATTCATCTGCCTCTTTCATTGCAATTTTTAATTTGTGAATAAAGTCTCTTTTGCTTTCGGCATTTTGAGATTCTTTAACGTTCGCACCAATTGAAGTGCCAGAACGTAAAATTTGTTTAGCAATTACATATTTTCGCTTTTCATCCAATATTTCAGAATATTTAACGATTTCAACCGCAAATTCAAAAGTAAGTTTGAGGATGAGATTGTCTTTATATTTTGGGCTTTCGGTAAATTTTATAATTGGCATATTTTCTAATCATTCAATTGGCTAATTACCTTCAATCCATGATTGATAATAAGATTCATCAGCAATTTTAACCGCTTCTTCAGTAACCATTAAAGGTTTAAAAGTATCTACCATTACTGCTAATTCCATTGTTTCTTTTTGCCCAATACTTTTTTCCATAGTTCCAGGGTGAGGGCCATGAGGTATTCCTGCTGGATGCAATGTAATCTGCCCTTTTTCGACAGATTTTCTGCTCATAAAATCGCCATCTACATAATAAAGGACTTCATCAGAATCTATATTGCTGTGGTTATATGGTGCAGGAACCGCTTGTGGGTGATAATCATAAAGCCTCGGTACAAATGAACAAATAACAAATGCATTTGTTTCAAAAGTTTGGTGTACTGGTGGTGGTTGATGAATTCTACCTGTTATTGGTTCAAAGTCGAATATTGAAATTTTGTACGGATAATTATAACCATCCCAACCAACTACACTAAACGGATGTGCAGCATATACATATTCGTGAATAGTTTCTTGTTTTTTTACTTTTAAAATAAACTCACCTGTTTCATTAAAAGTTTCTAATTCTGATGGCGGATGCATATCGCGTTCACAAAATGGTGAATGTTCTAAATGCTGACCAAACCAATTTCTGTATCTTTTTGGTGTGTAAATCGGGCTTTTTGATTCGACAATAAATAAACGATTATCTTCGGTATCGAAATCAATTTGATAAATCATTCCACGCGGAATCACCAAATAATCTCCGTATTCAAAATTTATATTTCCTAAAAAGGATCTTAGTTTACCTGTTCCTTTATGTATAAATATGACTTCATCAGAGTCGGTGTTTTTATAAAAATAAGAGCGTAAAGATTTTTTTGGAGCGGCCAATGCAATATGGCAATCGCTATTAGTTAAGATTATTTTCCGGCTTTCTAAAAAATCTTCAACAGGTGCAACATTAAAACCTTTAAGACTTAATGATTTCATGTTTTTTGCTACGGCTATTTTAGGCGCAACATCATAAGATTTTAAAACTTTTTTTACTTGGGTTGGCCGTTGTGTATGATAGAGTAGAGACGACATTCCGTCAAACCCGATGGTGCCAAAAAGCTCTTCATGATAAAAGTCGCCTTTTGGGCTTTTAAAAACGGTATGTCTTTTTGGCGGAATACTACCTAATGTATGATATCTAGGCATATTTTAATTTTTTAATGTGAATAAATATGTTTTGTTACTTTAAAAAAAAGTACAACTTATTCAGGATCTCTTTTGATTAGGAATTTTAAGTAGCGTAAAAGTTCTGTCCAAGAGTTGCTCATAATGATACAAATATACAGAATTTTGAAGAAGAAAAATTATTAGTTATTAAGTTCTTGACTTATTTCAATTACTTTTTCTATTTGAGGGACACGTCTTTTGATGGTGGCTTCAACACCGTTTGTTAGTGTCATTTGATTTACTGAACAACTAATGCAAGCACCTTCTAACTTAACTTTTACTATATTGTTTTCAATTCCAACTAAAGAAATATCACCTCCATCAGTTAATAAATAAGGTCTTATTTCTTCAAGTGCGTCTTCAACTTTTGTAGTTAATTCTTGTGCTGTCATACTGTTATTTTTTTACGGCACTACAACCACTCATTGTAGTAATTCTTACAATTTCAGTTGGTGGTAAGTTATCGTTTCTTTTTACTAATTCTGAAACTACATTTTTGGTGATATTGATAAAAGTTTCTTCAAGTATTGTATTGTCTTGCAATGCAACCGGGCTGCCATAATCACCTGCTTCACGAATACTTTGTACTAAAGGAACTTCACCTAAAAATTTTGTTTCAACATCTTCCGCTAAATTTTTAGCACCATCTTTTCCAAAGATATAATATTTATTATTTGGAAGTTCTTCTGGTGTAAAATAACTCATGTTTTCAATAATCCCTAAAACAGGAACATTGATGTTTTCTTGTTGAAACATTGCCACTCCTTTTCTTGCATCAGCCAACGCAATATTTTGAGGTGTACTCACAATTACGGCTCCGGTAATTGGTAGCGCTTGTACTATTGATAAATGTACATCGCCAGTTCCTGGAGGTAAATCGAGCAATAAGAAATCTAATTCGCCCCAATCTGCATCAAAAATTAACTGATTTAATGCTTTTGAAGCCATTGGGCCTCTCCAAATTACCGCTTGATTTGGCTGTGTGAAAAAACCTAACGATAAAATTTTAATACCATAACTTTCGATAGGCTTCATTTTAGATCTGCCATCAATAGTAATAGAGCGTGGTTTTTCATTAGCGACATTAAACATTATAGGCATTGACGGGCCGTAAACATCAGCATCAAGAATACCAACGCTAAAGCCCATTTTTGATAAAGTAACCGCTAAATTTGCTGTAATAGTTGATTTTCCAACACCACCTTTTCCAGATGCAACCGCAATAATATTTTTAATTCCAGGAATTTCTTTTCCTTTTATTTTATTTGATGGTTTTTCAGTTACAATTGCTTTTACATTAACGGTAATGTCGGCTTTTGAATGCACTTGCTCATGAATTGTTTTCATGATGTCAACTTCTACACGTTTTTTCGCTTGCAAAGTAGGATTGCCAATTTCAATATCAATAATTACTTCTTTATCAAAAACCACAATGTTTTTAACTGAATTACTTTCTACTAAACTTTTTCCTTCACCAGGTGCAGTTATGCTTTCAAGTGCCTTTAATATGTCTTTTTTGAGGATGCTCACGTGTCTAAATTATAACGATTCTATAATAACAAATGTACAGCTATTCAATGAATAATGAACAGTGTAAAATGAATAATTATTTTTGTGATTATTTGTAAATTTTTACAGAATTAGGAAATAATGTTCTAAAGTTTCAATTCCTCTGAAGGGCTCCAAAACACTTTGTCCAAATCTTGAATTTGATTGTCTATGATTTTAATTCCTTCACTTTCTAATAATTGTTGCATTAAATTGGTGCCGTCAAAATGATGTTTTCCAGTTAATAATCCTTTTCTATTTACAACTCTATGTGCAGGAACTGTTTCGTCATTATGTGAAGCGTTCATTGCCCAGCCGACCATTCTAGCAGAACGTGCGGCACCTAAATAAGTTGCAATGGCGCCGTAACTTGTTACTTTTCCAAAGGGAATTAAGCGTGCAACTGCGTACGATTTTTCAAAAAAATTATCGTTGGTTTTTTTCATCGAATAAAATTACAACTAATAATTAAGTCTAAACTTAATATAGGTAATTGCTTTCCCGGTTTCTAAATACTGACTTTCGTAAAAAGTTTGTGTAGAAATCACTTCTTTTGGCGAATGTTGTTTGTTGTTATACACATCATGATGGGCATATAAAACTTCATGTCCTTCGCCATGTAAGATTCCTAATGTATAGCCGTGCATAAATTCACTATCTGTTTTTAAGTGAATAATGCCGTTTGGTTTTAAAACAGTATGATATTTTTTTAAGAACTCTTGATTGGTCAATCTATGTTTTGTGCGGGTGTATTTTATTTGGGGATCAGGAAAAGTAATCCAAATTTCATCAACTTCATTTTCAGCAAAACACAAGTTAATTAATTCAATTTGCGTTCTTAAAAAGCCAACATTGTTTTGGTCTTCTTCTAAAGCCGTTTTAGCTCCACGCCAAAAACGAGCACCTTTAATATCGATGCCAATAAAATTTTTAGTTGGATTTTTTTCTGCTAATGCTAAGGTGTATTCTCCTTTTCCACAACCTAATTCTAATACAATAGGATGGTCGTTTTTAAAGAAATCATTCCATTTTCCTTTTAAAGAAAAGTCGGTTAAAACTTCTTCACGAGTAGGTTGAACAACATTTGTAAATGTGTCGTTTTCGCGAAAGCGTTTTAATTTGTTTTTACTTCCCACAGAATAAGAGAATTAAATAAATAAAGAGGAAATAGAACTATTCAGTTCCTTCTTTTTTGAATTTTTTCAATTGCCCCATCCAATATATAAATGCAGCCATTGTAATTATGGCAAGAATCCAACTAAAAGTGTTTTGAATCCACCAGTTGTCAGAAGATCGGATAGCGTTTAATGGTATAAATGCTACGTCTGTAAAAAAATCTCCTATAACTCTAAAAATATTGTTTGCAATCATTCTAAAATATATTTACTTTGCAAATGTATAAAAACTCACAATGATTGCCAATTTTTTTAAGAAAACTAAACC
>CAZUFO010000025.1:0-24083 GCA_964619615.1 uncultured Lutibacter sp. | reverse complement strand
TACTTTTAATAGGTGCCGATAAAAATTCTTCAATGATAGATTATGCCGATAGAGCAACCTGTATCATATTTGGTGATGGAGCAGGTGCAGTTTTATTCGAGCCAAATGAAGAAGGATTAGGATTGCAAGATGAATATTTTAGAACAGATGGTTCGGGAAGAGAATTTTTGAGAGTCTTAAAAGGAGGTTCAACATATCCAATGAAAAAAGGAGATGTATTTGGAGGAGATGATTGTTTTGCACGTCAAGATGGAAAAATAGTATTTAAAAAAGCAGTCTTTAATATGGCCGATGTAAGTGAGCGCATTTTAAAAATGAATAACTTACAAAAAGAAGATATTGATTGGTTGGCAGCACATCAAGCAAATAAAAGAATTATTGATGCTACTGCAAATAGAATTGGTTTAGAAGAATCTCAAGTGATGATTAATATCGAAAAATATGGAAATACAACATCTGCTACATTACCATTATTATTGGCAGATTACGAATCGCAATTAAAAAAAGGCGATACCATTGTTTTTGCTGCATTTGGCGGTGGATTCTCTTGGGGATCCATCTTATTTAAATGGGCATATAATACTAAATAGAAATTAACTAACTACTAAAATAAAATTTATGGATTTAAAAGAAATTCAAAACCTTATAAAGTTTGTATCCAGATCTGGAGTTAATGAGGTTAAACTAGAAGCAAAAGATTTTAAAATAACTATTAAAACCGGTAACGGTCCTGCAGAAACAACTATTGTGCATCAAGCACCAATGGCGATTCCTCAGGTTCCTGTAGCTGCAGTTCCAGTTGTTGCCCCAGTTGCTACTGCGCCGGTTGAGTCTACTCCCGCGGTTGATGATAATTCAAAATATATCGAAATAACATCGCCAATTATTGGTACTTTTTATAGAAAATCTGCACCAGATAAGCCGAATTTTGTGGAAGTAGGCGATATGGTCGGTCCAGATTCAGTAGTTTGTATTATTGAAGCAATGAAATTATTTAACGAAATTGAATCTGAAGTAACAGGTAAAATTGTTAAAATCTTGGTTGATGAATCTTCTCCAGTAGAATTCGGACAACCTTTATTTTTAGTGGACCCTTCTTAAAATTTGCTTTTAATTCCGAATTCAACTTGTTGAATTCTTAATTCATTTGAGTTATGTTTAAAAAAATATTAATTGCGAATAGAGGTGAAATAGCTTTACGAGTTATTAGAACCTGTAAAGAAATGGGCGTTAAAACTGTAGCTGTTTATTCAACTGCAGACGCTGAAAGTTTACATGTTAAATTTGCTGATGAGGCAGTTTGCATTGGACCACCACCAAGTAAAGATTCTTACTTAAAAATTTCCAATATTATGGCAGCAGCAGAAATTACAAATGCTGACGCGATACATCCAGGATATGGCTTTTTATCAGAAAATGCCAAGTTTTCTAAAATTTGTGAAGAGCACGATATTAAATTTATTGGAGCAACTGCAGAAATGATTAATAGGATGGGAGATAAAGCTTCGGCAAGATCAACCATGGAAGAAGCTGGAGTGTCTTGTGTTCCGGGTTCCGTCGGAATTTTAGAGACCTTTAAAGATGCTGAAAAACTAGCGAAAAAAATGGGCTATCCAGTAATGCTAAAAGCAACCGCTGGTGGTGGAGGAAAAGGAATGCGTGCTGTTTGGGAAAAAGAAAACTTGCAAAAAGGATGGGACGACGCTCGCCAAGAAGCAAAAGCATCGTTTGATAATGACACCATGTATATGGAAAAGTTAATTGTTGAACCTCGCCATATCGAAATTCAAATTATTGGTGATGCTTACGGAAAGGCATGTCATTTATCTGAAAGAGATTGTTCTGTACAACGTCGCCATCAAAAATTAACAGAAGAAACACCATCACCATTTATGACGCCAAAATTGCGTAAACAAATGGGGAAAGCTGCCGTAAAAGCTGCCGAGTATATTAAATATGAAGGCGCAGGAACGGTTGAGTTTTTAGTAGATAATAAACGAAATTTTTATTTCATGGAAATGAATACTCGAATTCAGGTTGAACATCCAATTACAGAAGAAGTAGTAGGTTTTGATTTGATTAGAGAACAAATTTTAGTTGCAGCTGGAGTGCCAATTTCAGGAAAAGATTATTTGCCAAAAATGCATTCAATAGAATGTAGAATTAATGCTGAAGATCCGTACAATAACTTTAGACCTTCGCCGGGTAAAATAGAAACATTACATTCTCCAGGTGGACATGGAGTTAGATTAGATACGCATGTGTATGCAGGTTATAGTATTCCGCCTAATTATGATTCTATGATTGCTAAATTAATTACCACGGCACAAACGCGCGAGGAGGCAATAAATAAGATGAAACGCGCTTTAGATGAATTTGTAATAGAAGGCATAAAAACTACGATTCCTTTTCATAGACAATTAATGGACGATCCAGATTATGTTGCTGGAAATTACACCACAAAATTTATGGAGGATTTCGAAATGAAACCACAAAAGTAATTTTACTTAAAATTTAAAACACGAAATAAAGGATATAAGAAATTATATCCTTTATTTTTTTATATTTGATTTCAATTTGAAATAAATGAAGGATAAAGGGTTGCATATTGATGGGATTGATAAAATTATTTTAAAGCATCTTATCGAAGATGCGCGAACACCAATATTAGGCAT
This sequence comes from uncultured Lutibacter sp., assembly GCA_964619615.1. Taxonomy (GTDB): domain Bacteria; phylum Bacteroidota; class Bacteroidia; order Flavobacteriales; family Flavobacteriaceae; genus Urechidicola. Next base: position 21,408 of record CAZUFO010000025.1, on the reverse strand, counting down.
TGCAAGAAATGTAGGTATTTCTGGTGCTGCAATTCATCAAAGACTTAGAAAATTAGAAGCTTCAGGACTCATAGCAGGTTCTAAATTTGTATTGAATCCAAAAGTGTTAGGATATAAAACTTTAGCATTTGTTGGTATCTTTTTAGATGCTGCCAGTAAATATTCTGCGGCCATTAAAAGATTGAGCGATATTCCAGAAGTAATAGAAAGTCATTATACAACGGGGAATTATGCCATCTTTATCAAGATATTATGTCGAGACAACGAACACTTAATGAATGTTTTAAATAATGAAATTCAACATATAAAAGGTGTTGCCCGAACGGAAACCTTTATTTCATTAGATCAACAAATAGACAGACAGATTAGTTTGTAATTAATAGTTGTAAAAAAAGTATTTGTCATTCCTACGAAAGCAGGAATCCAGACCCGAAATTAGTTTAGATCCCTGCTTTCGTAGGAATGATATGAATTATAATAATAAATTAATCTCTTCCCATGTAAATCATCACATAATACATAAGTGTTGCCAAAGCTCCAAGAGCAGCAACTACATAGGTTCTAGCAGCCCAACTCAATGCATCTTTTGCACCTGCTTGCTCTTCTGGAGTCAACATATGTTCGTCTTCTAACCAAGCTAATGCTCTATTACTCGCATCATATTCAACAGGAAGCGTTACAAAACTAAAAAATACGGTAGCAGCAAATAATACAATACCTATTGGTAATAGTATAGGAAATGATTGAATAAATAAACCAGCCAAAATAATCCACATAGATAATTTACTTGCAATACCAACCATGGGTACTAAGCTAGATCTAAATTCTAACCAAGAATATGCAGTTGCATGTTGCACTGCGTGCCCAACTTCATGAGCAGCAACAGCAGCAGCGGCAGTATTTCGTTCGTTATAAACAGCCTCGCTTAAATTTACCGTTTTATCTTTCGGGTTGTAATGGTCTGTTAATCTACCTGGAGTAGAAATAACCTTTACATCATATATGCCATTATCTTGAAGCATTTTTTCAGCAATTTCTCTACCTGATAATCCGTTTTGTAATTTCAGTTTAGAATATTTTTTAAACTTCTTTTTTAATGTAGATTGTACAATCCATCCAACCAATGCTATAATTCCGAAAATTACATACCCTAACATCATATCTTTTTATTTTTTTGTAAAGTTACTTAAAAATTGTTTTTATTTATATGTAATTTTACTGCACAAAGTATTCCAAGATTAGCGGAACAGACAAAATGGCAAAAATTCCAAATATTTTACTTATTTATACTGGAGGAACAATCGGTATGACTAAAGATTTTAAAACGGGAGCTTTAAAGGCGTTCAATTTTAATAAGTTATTGACTTTCATTCCCGAATTAAAGCACTTAAATTGTACAATTAATAGTGTATCTTTTGATGAACCTATAGACTCTTCAAACATGAGTCCTAAATATTGGGTGATGATTACCGAAATAATTGAAGGTAATTATCAAAAATTTGATGGCTTTGTGGTATTGCATGGATCAGATACTATGTCGTACACGGCATCCGCAATTAGTTTTATGTTCGAGAATTTATCAAAACCAGTAATATTTACGGGTTCGCAATTACCAATAGGCGACTTAAGAACGGATGCGAAAGAAAATTTAATTACTTCTATAGAAATTGCTGCAGCACATAAAAACGGAAAACCTATAATATCAGAAGTTTGTTTGTACTTTGAATATAAATTATATAGGGCAAATAGAACAACCAAAGTTAGTTCAGAACATTTTGAGGCGTATGCTTCGCCCAATTATCCACCTTTAGCAGAAAGTGGCGTGCATTTAAAATTTAATTATCTTTTATTACAGAAATCTAGACGATTTAAGAAAATTAAAATCAGAAAAAAATTAGAAAAAAATATTTTACTGCTAAAGTTATTTCCTGGAATTACTGAAAAGGTACTTAAAAGTGTTTTGGAAATAGAAGGCTTAAAAGGTGTGGTTCTTGAAGCCTTTGGCTCTGGGAATGCTCCAACGGGCAAATGGTTTATAGATTTATTAAAAACAGCCTTAAAAAAAGGAATTAAAATTGTTAATGTTACGCAATGCACAAATGGTAGTGTTGTATTTGGTTTGTATGATACAAGTATCCAATTACAAAAAATGGGATTGATTAATGGAAAAGACATTACCACCGAAAGCGCATTAGCAAAATTAATGTATTTATTAGGAGAAAATATCCCAAACACACGATTTAAGCAACTTTTTGAAACTCCTTTAAGAGGAGAAATGATTTAATAAATTTAACTAGCGTTGTTTTTTTTGAAATAAATCAACTTATTAAGAATTCTGTTATTGTATTGATAATAAAAAGATTGTATTCCGTAAAAAGATTATTGAAGATTTAATTTTTTGTTAATTGAAAATAAACCTTTTAAAACCCAACAATTTTTTGTTACTTGGCATTCGTAAAATTAACAAAGTATGTTTAGGAGAGGTGGTCGAGCGGTTTAAGGCGCACGCTTGGAAAGCGTGTATATAGGAAACTGTATCGGGGGTTCGAATCCCTTTCTCTCCGCAGGAAATTGTTTCTTTTACAAAAAATGTATATATTTAACCCATAATCTAAATTATTAAATAACAATTAATTATTACACAATGAAAAAACTATTTACTATCCTAGCAATTACAGGAATCTTGTTTTTAGGAACTACACAAAGTACGTATGCACAGGATGACACTCAAACAGAACAAGTAGATGGAGAAAGAGGTTTTCATCAAGAATTAAAACAACGTTTTATTCAAGGTGGTCCTTTCTTTATGGGAATCGTTTTGATTACTTTAATACTTGGTCTTGCAATTGCAATTGAAAGAATTATATATTTAAACTTAGCTACAACAAACACTAAAAAATTAATTGGTGATGTTGAAGATGCATTAGCATCTGGTGGAGTTGAAGCAGCAAAAGATGTTTGTAGAAATACAAAAGGTCCTGTTGCATCAATTTTTTATCAAGGTATAGATCGTTCTAAAGACGGTATTGACGCTTCAGAAAAAGCGATTGTTAGTTACGGTGGAGTTCAAATGGGATTGTTAGAGAAAAACATTTCTTGGTTATCTTTATTTATTGCCTTAGCTCCAATGCTTGGATTTATGGGGACTGTAATTGGTATGATTAAAGCATTTGATAATATTGCTGCATCTAACGAAATGTCTCCAGCAACAGTTGCAGGTGGTATTCAAGTGGCCTTATTAACAACCGTATTTGGTTTAGTAGTAGCAATTATTTTGCAAATTTTTTATAATTACATCATTGCAAAAGTTGATAGTATTGTAAATAATATGGAAGATGCATCAATTTCTTTGATTGACATCTTGGTTGCTCACAAAAAATAATTTGAATTATGACTAATAAATTTTATAAAATAGCAAAGATAGGTGCAGCAGCACTTGGTGTTATTGGCATCATATTACTTGTAAGAGTATTAATGGCTGGTGATGCTGTTGAAAATGATGCTGCTACTCAAGTTAGTGTAGTAGACCCATTTATAACTTTCACATTTATTATGTTAGGTCTCACAGCAATTTTTGCAGTGGGATTCTCTATTTGGAGTTTAGTGCAAAACCCAGCAGCCTTAAAAAAGACCGCATTTACCCTTTTAGGATTAGGGGTGTTATTTGCGATTGCTTATGTATTAGCAGATGATGGAGAAGTAACAAATAAATTTGGACAGATTCTTGAAGATGGAGAAAAAGGACCAATATCAAAAAATGCAGGAGCTTTAATTAAATACACCTATTTCTTAGGACTTATTGGATTGGCAACTGTAGTCTGGGGTTCTGTAAGAGGAATGTTTTCTAACAAATAAACCTATTTAGAATGGCAAGAAGAGATACACCCGAAATTAATGCAGGTTCTATGGCAGACATCGCGTTCTTACTATTAATATTTTTTTTAGTAACAACAACGATGGACGTAGATGCTGGAATTTCACGTAGATTACCCGAAAAGCAACCGCCCGAGGCTCCACCACCACCAATTATTAAACAAAAAAATGTATTTGAAGTTTTTATTAATAAAAACGATGATTTGTTAATAGAAGGTGAGTATAGAGAAGTAAAAGATGTTCGTGAATTAGCAATTGCATTTATTGATAACGGAGGAGGAATAGGAAACCCAATATTACCTTTTGGCGAAACGGAAGGAAAAGAATGTGATTGGTGTCAAGGAACTAAAGACCCAGAATCATCTGTGCACCCTAACAAAGCAATTATTTCATTAAAAACAGATAGAAGTACAACATATGGTACTTATATAGCGGTACAAAATGAACTAGGAGCTGCCTATACTTTTTTAAGAAATAGATTGGCACAAGAGCAATTTGGTATGCTATATACAGAAATTGTTACAGGCTTAGAAAAGGATAAAGGGAATGCTGAGTTGAAAGAAAAAAGAAATAGAATTAGAGCAATGTACCCTGAGATTATTTCTAAATCAGAAGCTAATTAATTAAAAATAGAGAACATGTCTAAATTTAGTAAAAAGAAAAAAGGCTTACCACCAATTAATACAGCATCTTTACCTGATATTGTATTTATGTTATTGTTCTTTTTTATGGTTGCAACTACCATGCGTGAAACTACTGTTATGGTAGCGCAACAAATACCAAGTGCAACAGAAATTAAAAAATTACAAGATAAACGATTGATTAGTTACATTTATGTTGGTGAAGCAACCGATGTTGCTAATTATGGTGAAGGTGATAAAATACAGTTGAACGATAAAATTATTTCCGATGTAAAAGATGTGCGTAATTTTATTTTTGAAGCCCGTGAAAGTATTAATGAAGATGAACGTGATTATATGACAACCATGATTAAGGCGGATAAAAACTGTAGTGTAGGTACGATTAATGATATTGAAAAAGAATTGAGAGAAATCAATGCTTTGAAAATAACATATTCTACACGCCCAGGAGGAACAAATTAGTTTAAATAAACTATATTTTTTAAAACGGCAATCATTTTTTGATTGCCTTTTTTCGTTATATTTGTGTTATGTTGAAAAAAGTTTTTATTGTTTTAATAATTTGTATTAATTATTTACATTCTAACGCACAGGTTGATAGTGCTTTTGTTGATTCAAAGTACTTAGAAGATCAATTTTATATTGGTTTAAGTTATAATGCCTTATTAAACCCACCGAAAGATTTTTTGCAAAATGGGTTGTCTGGAGGCATAGCTATTGGATACATTAGAGACATTCCGCTTAATAAAAACAGAAATGTTGGGTTTGGTATTGGCTTGGGATATGCTTTTAATGCGTACATCCAAAACATGAAAATTTCTAAAACTAGTCCGATTACTACATTTGAAATTATAGACCCTAAAGATTATGCAAACAATCGGTTTTCTACGCAGTTAATTGAAATGCCAATTGAGTTTAGATTGAGAACTTCCACACCAACTAAGTATAATTTTTGGCGAATTTATGGTGGTGTAAAGTTGGGTTATGTTTTTAATAGTGCTTCAAAATTTGAAGATTCAAATGAAACTATTATATTAAAAAATATAGAAGAGGTCGATAAATTTCAATATGGGCTAACGCTTTCTGTAGGCTATAGTAGTTTAAATATAAATGTGTATTATGGGCTCAAAAATTTGTTTAAAGATACACAAACTATCAATGGGGAATCAATTGATTTAAAGCAATTAAATATTGGGTTTATCTTCTACATATTATAAATAAGGTAAACCCCTATTTGGCTTAAAAAGCCAAGTAAGAATCCGAAATAAACCTCTTTTTTATGATGTGCCTTAAGTGCAAGTCTTGAACTTGCAATCAATCCTGAGAAAATAAATAAAAGGACCAGAATTAATAATGTGTTTATTTGATACAAAAAACTAAAAAAGGTAAAAAAACCAATTAATCCACTAACTCCAATCATATGCAGGCTTACTTTAAATTTTAAGTAAAGTAAAAAATAGGCAATAATTAAGGCGATGGTCATACCATAAAAGAATAATGCCAAATCTATGGTGGTTACTCCTTTTTTAATAAGTGTTGAAAGGAAGTATGAAATTGAAATGAAAAATAATAACGGAAATTTACGTTCTTCAGTAACTTCTAAATGAAAATTTTGAATGACTTTAGTTCTTTTTAAAACAGTTAAAAATAATAATGGCAGTATATAAGTTCCAATAAATACGGACGCAATAATAGTTATTTCTAATTGCTTACTAGTATGCCTTGGCTGTAAAATAAAATAGAGTAATGTGCCAATAATTGGAACTAATATTGGGTGAAATATATATGATATTAATTTATTTAATTTCATTTTAGCAATTATAATTTTTTACGAAGTCTTGCAACAGGAATATCTAACTGCTCTCTATATTTGGCAATAGTTCTTCGTGCAATTGGGTAGCCTTTACCTTTTAGCATTGCTGCTAATTTATCATCAGTATAGGGTTTCTTTTTGTCTTCGTTTTCGACAACTGTTTCTAATATTTTTTTAATTTCTCTTGTAGATACATCTTCTCCCTGGTCATTTTTCATCGATTCAGAAAAGAACTCTTTGATCAATTTTGTACCATAAGGAGTTGATGTGTATTTGCTATTCGCCACACGAGAAACTGTAGAAATATCCATATTGATTTTTTCGGCAATATCTTTCAAAATCATTGGTTTTAATTTGAGTTCATCACCAGTCAAAAAATATTCAGATTGATGCTGTATAATAGCGTTCATTGTTAACAATAAGGTTTGTTGTCGTTGTTTTATGGCGTCAATAAACCATTTTGCAGCATCTAATTTTTGCTTGATAAAAAGTACCGCATCTTTTTGAGATTTGGTTTTTTCTTTAGCATCTTTATAACCTTTCATCATATTGTTATATTCGGCTGAAACATGTAATTCGGGTGCATTTCGAGCATTTAATGTTAACTCTAATTCACTATCAACAATTCGAATTGTAAAATCGGGTACAATTTGTTCCGCAACTTTATTGCTTCCAACAAAAGAACCTCCTGGCTTTGGATTCAATTTTTCAATTTCTAGAATCACCTCTTTTAATTGCTCTTCTGAGCAGTTAAATTTTTGAATGATTTTTTTATAATGTTTTTTAGCAAATGATTCGAAGGATTTATCAAGGATTTTAAGGGTAAGATTGCGAACAAAAGTTTCTTTTTTACGTTTTAATTGGATGACTAAACATTCTTGTAAATCACGTGCGCCAACACCTGCAGGATCTAATTCTTGTACAACTTTTAGTAATTTTAACACCTCATTTTTATCTGTGAAGATATTTTGAGTAAAGGCCAAATCATCAATTAAATCCTCAATATCTCTACGAATATAACCGCTTTCATCAATACTACCAATCAAGAATTCGGCAATAATTTCTTCTTGTTCAGAAAAACTATACGTATGTAATTGCGCTAATAAATGTTGATTAAATGTGATGCCTCCTGCATATGGAATGCTTTTATCATCATCATCTGCGGAGTAATTGTTTGCTTGTGTTCTGTATAATGGAATTTCATCATCACTCAAATATTCATCAATATTGATGTCTTCTGTATCTATGGTTTCGCTGTCTGAGTCATTATAATCATCTTGATTTAACTCATCATAATCTTCCTCTTCTTTTCCTTTTTCTAGCGCTGGATTTTCTTCAATTTCTTGTTTTAAACGTTGTTCAAATGCTTGCGTAGGCAACTGAATCAGTTTCATTAACTGAATCTGTTGTGGTGACAGTTTTTGTGAAAGTTTGTATTGTAGAAATTGTTTTAGCATTCCATAAATCTACAAAAAAAAGTTGCTGAATAAAAAGTAATTATAAACTATTTTGTCAGGTTGAGCCTGTCGAAATCTTTATTGATAATCAGCCCGTAAAATATTTCGACAGGCTCAACATGACAAGTTTTTTAGTTTTAACACAGTTTTTTTTCTAAAACTCTGCGTTTTGTGGTGTTCTGGGAAAAGGTATTACATCACGTATATTTCCCATTCCTGTAACAAATTGTACTAACCTTTCAAAACCAAGCCCAAAGCCACTATGAACTGCGGTGCCGAATTTACGAGTATCTAAATACCACCATAATTCTTTTTCGTCTATATTAAGTGCCTTTATTTTTTCTTTTAAAACATCTAAACGTTCTTCACGTTGAGCGCCTCCAACAATTTCGCCAATACCAGGAAACAAAACATCCATTGCACGTACTGTTTTTCCATCATCATTTAAACGCATATAAAACGCTTTGATGTTTGCTGGGTAATCAAATAAAATAACAGGACATTTGAAATGTTTCTCTACCAAAAATCGTTCGTGTTCACTTTGTAAATCAATACCCCATTCATTCACAGGAAATTGAAATTTCTTCTTTTTATTAGGTTTACAATTACGTAAAATATCAATTGCTTCTGTATAGCTTACACGTTTGAAGTTGTTTTCAACCACAAAATTCAACTTTTCCAATAGTGGCATTTCACTACGTTGATTTACTGGTTTTGATTTTTCTTCTTGCGTTAAACGGTTTTCTAAAAATGCTAAATCATCTTTACAATTTGTTAACACATCTTTAATAACAGCTTTGATAAAATCTTCTGCCAAATCCATGTTCATATCTAAATCATGAAAAGCCATTTCTGGTTCTATCATCCAAAATTCTGCTAAATGACGCGTAGTATTTGAGTTTTCTGCTCTAAAAGTTGGTCCGAAAGTATATACTTTACCCAAAGCCATTGCATAAGTTTCTGCTTCTAACTGGCCAGAAACAGTTAGATTGGTTTCTTTTCCGAAAAAATCTTGACTATAATCTACTTCACCATTTTCGTCTTTTGGTGTATTTTTTTGATTCAAAGTGGTGACTTGAAACATTTCGCCTGCTCCTTCAGCATCAGAACCCGTTACAATAGGAGCATGGAAGTTATAAAAACCATTTTCAGTAAAATATTTATGAACCGCAAAAGACAATGCAGAGCGCAAACGCATTATTGCGCCGAAAGTATTTGTGCGAATACGTAAATGTGCATTTTCACGTAAAAATTCAAGACTGTGCTTTTTTGGTTGAATTGGGTATTCATCAGGATTAGAATCGCCTAAAATTTCAAAAGACGTAACTTTTACTTCTACTTTTTGCCCTTTTCCGAGACTTTCTATTAAAGTACCCGTAATAGAAAGTGCAGCACCTGTAGTAATACGTTTTAATTTTGTTTCCGCTGTATTTTCAAAATCGATGACACATTGAATATTATTAATAGTTGAACCGTCATTTAAAGCAATAAAACGATTGCTTCTAAATGTTCTTACCCAGCCTTTTATAGTTATTTCTTGTCCAGTTTTATCTGAATTTAATAAATCGGAAATTGTACTCGTACTCATCTGTCAAAAAATTTGATTGCAAAGATACTGAATGTAATTAATGATTGAAAGATTGAAACAGAAAAACTGATTTTAAATTCACTTATCTTCTAAAGGTAAAACTGGAACCGTTGGTTCTTTCAAAGTTCTTTTATTGGCAATTTTAGATTCTAAAGACAACAATAAAGAGGGTAATAATAATAAGTTCGATAACATTGCAAATAACAATGTAATTGAAACCAAGCCACCTAATGCTTTTGTGCCACCAAAACTAGAAACGGTAAACACTAAAAATCCAAAGAAAAGCACAATAGAAGTATAGAACATACTAACTCCAGTTTCGCGTAATGACGCATAAACAGATTTTTTAACCTTCCAATTATTCTCTTGTAATTCTTGTCGGTATTTTGCTAAGAAATGAATGGTATCATCGACCGATATTCCGAAGGCAATACTAAATACTAAAATTGTTGAAGGTTTTAGTGGGATTCCGAAATAACCCATCAAACCAGCAGTGATTATAAGTGGTAAAATATTAGGGATGATGGAGATTAATATCATTTTGAATGAACGGAATGTAAACGCCATAAAAAGCGCAATTAAAAAAATTGCCAATGATAAGGATAAGATCAAATTATTTATCAAATATTTAGTTCCTTTTAAAAACACCAATGCTTTCCCTGTTAAAAACACATCGTATCTATCGGAATTAAATACAGCGTTTGCTTTAGATTTAATGCGCGCTTCAATACCTTCCATTTTAGAGGTGCTAACATCTTTCATGTAGGTTGTAATTCTTGCATATTGCCCAGTTGAATCAACAAAATTCAATAACATGTCTGAATTTGCATCTGAATTTTTAGAATAGGATAAGATGAAATTTTTATCTTGATTGGTAGGTAATTGATAATATTTTGGAAGCCCGCTATAATACGCTTGTTTTGAGTATTTTACCAAATTAACTATTGAGATGGACTTTGATAATTCTGGAATTTCATCAATAGTTTCATTTAGTTTTTCAATCCTTTTTAGGGTGCTTAATTTCATTACACCTTTTGGTTCTTTGGTGTCAATAACAATTTCTAAAGGCATAATACCTCCAAATTCTTCTTCGAAAAATTTAATGTCGCTATAAAATTCTTTATCTTTTGGCATGTCATCAATCAAACTACCTGAAATTCGTATTTGATAAATACCAATTATACTTACAATAATTATTATTACAGAAGAGGCATAAATAGCAAAACGGTAATTTCGCACCATATTTTCCATCCAGTTTACAATACCGCTCATCCATTTTCTGTCTAGATGTTTTAGGTGTTTTTCTTTGGGTAAAGGTAAAAAACTGTAAATAATAGGAATAAGAAATAAAGCGAGTAAAAAGACCGCAACAATATTTATAGATGCCATAATTCCAAACTCTACAAGAATCTGACTTTTTGTAAAAATAAAGGTTGCAAAACCTGATGCTGTAGTAATATTAGTCATCAAAGTTGCGCTTCCAACTTTTGAAATAACACGTTGTAAACTTTTTGCTTGATTACCGTGTGTTTTAATTTCTTGCTGGTATTTATTAATTAAGAAAACAGCATTTGGAACACTTATAACAATTATTAATGGTGGAATAAGTGCCATTAATACAGAGATTTCGAATCGGAATAAACCAATAAATCCAAAGGACCAAATAACCCCAATACAAACAATAAGGAGCGTAATTAATGTTGCTCTAAACGATCTAAAAAAGAAAAAGAAAATGACTGCGGTTACAAAAAGCGCCAAAAAGACAAACATCTTCATTTCGTCTTTTATATTCTGAGCATTCATTGATCGGATGTATGGCAACCCAGAAACATGAACATTAACGTCGTTTTCTATTTCAAACTGTTTTATGATTTTATTAAATTTTCCTAAAATAAAATCGCTTCTGGCTTCTGTGTTTACAACATCTTTTTTTATGTAAACGATAGTTTGTATGGTTTCAGATTCTTTATTGTAAAGAACATTATCATAAAAAGGAAGGTTCTCAAAGAGGTCGGTTTTTATCTTATTAACTTCCTCAACTGTTGTAGGGTTTTTATCAAAAAGAGGCTGTAAAACAAACTTTTTGTTTTTGTCATCACGCACCAATTTTTTAATATCTCCAATGGCAATTGTAAATTCAATTTCAGGATAACTATCAATCTGTTTGGCTAAATAGTTCCAATTATTAAATTTTTCAGGAGTAAAAATTGTGGAGTCATTAACTCCAAGTATCATTGCGTTCCCTTCTTCGCCAAATAATTGAAAAAACTGATTGTATTCAACATTTACTATATGATCTTTTGGAAGTAAATTTGGTTCGGTATAAGAAAAACGTAGGTTTTTGGTTTGAATCGCTAAAAAATAGGTTGCCAAAGCAATCAGTAACAAAATTACAATTCGCCCTTTAATAATGATTCGAGAAACCCGTGTCCAAAAATTCATTGAAAAAATTTCGACAAAGATAACGAAAGTATTTAGTTAATACGTAGCGTTATTTTGTAATAGTTTTTTAGAACCCTAAGTTAAGATGATAGGTGGCTTTAATGGCTAAATTATCGCTCCAAATAGGGTTGTGATATGCTCCGTAACGATAAAACCCACTAATACCTAAACCATAAATTAAACTATTGATTTCTAGCCCGCTTTCAAAATAACCTTTATTCATTTTTTTAAAAGCAAACCCGTTATGATTTATAGGATTGTCAATATCGCCAATCGCAACACGGGTAACCAAACTAACTTGAGGCTTAAATCCATTGGTGATTTTAAAGCGAGTAATTTTATGTTTTACTTGAAGCATCACATATTTATCGGATATAAATTCGTTGTAACCCATGGTTTCAAAACTATTTCTACCCGCAAATGTAACGCGAGTAATCCAAGGGCTTTTATAAGTATAATTTGGAGTTGCATTATATAAATGAGTAATTGGAGCTTCGCCAAATACAATTCCACCTTGTAGTAGGAAACTTGTGGTGCTTTTTCTCAATCGTTTGATGTCGTAAACCGCTTTAAAGTTAACTTGTGTAAATCCAAAATCGCTTTCTAAGACATTATTAAAACTTTGGGCAATTTGCAAAGTGAATTGAGGAAACCCATTTTTTATTCTCACTTTGCCAATAGGCGTATCCATATATTCATTTTTCGGGTTGTATTTAATTCCAACGGTTGCCATGGTTAACTTATAGTTAGAAAGAATTTTATTGATTGAAATATAAGTGTAATCAAAAGTTGGTTCGTACGACCCTGTGCTTAAGTCAAATATAGCCTCCAAATTGGGCTGAATATCGTGTTCTAAATAGATATTGTATGTTCTATATTTATAAAATTTACTGATGTTTAAGTTTCTTGGATTCATTAATGAAAAAGAAGTGTTTTCATTAATAAAATCAAGTTTTGCAGCTTCTTTTAAATCGTCTGTATAGCCTGCGCCAATCCAAGTGTTTGATGCTCTGTTTAAACGGAATGCACCACCTATATGATATTTGAATTTGCCATCTTTAGTTCCGTAAGCAACATAGGATTCTAAACGATATTTCTTTGCGAAATTGGTGTTTGTTATTCCTCCAAAACCAAAACGAAAACCTTCATAATTATTTAAATTTATGATTCTTCCTAAATCAAGATTCAAATATTTTGTTGGTAAATATCCTTTTAAAATATTTCTAGCAAAGTTTAATTTTTTTTCAACTCCTGCATCTTCAGAAAGGCTATCAATTACAATATATGTTTCTTTGCCTCTTTTTGTTAAGGAATCTGTACGATATGTATTCCAATATGCTTCGCTTTTTTCATCTGCATCTTCTAAAAAGCGAATCGTATTTGCCGATTTGTAAACCACTATTGGTTTGTTGATTTCAATTTCAAAGTTGGTTGTTTTAGAACTGAAATATGAAATGTCTGAAGGGTCATTTTTTTTGGTTGAAGTTAGAGTAGAATCTTTTTTGGAGTTGCTAAAATTAATCATCCCTCCGAAGAGCAACAATGCTTCGTCATTTTCACCTTTTTTGATTGTAATGTGAGTGTTTGTTGGAAACCAAATGGAATCACTTTTATAATATGTGAAGTCTTGCGTTGCTTTAATATCAATAATACCTCTTAATTCTGCTATTGCAGAAGTAATTGCAAAAGAGGTATTATCTATATAAAGGACGCCTTCTAAACCAACTGTTTTACCTTTTTCTTTAGGTTTAAAATAAATCATAAAGGAGTTTCCTTTCTCCGTTTTTACGGTATCTAAAATTTTATAGTCGTAGTGTTTAAGTGCATTTTTAGCAATCGGATTGATGTATTTTGTACCTGCAATTGTATAAAAGTCATTATAAAATGAAAAATCTTGAATTGTAATTGCAAAAAATTCATAGAGTGGCTGTTTAAATCCTGCCATTCTAGATGCTAAAATCGTTTCCTTTTTTTTCTTTCCTTTTTCAAAAGTATGTTCGGAAACTTTTTCAGTTAAATATAAGTGATGCCTGTCAATCGTTTTTTTGAATTCATAATTAGTCGAATCAATTCTTTTTATTTCTTTAATGCCATTTTTGATTTTGTAGATGGTATCAATTGCACCGCTTATGGAATCTGGATTGGCAGTAATAAGTAGTTTATTGTATGCTTTAAATTTGAAAGAATTTAACTTCTTTTCAATATTGTTTTTGTCTTTATTGTTGATGGTATTCCTAATAATTTTTAAGGCTGGATTTTCGGCATTTGAAATAACAATTTCATTAAGACTTTCAATATTTTGATGTAATACAATTTTAATGAAAGTTGCATTCTTTGGAATGTCTATTGATAGGGATTCGTAACCAATATATGAAATCTGAATTTTTGTTATTTCTTCAGTTGAAGTCAATGTGAATTTTCCATCAACATTGGTAATTGTTCCATGAAAGTCATCAATTCTGATGGTTGCAAAAGGTAACGTCTCTTTTGTTTTAGCATCGGTTAAAATTCCTGATAATTGATATTGTGAAAAGCCAATTGTTGGGAGCAGAAAACAAAAGAATAAAAACTTTTTCATTGAAGTTATTTATTATATAACGAAGACGATTTGAAATTGTTACAATAAAAAATCCGCCAAGAGCGGATTTGTATTTTTAAGAAGTATTTGACTAAACGGTCATAATATCAACCTCTTTTTTAGCAAACATTTCATCCACTTTTTTAATAAATGTATTTGTTAAATCTTGGATAGTAGCTTCTGCATTTTTATGCATATCATCAGAAACATCTACTTTTTTAATTTCATTATTAGCATCTTTTCTAGCATTTCTAATACTTACTTTATCATGCTCGGTAGCTGCTTTTGCTTGTTTTGCTAATTGAATTCTTCGTTCTTCTGTTAATGGAGGTACGTTAATAATTATCATTTCACCATTATTCATAGGGTTAAAGCCTAAATTGGCAAACATAATACCACGTTCAATTTCTTGTAACATTGCTTTTTCCCAAGGTTGAACAGAAATAGTGCGTGCATCTGGAGTGTTTACATTTGCAACTTGCGAAAGCGGTGTCTTTGAACCGTAATAGTCAACTTGCACACCAGCCAACATTGATGGTGTTGCTTTACCAGCTCTAATGTTACGCAATTCTTTTTCTAAATGTAAAATAGCGTTATCCATTTGCTCTTTTGCAGTGTCAATAATAAATTCAATTTCTTCGTTCATTTTGCTACTAATTTAAATGTTTACGATTTAGTTTTTAACTAATGTTCCAATTTTTTCACCAGAAATTACTTTTAATAAATTTCCGGGTGTATTCATATCAAAAACAATAATTGGTAATTTGTTTTCTTGGCTTAATGTAAATGCTGTTGTATCCATTACTTTTAAGCCTTTCTTTAAAACTTCATCAAAAGTTAAGTTGTTAAATTTTACTGCATTGCTATTCTTTTCGGGATCGCAATCATAAATTCCATCAACTCTTGTTCCTTTTAAAATTACTTCAGCATTAATTTCAATTCCTCTTAAAACAGCAGCAGAATCAGTAGTAAAAAACGGATTTCCAGTGCCTGAACCAAAAATAACAACACGTCCTTTTTCTAAATGGCGCACTGCTTTTCGTTTGATATATGGTTCTGCAATCGCTTCAATTTTTATGGCGGTTTGTAAACGAGTCGGCACATCAGTATCTTCTAAAGCGCTTTGCATAGCTAAGCCATTTATTACCGTTGCCAACATTCCCATATAATCTGCTTGCACACGATCCATGCCATTACTTGCTCCTGCAACACCTCTAAAAATGTTTCCGCCCCCAATTACAATTGCTACCTCAATACCAAGATTTACAATTTCTTTTATCTCTTCTGCATATCCAGCCAATCTTTTTGGGTCTATTCCATACTCGCGATCGCCCATTAAAGCTTCGCCGCTTAATTTTAATAAAATTCTTTTGTAAGACATAATTTCTTTGAAAGTTATGCAAATATAAGAAATACTTTAGAAGATAAAGTAAGATTGATGTTTGAAAACATAGAGAATGGATTAATATACGCCTGCAATTTTCTGAAGAAAAAGGATAAGTAGGCAAGGTAATGACTAAGAATCTACACATTTTATTTTTTAAACAATGCTATTCAACTATTAAAAATGGTTGTTTATAGATATTTGTTTTTTTATAAAAATAAATACGCTACTTTTAACAGCAGGTAATTGCGGTTAATTACGGCAAAAAATCAAAAACTATTTTCAATACTTAACAATAACTTCTAATGAATAATTCTTCTAATCAAACAAAAAGCACTTTTATCCCAATAGCAATTATAGCGGGATTATTTTTCATTTTCGGATTCGTAACCTGGATTAACGGTGCGTTAATTCCGTTTATGAAAACAATCAATGAATTGACAGATTCTCAAGCGTTTTTGGTGGCATCGGCATCTTATATATCTTTTGTGGTAATGGCATTACCAGCATCCTATATAATTAAAAAAACAGGATTTAAAAATGGAATGGCTCTTGGACTAGTTGTAATGGCAATAGGAGCGTTAGTGTTTATTCCAGCAGCAGAAGCAAGGGCTTATTGGATGTTTTTAGTAGCAATTTTTATTCAAGGTTTAGGAATGACTTTATTACAAACTGCATCAAATCCATATATAACTATATTAGGGCCTATTGAAAGCGCTGCAAGACGAATTTCTATCATGGGGATTGCAAATAAAGTTGCAGGAGCCTTAGGTTCTGTTATTTTTGGAGCATTATTATTATCGGGTATTGACGAAGTTAATGACAAGTTAGGCACGGTTTCAGAAGACGAGAAAAATGTGTTGTTAGATACAATGGCTGATAGTGTTGTTACACCTTATATTGTAATGGCAATTGTATTGGTTGTCTTAGGCGTATTAATAAGAAAGGCGCCACTACCACATGTAGAAGCCGAACCTATTCAAGAAGCCAAAGATGGTGAATCTGTTAAAACAAGTATTTTCCAATTCCCACATTTATGGTTGGGAGTATTGGCGTTATTTTTATATGTTGGAGTTGAAGTAATTGCTGGAGACACAATTATTAATTATGGTATATCAATAGGTATTCCTGTTTCAGAAGCTAAGTTTTTTACAATGTACACCTTGTTTGCTATGGTGGCAATGTATGCATTGGGAGCTTTATTGATTCCTAAATATTTAAAGCAAGATTCAGCTTTGAAAATTAGTGCTGTACTCGGAATTGTATTTACAGCATGTATCATTTTTACATCAGGACTTACATCTGTTTATTTCGTTGCGGCTTTAGGGCTTGCAAATGCTTTGGTTTGGCCTGCAATTTGGCCTTTGACATTAAAAGGCTTAGGGGAATTTACAAAAACGGCATCTGCATTATTGATTATGGCAATTTCAGGGGGAGCGATTTTAACTCCTTTATACGGTATGTTAGTTGATAATAAAAAAATTGAATTGATTGCCCAAGGATTGGATGAAGCAAGTGCCTTAACAGAAGCTTCAACTTCTAGTTATTGGATGTTGTTTCCTTGTTATATATTTATTTTATATTATGCAGTGTATGGACATAAAGTTGGATTAAAAAAATAAAACATGGCAACTCAGCGATTAGTAGCACTTGATGTTTTAAGAGGTTTAACCATCGCTTTGATGATTATGGTGAATACGCCAGGAAGTTGGAGTTATGTATATCCGCCTTTACGTCATGCTGAATGGAATGGCACAACACCAACAGATTTAGTCTTTCCATTTTTCTTATTTATTGTAGGCGTTTCTATGTGGTTTTCGTTTAGAAAGTATGGCGGAAGAATTACCAAAAGTGGATTGCTAAAAGTGTTTAAACGGTTTACAGTTATCTTTTTGTTAGGTTTGTTCTTAAATGCACTTCCAACTTTCGATTTTGAAAACTTGCGTATTTATGGTGTTTTACAGAGAATTGTAATTGCGTATGCAATCGCTGCTTTAATATGTATGAAGTTTGAGTACAAAATTATTTTAAAATTATTTGTCGGAATTCTATTTGGATATTGGGGATTGATTTATTTCTTGGGCGAAGGTGATCCATATAGTTTAAGTAACAATATAGTTGCAAAAGTTGATGTGTTTCTTTTTGGTGAAAATCATATTTATGGAGGTTTTGGAATTCCATTTGACCCTGAAGGATTACTATCTTCTATTCCATCAATAGCTACTGTTTTAATAGGTTATTTTGCCGGTAGAATTATTGAAAAATCAGGAGTTGTTTTTGATGCTATAAAAAAGTTAGTTTTTTACGGAACCATTGCTGTAGTTATTGGCCTAATATGGAATTTAGTGTATCCAATTAATAAACCGATATGGTCTAGTTCGTATGTGGTTTACACAGGTGGTTTAGCAATGTTATTTTTATCGTTATTGTTATGGATTATAGATGTAAAAGGGATAAAAAAAATATTCAATCCATTTATACATTTCGGAACCAACCCTTTATTCATTTTTATGTTTGCGGGTGTTTTCGGACGTATGATGCGATTGGTTAAAACAACAAATTCTGAAGGTGAAACGACTACAGTATTGAATTATTTTTATGCTGATATGCTTGTACCAATTTTTGGAAATATGAACGGCTCCTTATTTTATGCAATAATACATATGATTGTATTTTGGCTCTTGACGTATATCCTTTATAAGAAAAATATTTTTATAAAAATATAATTGTATGTCCGTAAAGAGTCATAAATATATAAAGTGCGTCATTCTGAACTTGTTTCAGAATCACATAACACTGTTAATGAGCAAATAAGATGAGACCCTGAAACAAGTTCAGGGTGACGTGATAATTATTTGACAGAAAACGGATAAATATAAATACCAATGTTGTCATTCCTGCGAAAGCAGGAATCTAAAATAAAGATGAGTATGGATTCCTGCTTTCGCAGGAATGACATCTAAATTAAATTAGATAAACGCCAAAAAAAAGTCTCGATTTTCATCGAGACTTTTTGTGTTTTATAATAGAATGGATTATCCTAAAGCTACTGTAGAGAAGTTAGCAACTTCAACATCACCATATGTTTTTACATATTGAGCAACATTCTTTTTAGCATCTTTAATAAACTCTTGATCTAACAAACACTGTTCGTTATCTAAAGTTGTATTATCAGAAATAAAACGCTCTAATTTTCCAGGAAGAATTCTATCCCAAATTTGTTCTGGTTTTCCTTCTGCTTTTAATTCTGCTTTTGCATCTTCCGTTGCTTTTGCTAAAACATCTTCAGTTAATTGAGACATAGAAATATATTGAGGTACGTTTTTCAATGTTTTACCTAATCTACCTAATTCAATATTTTCTTTTTCAATTACCGCAATTCTTGCTTCAGTTTCTGATGCAACAAATGCAGGGTCAAAATCTTTATAAGACAATGTAGTTGCACCCATTGATGCTGCTTGCATTGCTAAATCTTTTGTTAATGTGTCTGCTTTGTCAATAGCAGAAGTTAAGCCAACCATTGAGGCGATTTTGTTACCGTGAATATAAGATCCTACAAAAGGAGCAGCGATTTTTTCAAATGCTGTTATTTCTAATTTTTCACCAATAACGCCTGTTTGCTCAATTAATTTTTCTGCAACTGTCATTCCTCCGAAATCGGCAGCTAAGAAATCTTCTTTGTTGTCAAAGTTCATTGCGATCTCAGCAAATTGATTTGCCAATGCTTTAAAACTATCATTTTTACCAACAAAATCAGTTTCACAAGCTAAAACAATAGCAACACCTTCCGTGTTAGCATCATTAATTTTTGCGATTGCAACACCTTCAGTTGATTCTCTATCGGCTCTTTTAGCAGCAACTTTTTGTCCTTTTTTACGTAAAATATCGATTGCTTTATCAAAATCTCCACCAGCTTCAACTAGGGCATTTTTACAATCCATCATTCCAGCACCTGTGCTAGCACGAAGTTTTTTTACATCTGCAGCAGTAATATTTGCCATTTATTTTCTCTTTATTTATGTTAAATTTTTTACTCGCAAAAATTGCTAATCACGAGTAAAAAACCATTTTTATTAATTATGCAGTTGCTTCTTTTGTGTCAGAAACTTCTTTCTTCGCTACAACTTCTTTTTTATCAGCTACTTCTTTGTCTTTTTGAGACTTTCTTGTAGTTAATCCTTCAGTAATTGCTTCAGTAACAACTCCTAAAACTTTAGAAATAGATTTTGAAGCATCATCATTTGAAGGGATTACAAAATCAATTGCTCTTGGGTCAGAATTTGTATCAACCATTGCAAAAATTGGAATGTTCAGTTTTTGAGCTTCAGCAACAGCAATATGCTCTTTTCTAACGTCAACCACAAATAATGCACCTGGTAAACGTGTCATATCAGAAATTGAACCTAAGTTCTTTTCTAATTTTGCACGCTGGCGATTAATTTGTAATTTCTCTCTTTTAGAAAGTGCATCAAAAGAACCATCTAACTTCATTCTATCAATAATAGCCATTTTTTTAACCGCTTTTCTAATAGTAGCAAAGTTTGTTAACATTCCGCCTGGCCATCTTTCTGTGATGTAAGGCATGTTAACTTCTTCCGCTTTTTCAGCAACAATATCTTTTGCTTGCTTTTTAGTTGCAACAAAAAGTATTTTTCTACCAGAAGCAGCAATTTTCCCTAATGCTTTTCCAGCCTCTTCCATTTTTGCAGCCGACTTGTAAAGGTCAATAATATGAACTCCATTACGCTCTGTATAAATATACGGAGCCATGTTTGGATTCCATTTTCTTGTCAAGTGACCAAAGTGTACACCTGCGTCTAATAATTCTTTAATATCGATGTTTGCCATTTTATATTTGTTTACGTTCGTTGTGATAGCAATAATTAAGTAGCGATTTTGTCGGTCTTAATTATTTAGATGCTAAACAGTAACAACATTTAATTTAATTTTTATTTTTTTAAGCAGGTGTTGAATAGATTTCAACATGCTAATATTAACGTTTAGAGAATTGGAATTTCTTACGTGCTTTCTTCTGACCGAATTTCTTACGTTCAACCATTCTTGGATCTCTAGTCATTAAGCCTTCTGGTTTTAATACCAAACGGTGATCAGCATCAATTTCAACAAGTGCTCTTGAAATTGCTAAACGAACCGCTTCTGCTTGTCCAGTTACGCCACCTCCAAAAACAGACACTTTAATATCGTATGATTTTTCGTTACCAGTTAACATTAATGGTTGGTTTACTTTGTATTGTAAAGCAGCCGTAGTAAAATAGTCGTTCAATTCTTTGTAAGTACTTGATCGTTTGTTTTTAATAACGATTTTCCCTTTTCCTTCTGAAAGATAAATACGTGCAACAGCAGTTTTTCTTCTTCCTATTTTGTGTATAATTTCCATAGTTATCTAAGATCGTTAAGGTTAAATGTTTTTGGTTTTTGAGCTTCTTGTTGGTGCTCAGCGCCTGCATATACATATAAATTTCTGTACAATGCACTACCTAATTTGTTTTTAGGTAACATTCCTTTTACTGCTTTTTCAACAAGACGTGCAGGATCTTTTCCAAACATTTCTATTGCAGTTAAAGATCTTTGACCTCCTGGATAACCTGTGTGACGGATATAAGATTTGTCC
>CAZUFO010000024.1:0-25513 GCA_964619615.1 uncultured Lutibacter sp. | reverse complement strand
CGGTGTGTATATGAAAAGTAGCAGATTAAATTAACTTTTTTTTCGGTTGAAAAACAAATATAGCAGAAAAGCACCAAACTTTAAATTTGGCACTTAACTGCTATTTTTTATATACTTTGTTACAGCACGTATTTTAGTTTTTTCTTTTTCCTTTGGGTTTGCTTGCTGGTTTAGAAGCAGGCTTGCTACTCGGTTTCGCAGCAGGCTTAGTCGAAGGTTTACTTGCAGGTTTAGTATTTGGTTTCTCAGAAGGAACAGAAGTTTTATTGTTTTTCACATTACTCTTTTCACCTTTTTTTTCCGCATCTGTTTTCCAGTCATCTTGAACTTCTTTTCCAGTTGATTTCGCCTCTTTATTAGTTTTCTCAGGTTTTTTCTTATCAGCGACGTCTTTTTTACTATTTCCTACATTTACATTTGTTCGGCTATACGAATTATTAACATTTACGTTTACACGAACATTTGTTCTGTATCTACTAGTTGGATAAGGTCTCCAAGGACGATAGTAAGGAGGGTAATATCCATAGTAATAAGGTGAGCGCCAAGGATTGTAATAAGGACCCCAAAACCAAACTACTACTACTGGAGGATGAACATAAACAGGATAAATAACATAAGAAGAGCCGTACATACTTACATCGCCAACTACTTGGACTTGGGTTTCTCCTTCACTGTCCTTTTCAACATTAATAGTTGCTACATCTTGATATTTATCTTTTCCAATTACGGCCTGAATTGTTACTGTACGTGTATCACCTTTTGACGATTCAAAAACTTTTAAATAATCAACTTCACCATCTTTATTTAGATCTAAATTAGATATTTTTGTATCAGGGTCATTTAATCTTTTTTCAAAATCTTCAAGGTCTTTGGCTTCCCCAAATACAGAAGCTACCGCTTCTAAATCTAAGTTTTCACTTACGTTACCGTCTGTTGCTTCTACAGTGGTAACATCTTGCGCATTCAAATTGGTTAATCCAATTAATAATGCGACTGCTAAAATTCTTTTTTTTGTTTTCATTTAAATTTTCTTTTGTTAACTCTTAATGTTTAAAAATACTCGTTTTTTCGGCATATGTGCTATAACGGTTAAGATATCTTCAGTTTCAATTGATTATATCGTTCGATAAACAAAGTTAGTTGTTTTTTATGAGAAAGTCAAGTGCAAAAAAACCGCTCCAAATTAATGAAACAGAGTTAGAATTTACTTTAGAAATATTTTGTTTTTCTGAATTAAGCAGTTTTTAAGGTCTTGCATTTTTGGCGTAGCTATACCTATAAATTCCAAAGCCTTTTAGGTTTAAGAATTATTTATTGCTAATGTCTGTGCTCGCTTTATATTCAGTACTCCATTCCGCAAATGCATTTTCGAATTCATTATCCATTCCAGTAGTTGCAAAATAATTCCAAATTTCTGGAGAGAGTGACATTTGATAGACGTTAAATAAAATAACAATATTCACTTCTTTGTTGAGTTTCAAACCTGCTTGTGCTAGCAAATTTGATTTATTTACGATAGAATTTTCCGAAGTAGAACCTGATAATTGCCAAGCATCGCTATGGTAATTGGTTAAGAAAACATCACCATGGTGCATTACCAACTCTTTTGCTATAGTTAAGTTTGGAGGCATGCCAGGGTCTTTAATTTTACCGATGTAGAATTGACGAGTAATGCCTCTGTTTAAAAGGAGTAATTTAGCCAATTGGTGGTGTAAACTTTAAATCATTTTCATCAACCCATGCAAGCAATTCATTTTCAAGAGTATTATTCCCTAAAATGCCTCAGTTATAAAAATAATTGATGTAAACACCAAGGTGTTCTGCTAAGAGACCAACTGAAATAGTTCCATCGTCATCATCACAAGAACAGCAAAGTATAAGAATTAATGCTACTGTTGTTAAATACCTCAAAATAATAAATTTATTTGTTATGTCTAAATAAACAAAGTTAGCTGTTTTATATTAGAAAGTTAATTGTAAAGAAAACCCCGTTTCAAATTAATGAAACGGGGTTTTCTAAATGTCTAAATTCTAAGATCCTAACAATCTATTTAATCAACTCATAACTACGTTTAATGAAGTTTGTTAATTCTTCACCATGTAACAAGTTTTGAGATAATTTTGCTAAATCAAACGTTTGCTTAATCAAGCGTTCTTGCTTTTTAGCAGTTTTGGTATTTAAAATCTCACCAACCAATTCGTTATTGGTATTTACTATCAAATTATACATGTCTGGGAAATTACCCATGCCCATCATTCCACCGCCACCTCCAGAAGCTTGCATTTCTTTCATTCTTCGCATAAATTCTGGTTGTGTAATTATAAACGGATTTGCACTAGAATCCATCGACTCTAACTGAATAGTATAAGTTTCAGTCGGAATGTTAGATTCTAAAACTGTTTTTAAACTCGTTTGTTCTTCATCTGATAGTTTTGAGATCTTTACATCGTCTTTTTTGATTAGATTATCAATATGATCTCCATCAACTCTAACAAAAGAAATATTTTCTTTGCTTGTTTCTAATTTTTGAATTAAATGTGAAATAATAGGAGAATCTAACAATAAAACTTCATATCCTTTTTCTTTCGCATCTTGTATAAAACTGTGCTGTGCTTTTACATCTGATGCGTATAAGATTACTGTTTTATCGTCTTTATCGGTTTGATTTGCTTTGATTTTTTCTAGCAATTCATCCCAAATATAATATGCACCATCTACCGTTGGGTATAATGCGAATTTATCTGCTTTTTCGAAGAATTTATCTTCAGAAAGCATTCCATATTCAATAATAATTTTAATATCATCCCACTTTTCTTCAAATGCTTTTCTGTCATTTTTGAAAAGATTTGCTAATTTGTCACCTACTTTTTTAGTGATGTAACTTGAGATTTTTTTAACAGCACCATCAGCTTGTAAATAACTACGAGAAACATTCAACGGAATGTCTGGTGAGTCAATTACACCACGTAACATTTGTAAGAAATCAGGAACGATCCCTTCCACATTATCAGTTACAAAAACTTGGTTTTGATATAACTGAATTTTGTCTTTTTGCGGATCAATGTTCTTGCTAATCTTAGGGAAATATAAAATACCAGTTAAGTTAAACGGATAGTCAACATTTAAGTGAATGTTAAATAATGGTTCTTCAAATTGCATTGGATACAACTCATGATAGAACTTTTTATAATCTTCATCTTTTAACTCGCTCGGTTGTTTTGTCCAAGCCGGATTTGGATTGTTGATAATAGCATCAACCGTTATTTTTTGTTGAGGTTCTGTTGTCTCTTTTCCGTCTTTATCTTTCGTTGTCTTTGGAGTGTGCTTTGGATCATCAATTTCTTCAGTTCCGAACTTGATTGGAATCGGCATAAATTTATTATACTTCGATAGCAATTCATTGATTTTAGAATCCTCTAAAAATTCGGTAGAGTCAGCATCAACATGCAAAACAATTTCTGTCCCTCTTGCTGTTCTGTCAGTTTCTTCTAAAGTATATTGTGGACTTCCATCACATTCCCAACGTACTGCTTTTGAATCTTCTTTAAATGATTTTGTGAAAATTTCTACTTTTTCAGCCACCATAAAAGAGGAGTAAAATCCAAGTCCGAAATGCCCAATGATTCCAGCATCTGCTGAATCTTTATATTTTTCCACAAATTCTTCTGCGCCAGAAAAGGCTACTTGGTTGATATATTTCTCAACTTCATCGGCTGTCATACCAACACCTTGGTCAATAATTCTGATTTGTTTTTTCTTTTTGTCAATAATTACTTCAATCATTGGGGCACCAATATCTCCTTTTACTTCACCTAAAGTAGAAAGGTGTTTTAGTTTTAAGGTTGCATCGGTTGCATTCGAAATTAATTCACGTAAAAAAATCTCATGATCAGAATACAAGAATTTTTTAATTATTGGGAAAATATTTTCTGCTGTTACATTTATGTTTCCAGTTGCCATATTATATTTTGTTTATAGTTTTAATTTGATAAAGTAATAGTCAAAAAAAATACCAAATAAACTTTTGTGACAAGATGACATAATATAGTTGTTATTTTTAATATTGAATACTGGTAAGTATTGTAAAATTATGTTTGTCACACTGATCTTGTCAAAGTGTAAAGGAAATAAATAGTTTTATCAGAATAAAAACTACTATTCAAAGCATAATAAATTTTATTTTACTAAATTTGAATTGTACAATTTGAAAAACGATTATTATGTATAATTCAAAGATAACAGGAATGGGCTATTTTGTTCCTGACAATGTGGTAACAAATGATGATTTGTCTAAAATGATGGACACCAACGATGCTTGGATTCAAGAAAGAACAGGGATAAAAGAACGTAGATGGATTGAAAAGGGCAGTGGTGAAACATCTGCAACTATGGGTGCAAAAGCGGCCAAAATCGCCATTGAAAGAGCAGGTTTAACAAAAGATGATATTGATTTTATTGTGTTTGCAACCTTGAGTCCAGATATGTATTTTCCTGGTTGTGGCGTTCAAATTCAAGATATGTTAGAAATGCCAACTATTGGTGCTTTGGATGTTCGGAA
This sequence comes from uncultured Lutibacter sp., assembly GCA_964619615.1. GTDB lineage: Bacteria > Bacteroidota > Bacteroidia > Flavobacteriales > Flavobacteriaceae > Urechidicola. The sequence continues at coordinate 20,954 of CAZUFO010000024.1, read as the reverse complement.
TCAATGTTCAGGGTTTGTATATTCTATTTCAGTTGCCGATCAATTTATTAAAACGGGTATGTATAAAAATGTGCTAGTTATTGGTTCTGAATACCATTCTGGAGGTTTAGATTTAACAACTCGTGGACGTGGAGTTTCTGTTATTTTTGGCGATGGAGCAGGAGCTGCAGTTTTAAGTAGAACGGAAGATAATAACAAAGGGATTTTATCTACACATTTACATTCTGAGGGTAAACACGCCAAAGAATTAGCGGTTGTTGCGCCTAGTATTGCGCATTGGGTTCCAGAAATTTTAGAGCGTAATGACCCGGATGATGAATCATATTATCCATATATGAACGGAACATTTGTGTTTAAAAATGCGGTGGTTCGTTTTTCTGAAGTAATTATGGAAGGCTTAATGAAAAACAATTTGCAAGTTACCGATATTGACATGTTAATTCCGCATCAGGCGAACTTAAGAATTTCTCAATTCATTCAAAGGAAGTTTCAATTGAAAGATGATCAAGTGTATAATAACATTATGAAGTTTGGTAATACTACAGCAGCATCAATAATTATTGCTTTAACAGAAGCCTGGGAAAATGATAAAATTAAAGATAACGATTTGGTAGTATTAGCCGCTTTTGGTAGTGGATTTACTTGGGGTAGTGTTATTATTCGCTGGTAAACTAATAAAAAAAATATAGGAAAATAAAAAATCCAAGCTGTGGGGCTTGGATTTTTGTTTGTCGATAAATAATTTAAAGAACCCCAAATACTCCAAATTATTTGACAAGTAACTAAATTAATGAAATATAGTTATACAAATATAAAACTAATTATTGTTATACGAGCTCACGGAAAACCGTGATATTTCAAACTCACGGTTTTCCGTGAGCTAGTTTTTAGTGTTAGTTTTGTAAAAAAAAAGATTTTTCAGTTTTAATTGAAAGGCTTTTTAACTTGTTTTAAAACAAGTGTTTACATGAACCCTCCACTACTTTGTGTTTCATTGTTATCTCTACTTCTTCTTTTAAGCGCTTTATTTTCTCCACCACCAAAACGATAGTTAAAACCTAAAAATGCTGTTCTGCTTTCCCAATTAAATTCCCCTTCAGACTGATAAGGGTTTGTTGTTTTGAATGCAAATCTCATTCCTTCAAAAATATCATTCACTCTAAAAGTAATGGTACCTTTTCCTTTTAATACATTATAACTTGCACCTGCATTAATCATCCACATTGGGTCTCTTTCAAACTGAATACTTTGTCCACCACCTCTAAACATCGCAAATAATTGCATGCGTAAGTTTTTTGAAACTTTAAAATTATTACTTAAACGTGCATTAAATGCATTGTTTGTTACTTCTAAATCTGTTCCGTTTGCGGTGCCAGATTCTTCTTGCGTATATAAATCTGCACTTGCGTTTGCTCTCCACCAAGAAGCAATTTCATAACTTACAGACATTTCGAAACCATATCTATTGCTAGTGTCGGTATTGGTGTGTGACATTAAAACCTTGATTGGCATTTTTATGAAGTATAATGTTAATAATTCCACTCATACCTTCAGGGTTGTATTTTGCTGAAGGATTTGTAATCAATTCGATTTGTTTGATAGAAGTAGAAGGAATTTGTTGTAGTAATTGTGCTGCACTTACGTTGGCAGGTTTTCCGTCAATAAGTACACGTACATTTTCGTTACCTCTTAAACTAATATTTCCTGTTTGAGAATCAACTGTTACAGATTGTACATTATTTAATAATTCTGAAGCAGTAGTGCCAGCTGAGGTAAGGTCTTTACCTACATTTATTACTTTTCGATCAATTTTTTGAACTACTGTAGATACTTCTGCAATAACTTCAACTTCATCTAACTGAGCAGTATCAGTAACCAAAGCAATAGTTCCAATGGTATGTTTTGAATTTTCTTTAGTAAAGTTTATTTTTTTAACTACAGTTTTATACCCTATAAATTGTATTTCGACAGTATTTTCTCCTAAAGGAATTTTTTCTATTTCAAACACACCATTTTCACTGGTAATACCACCAGTTAAAATTTCATTATTACTATTTTTAATTACAATGCTTACATAAGGTAATGTTTCATTTGTTTTAGCATCCATTACTTTACCTGTAATTACGCCTGTTTTTGCTAAGGCTTCAGTTTCTAAACTGTTGGAGTTAGCATTGATTGTAATGCTTAAAAATAATGCTAAAAAGCATATAAATTTTCTCATTTGTTTTGAATTTTTCGCAAAGATATAATGATATGACGAGGAGCAATTAAAAACTGTTACTGTATTAACAGTAATTTAACATAACGATAACAAATACTTAGACCTAATAAAAAACATAAATGTATATCCGCTTTCTGTCAAATAATTATTGCGTCACCCTGAATTTATTTCAGGGTCTCATCTTATTTACTTATTAACAGCGTTATGTGATTCTGAAACAAGTTCAGAATGACGCACTTTATATATTTATGGTTCTTTACGGACATATAAAAAACATATAAGCTGTAATTGGCTTTATATTAGAGGTTTAAAGCGGCGTTCTTCTATTTCAACTATCAACCCTTCTTTAGCTAACAAGGTGTTATCAAAAATAGTTTGGGCTTCTTCTTTAAAAACGTCAATAGATTTATACCTGCTAGAATAATGTCCAATAATTAATCGTCCAACGCCTGCCTTTTCTGCAATAGTTGCAGCTTGTTTTGCTGTACTATGTTTAGTGGTTTTTGCCAACTCTTTTTTATCATTTAAAAAAGTTGCTTCATGATATAGTAGGTCGCAATTTTTTATAATAGGTAGAATAGTTTCTGTATATTTTGTATCACTACAAAAAGCATAACTAAGTGGTTTCTCTGGGTTTAGTGTAAGGTTTTTGTTCTTGATGATTTCATCATTATGTAGTTTAAAATCTTTACCATTTTTTAAATTCTGATAATCACAAACTTCAATTTCTGAATACTTATTAATCTCAGTCATATTTAATTTGCGTTCTCCTAGTTTCTCTCTGAATAAAAATCCATTGGTGTAAATTCTATGTTTTAAAGGGATTGTATAAACTTCCACTTTTTTATCTTCAAATATTAATTCGCTTTTTTTAGAAGAAAGTTCAATAAATTTTATTGGGTAACCGACGTGAGATTCCGTGAGTCGTAGTTGCGTTACAATTAGTTCTTTGATTCCCTTTGGGCCATAAACTGTAATTTGTGTTTCTCTATTTAATAAACGAAATGTTGAGATTAGGCCAATCAATCCAAATACATGATCTCCATGTAAATGAGAAATAAAAATGTTTTTTATTTTTGAAAACTTGACTTTATATTTTCTAAGTTGAACTTGAGTTCCTTCTCCGCAATCAATTAAAAAAGTATGATTTTTTATTTCTAACAATTGCGCTGTTGGATGTGCTGAAACTCTAGGAGTGGCACTATGACAACCTAAAATAGTTAGTTTCAAACTCATTTAATTACCAATCTTTTTGTGATAATGTCTGCATCGGTTTGTAGAGAATAAATATACATTCCAGGCACTAACTTATTTCTATAGAAAACAATACTGTTTTTCCCTTTTTTAGTCTTGTATTCGTTTTTAAAAATAGTTTTTCCCAAGAGGTTTTTTAAAGTTAAAATTACTTCTTGGTTTTTACTTGTAGTGAATGAAATTAATGTTTCTGTTGAAAAAGGGTTTGGGTATGCTTTTACGTTTTCAATGCTTTTTTGTTGAATAAATTCGTCAACATAAAAATCAGGACTTTCATTTGCATAAATGATGCAGGAAATACTTAAAGTTAGGGTGAATAGTATTTTTTTCATCAATAAGCGCTTTTTTAAAAGTTCATTAAATCTCGTTCTATTATATCCATTTCAAGAATATCTATAGCTTCAATGAGTGTTGGTGCTACATTTATTTCATCAGGAATATCATCAATATTGATTCCTGAAGATATAATAACAAATGACGTGCCATTAATTCTGTAATTTGAAGCAATATTCAAAAATAACAGGATTCCTTTTAAGTTAATGTTAAATTTTTCTGAAAAATCAATAATAAGGTGTTCATTATTTATTAACGCTAATTTTTCAGTAAAAGCATCATAAAATGCTTGAATCGTATTTTCGTCTGGTGTAATTAAAGTGTATTTTTTATTTTTAACAATATGCATACAATTTACCTTTTAATTTGTTGTGCTAATAAATAGATAACAGCCATTCTAATAGCAACGCCATTTTCAACTTGATTTAAAATAATTGACTGCTCAGAATCTGCAACATCACTTGTAATCTCAACACCTCTGTTTATAGGACCAGGATGCATAATCACCACTTTTTTATCTAGTGAATCTAATAGTTGTTTATTGATGCCAAATAGCTGCGTGTATTCTCTAATTGATGGAAAATAGCTGATGTCCATTCGTTCATGTTGCACTCTAAGTACATTTGCAACATCACACCATTCAAGTGCTTTTTTAAGATTTGTTTCAACCTCTATTCCAAGGCTTTTTATATGCTTTGGAATTAGAGTAGTAGGGCCGCAAACTTTTACTTCAGCGCCCTGTAATTTCAAGGCAAATATATTTGACAATGCAACTCTCGAATGTAAAATGTCGCCAATAATCACCACTTTTTTGCCTTTAACGCTTCCTAGTTTTTCTCTAATAGAGTAGGAGTCGAGCAAAGCTTGAGTTGGGTGTTCATGAGTGCCATCGCCTGCATTTATAATTTTAGCATCTACATGTTGTGATAAAAATACACCAGCGCCAACATTTGGGTGTCGCATTACAACAATGTCAACTTTCATTGATAAAATATTGTTTACGGTATCAATTAATGTCTCTCCTTTTTTTACGGATGATTGTTCTGCTGAAAAATTAATAATATCTGCGGATAATCTTTTTTCGGCGAGTTCAAAAGATAATTTTGTGCGTGTGCTGTTTTCGAAAAATAAATTGGCAATAGTAATATCTCTTAAAGAAGGAACTTTCTTTATAGGTCTATTAATTACTTCTTTAAAATGGTCGGCAGTTTTAAAAATAAGATCAATATCATTTTTGTTAAGATATTTTATACCTAATAAATGTTGTACACTTAACTGACTCATTTTAATCATTTTTTATTAGGTAAATTGCGTCTTTACCATCATTCTCTTTCCAATGCACAATCACTTTTTCATTATTTATAGCATCAACTTGCCTTCCTTTATAATTTGGCTGAATAGGTAAATGCCTACTAAATCGCCTATCAATTAAAACTAATAATTCAATAACATTTGGTCTTCCAAAAGATTGAATTGCCGATAATGCAGCATTAATACTTCTTCCAGAATAGAGAACATCATCAATAAAAACGATATTTTTGCCTTCAACAGAGCAATTAATGCTTGTTTTATTCGCTTCAAGTGGCGCATCTCGTCTTCTGAAATCATCTCTATAAAAAGTGATGTCGAGCACCCCAGAATTTATAGATTTAATCCCGTAATCATCCTTTAGTATTTGTATTAATCTAGTGGCTAAATAAATACCACGAGGTTGTAAACCAACAAGTACGGTATTAGAAAAATTGTTGTGATTTTCGATAAGCTGACATGCTAATCGATGTAAAATAATGTGAATTTCAGTTGAGTTAAGTAAAGTTTTTCGACTCATAAGATTCATTTCCAAACGTTGTTCGGAGTGCAAAGATACATATTGTTAATTAAATTGTTAAAAACAATTACACAATTTTCTATAATCAATGCGTACTTGCTTTACTTTTAATATGTAAATAAACGGATGTTTATGCCATACAACTCCAATCAAAATAATAAATTGTCGCTTTCGAAATTCGAATCAATGTTGAAGACGAATAATGTTTACTTTTTTGATTCAACAGAATTTGAAGAAATTATACAATATTATTTAGATACTGGTCGTCAGTCTTTAGCATATAAAGCGATTAAATTAGGTTTAGACCAACACCCTTCTTCTGTTGACTTAAAATTATTAAATGCAGAGTTATTAATTTATGAAGATAAATTAGACGAGGCAGATAAAATTTTAAATGAATTACATGCTATTGAACCCAATAACGATGAAATTTACATTCAAAAAGCATCCATTTTTTCTAAGCAAAGTGAACATCAAAAAGCAATAGATTCTTTAAAAATTGCACTTGCTTATACTGATGAAGCAGCAGATATTTTAGCGATGATTGGTGTTGAATATCTCTATTTAGATAAGTTTGATAGCGCAAGATTAAATTTTGCAAAGTGCTTGGAAGTAGATTTTGAAGATTATTCGTCTTTATATAATGTTATTTATTGTTTTGATATGCAAAACCAGCATGCCGAAGCAGTTAAATACTTGTTAGAATTTATAGATATAGAGCCTTATTCAGAAGTTGCTTGGCATCAATTAGGAAGACAATATTTTATTTTAAAAGAGTATGAAAATGCCCTAAAAGCATTTGATTATGCGGTTATTATTGATGATAGTTTTGTTGGTGCTTATTTAGAAAAAGCGAAAACTTTAGAACAACTTAAAAAGTATGAAGATGCCATTGATAATTATTTAACAACAATAGAGTTAGACGATCCAACCGCTTTTGCGTATTGCAGAATAGGTGATTGCTATTATAAAATCGGGAATAAAGAATTAGCCTTAAAATATTTCAAAAAGACTGTAAAAGAAGACCCTCTTTTAGATAAGGGTTGGATTTCTTTAAGTAACCTTTATTGTGAAGATAAACGGTATCAAAAAGCATTATATTACATTAATAAAGCAATAGAGATAGATGGATCTAATACATTGTATTGGAGAGTGAATGCTGAAATTAATTTGAAACTTAATTTTTTTGAAGAAGCAGCCAGAGCATTTTATACGTGTTTAGATTTTGATGATAAAGATTTAGATATTTATATTGGATTGGCCGATGTTTTAAATTTTATTGGTGAGTTTGATGATGCCTCTAAAGTTTTAATTAAAGCGTTACGCCTGTTCCCAAAACATGCAGAAATTGAATATCGTCTTGGGTGTCTTTACTTTATTTTGGGTGAAGACGCTAAAGGAATTAAGCACTTAAAAAATGGACTGGTGTCCGACTTTGAATACCATACTATATTTAAAGAATTGTTTCCAGCAGTTTTTGATTTAGCCGTTGTAAATGATATAATTGCTAAAAGAACCAAAACTTTATAACTCCTATTTTTTACCTTTCTTAAATTTATTCTAATACAACAAACACTTCTTTTTTCTTGGTGATAAAAGATTACATTTGTACTACTTAAAATTTGATTCATGAACAAAAGAACATTAATAGATTATTTCATTATTTCATTAAAAGGAATGGCTATGGGCGCTGCAGATGTTGTGCCTGGTGTTTCTGGAGGCACCATTGCTTTTATTTCAGGTATTTATGAAGAATTATTGGAGTCTATTAGTGCGGTTAACTTTAAAGCGTTGAAATTATTAAAATCAGATGGAATTAAAGTTTTTTGGAAACAAATTAATGGTAATTTTTTAATTTCTTTATTTATCGGAATTGGTATTAGTGTGCTATCACTCGCTAAGTTGTTATCTTGGTTATTAGATAATGAACCTATTTTGGTGTGGTCATTCTTTTTTGGATTGGTTTTGGCAAGTATATTATTTATAGGAAAGCAAATTACTAAATGGAATTTCTTGGCTGTAACTATATTTTTAATAGGAACCATATTGGCATATTACATAACAACTTTACAACCATTAATTTCAGGTGATACATCGCCAATCTATTTATTCTTGGCAGGTGCCTTAGCAATTTGCGCCATGATATTACCCGGTATTTCAGGTGCATTTATTTTGGTTTTGTTGGGTGCTTATAAAACTATTTTAGAAGCAGTTCATAACCGTGATTTTAAAATTATTTTAACCGTTGGTTTAGGTTCTATAGTTGGATTGTTAACATTTTCAAGAGTTTTAAAATGGTTGTTTAATCATTATAAAAATTTGACATTAGCCGTTTTAACAGGATTTGTTTTAGGATCACTAAATAAAATCTGGCCTTGGAAACGAGTATTAGAGTCAAAAATGATTGAAGATAAGTTGATCATTTTAAGAGAGGAAAGTATTTCCCCTTTAAATTTTGTAGGCGATAATCAATTACTATTCGCAATAATACTGATGATTTTAGGATTTTTAACCATTATAATTTTAGAGAAAATTGCTGTAAAAAATGAGTAAGGAACGTAGCCTTGTTAGCAAAATCCTACTCTTTTTAAAAGGGCTGTCAATGGGTGTTGCAAATAAAGTTCCAGGCGTTTCAGGTGGTACCGTTGCTTTTGTACTCGGTTTTTATGAGGAATTAATTTATTCTTTTCAAAAAATTAATGGCAAAGCATTTAAATTGCTTTTTACCGGTAGATTCAAATCTTTTTTTCAATATACCAATGCGCAATTTATTTTGTTGGTTATGGGAGGAAGTCTGTTTAGTTTTTTTAGTGTTTCAATCGCACTAGATTTTCTTATCAGAAATTATGAATTATACGTCTGGAGTGCTTTCTTCGGAATGATTTTAGGCTCTATTTATTATATTGGGAAAGATTTTAATGACTGGTCTACCAAAAACATTATTTCAATCTTAGTTGGAATTACAATAGGAATTTCAATTAGTTTAATGAGTCCAGCTAAAGAAAATGACAATTTATGGTTTGTCTTTTTCTGCGGAATAATAGGTGTTTCTGGTATGACATTACCAGGATTGTCAGGGTCATTTATACTTATTTTATTAGGTAATTATGTGCTCTTGTTGGTTGATTCCGTTACAATGCTTTATAAAACCATTATTGATGTTGTTACTGGCAATTGGGATTTTTTAACCGATCCAGAAAGGATACGCTATTTAAAAATTGTTGGCGTTTTTACCGCAGGATCTGCAACAGGATTAATAGTTACCTCTCATATATTAGGATATGTATTGAAAAGATGGCATCAAATTGTAACCGCAGTAATAATTGGGTTTATTACAGGTTCTTTAGGTATTGTTTGGCCTTGGAAAAAGGAAATTTATAAATATGAAAACGGACAATTATTGCACGATATTAATGGCGATAAAGTAATTGAAAACTACCAACGTTTTTTTCCTGATATTAATAATTTAGAAACGGGGATTGCATGTTTCTTTATTCTGATAGGAATTGCCTTAATTCTATTGCTAGATATCTATGCTAAGAAAAATAAAAAAGTTAATTAATAATGAGTAATAGAGTTAAATTTGGTTTAATAGGGAAGAATATTTCTTATTCATTTTCAAAAGGATATTTTTTAGAAAAATTTAAAAAAATGAAACGCGATACATTAAGTTATCGAAACTTTGATATTCCTGAAATTGAAGAATTTCCGTTTTTAATTTACCAGTGCGAAGATGAGTTTAGAGGGTTTAATGTAACGACACCTTACAAACAATCTATTATGAGGTATTTGTCTGAAGTAGATGAAGATGCGGCTAAAATAGGCGCTGTAAATACAATTAAAGTAACAGGAGATAATAAATTAATTGGCTACAATACCGATATTTATGGTTTTGAAAACTCATTAAAACCATTGTTGAAAAAGCATCATAAAAAAGCTTTAATTTTGGGTACAGGTGGGGCTTCAAAAGCGGTGGCTTTTGTGTTTGATAAATTAGACATTGAATTTTTATTTGTGTCTAGAAATCCATCCAATGATAAAGAGATTTCTTACAATGATTTGTCTAAAGAACTCATAGAAACTCATCAAATAATTATAAATTCTTCACCTGTTGGAACACATCCAAATATTGAAAAATATCCAGAAATTCCATACGAACATTTAACAGATAGGCATTTCTTATTTGATTTAATATACAATCCATCAGAAACAAAATTTTTGGCTTTAGGAAAAGCAAAAGGAGCAATTATAAAAAATGGTTTAGAAATGCTTGAGTTGCAGGCTGAAAAGTCGTGGGAAATATGGAATACCTAGTATTCTTTTATTAAATCTAACTTTTTGAGTATGTTTGTAATAATAAAGTAAATAGAAGTGTAGTTTTTTTTAGTAAGTTATTACATCTATTTATGACTTATAACAATACGGACCCTTAAACATTATTGAAAATGTTAGATGCTAAAAGCGAAAATCTTCAAAGTGAAAATGAAGATGTAAACAAAATTGATTCAGAATTAACTTCTGAAAATAAAACTTCAACAGATCAAACTGATGTTCCTGTCGAAACTACAGAAGAAAAAACGGAAGAGCAAGTTGTAGATGAAATTGATAATCATATAGCAAAATCTTCGGAGAAAATTGAAGATATAGACGATACGGCTATTAATTACGATGAAATGGATCTTGATGCCTTGGTTAAAGAATTAGAACTTCTTTTAAAGAATAATGAAGTCCAAAAAATAAATAAACAAGTAAATTCTATTAAGAACGTATTCAGTTCTAAATTTTCTAACCTTTTAGCAGAAAAAAAAGAAACCTTTTTAGAAGAAGGAGGAGAAAGCATAGATTTTGCTTATTCTAATCCTTTAAAAACACAATTTAATAGTTTAACAAGTGATTTTAAAGAAAAACGCGATAAATATTACAAGAATTTAGATTCCGAATTAAAAGGAAACCTTGAAATTAGACTCAATGTTATTGAGCAATTAAAAGAATTAATTGTTTCTGCCGACTCAAAAACAATGCACAGCCAATTTAGAGCGTTACAAGAACGTTGGAAAAAAATCGGACCTGTTACACGTGAAAAATACAATGATACTTGGAGGACATATCACCATCATGTAGAGCGTTTTTATGATTTATTACATTTAAGTAATGATTTTAGAAATTTAGACTTCAAACATAATTTAGAAGAAAAAACAAAATTGGTTTTGCAAGCTGAAACTTTAGCTGAAGAAAAGGATATAAATTCTGCGTTTAAAAAATTGCAATTATTGCATAAAAGATGGAAAGAGGAAATTGGACCAGTTGCACGAGAACACAGAGAAGAAATTTGGAATAGATTTAGTACTGCAACAAAAAAAATACATGATAAGAGGCAAGACTATTTTAGACTTCAAAAAGGTAAACACGAAGAAAATATAGAAAAAAAATTATTAATCATTCAGCAAATAGAAGAGATTGATGTTTCTAAAAATGCATCTCATACAGATTGGCAAACAAGTATTAAATTAATAGAAGGTTTAAGAGATCAATTCTTTAAAATAGGAAGAGTTACAAAATCGGATAGCGATAAAATTTGGTCCAAATTTAAAGATGCGACTCGTAAATTTAATCATGATAAAAATAATTTTTATAAGAACGTTAAAGGAGTTCAGCAAGAAAACTTAGATCAAAAATTAAATTTGATTAAACAAGCAGAAGCTTTGAAAGAGAGCGATGATTGGGATACTGCGACTGAAGTGATGAAAAAAATTCAATCTGATTGGAAAAAAATCGGACACGTTCCTAGAAAATATTCCGATAAAATTTGGAATCAATTTAAAAATGCATGTAATCATTATTTTGATCGATTCCATGAGTATAAAAATTCGGGAAGCAAGGAAGAACAAGAAATTCTTGAAAAGAAAAAAGTATTGCTTGATGCAATAAAAGAAGTGTCTATAGAAACTGAAAGCCTTAGTTTAGGTAAAGTGAAAGAATATATTAACGAATGGCATTCATTAGGTAAAATACCTTTTAGTATGCGTCATATTGAATCAAAATTTTCTAAATTAATAGATAAATTATTTTCAAAACTTTCAATTGATCCAAAAGAATTAGAACTAATTAAGTTCAAAAATCAGATGGAGCTTTTATTATCGCAAAAGAATTTCAGAAAACTAGATAATGAACAATTATTTTTAAGGAAAAAAATTGATGAGTTAGTAAGGGAAAAACTGCAGTTAGAAAATAATATTAGTTTTTTTGCTAATGCAAAAGCAGATAACCCTTTACTGATAAATGTTCAAAATAATATTTCTGAAATTGAAAGTAAACTAACAGTTTTTAAAGAAAAATTAACGTACCTAAGTCAATTAGAATATTAATTTATTTAAAAGAAATAGTTGCACTAATTGCTACATCATTCCATGTTTTACTGATTCCATCAGCGGCTTTGTGTAAGTGTAAACATGCCTTGTTTAAACTCTCAATAGCGTTTTGTGCATTCCATTTTGTTAAATCCATTGTGCCAGACAAAGTAAATTCTTTGGCTGAAATTGTGTAAGTAATTGGAACAGTATTTGTTACGGAGTTCATAGTAATAGTTAGTGTTCCATTTTGTTCGCTATCAATATTAATTTTTCCTGTAAGCAATTCTGTAGTATCCATTATATTAAAAAAGAACTCTTGTAATTTAGAATCTCTAATTTCGTTATTTGAGAAAAGACTACTAACTGGAATAGAAAATGCTGTTCCATCTATAAGTTCAGTTACATTTTCTGAAACTTTTGACTTAGATGTAATATCTATTTTAGTGAATTCACCTTTTACAGCAATTTTATCAGTTGTTTTATAAGCAATCCATTCAATTTTTGTTGTTGAATTGTCTATTGAAAAGCCAATTTTTGTTTCGGGTTTTTCTATTTCTTTTTTAACTTCTTTTTTGCAAGAAATTGTTGACAAACAAACAATTAATGTTAATGCGATACGTGTAATTTTTTTCATTTTAAATATTTGTTTACAAGTTTAATATATTCTTTTTTAGCTTCATCTTCAGTTAAAAGGCTCAATTGAAACCAAGCGTTTAATTTAAAGGCATTTCTTAATTCAACACTTCCTGAAGGTTGCTCATAATTATTTCCTTTGGTTGCTTGTTTATAATAAGCATAAAATTGAAGCATTACATCTGGCGGAAGTTTTTCCGAAGTTTTTGAAGCTAATTCATATGCTTCGTCAAACCTTTTATGTAATTTTTTTTTCATTCAGTAAATTAGAAACCCAAAGTTACAAAAGAAATTATAATGTAGCTATAATTTGCTCGCCACCTTTTACTTTTTGATTGAGATTTACTTTTATTTTTGCGTTTAAAGGTAAAAATATATCTACTCTAGATCCAAACTTGATAAATCCAGCATCTGAACCTTGAATAACATTTTCTCCTTCAACAGCATAATTTACAATTCTTCTCGCTGCAGCACCGGCTATTTGTCGGTATAAAACTTCACCAAACAAATCGTTTTTTACAACAACTGTTGTACGCTCATTTTCTGTAGATGATTTAGGATGCCAAGCGACTAGATATTTCCCAGGATGGTATTTGCTATATTTCACAGTTCCACTAACAGGGTATCTTGTTACATGCACATTTAAGGGAGACATGAATATTGAGATTTGAATACGTTTATCCTTAAAATATTCTGTTTCTTCTACTTCTTCAATTACCACTACTTTTCCATCAACAGATGAAATAACATGTTGGTCATCCGTTATCGTATTTCTTTTTGGATTTCTAAAAAATTGCAAAACTAATATATACATCCCTAGAAAAATGGTTTGTAATGTTTTTGTGAGCCAAATTGGTTCAATGAATTTATCAAAAATTAAAATAGCGATCAATAATATAATTGTTGAAATGCTAATAATTCGAAAACCTTCTTTATGAAACATATTATACGATTTGTAAATAGATGAAAATGAATGGAGCCGCAAAGATAACGCTATCAAAACGATCTAAAAAACCACCGTGGCCTGGAATTAAATTACTGCTATCTTTAAGACCGGCCTGCCTTTTAAACATAGATTCAATTAAATCGCCTAAAACGCCAAAAACACTAACCAAACCAGCAATAACTAACCATTTAGTTAACGGTAATTCTGTGAAATACTGAGCAATAACAAAGCCAGCAATAAAGCAAGCCACCATTCCTCCAATAAAACCTTCAACCGTTTTATTAGGTGAAATATGCTTTAGTAATTTTACCTTTCCAAAATTCTTTCCAATCAAATAAGCAAAAGTATCATTACTCCAGATTAATAAAAACACACCTAGAATTGCTGAACTCGCATAATTGATATCGTTGTTTAAAAACGGAATTTGAGCCATTAATGTAAAAGGAACAACAATGTAAATAATAGTTAAGAAGATTTTGCCAAGATGGTTTATGATCTCTTCCTTTTTAGCAAATAATATCCACACGAAAGAAGAGAAAATACTTAGAAATAATCCCAAACCAACATAGGTAAATATTATGCGTGCTGGAACATCTTCAACATTTAAAATATTGCCAAATACAAATGCTAAAAAGCCTATTAGATATGGGAAAATACTTTTTAGTTGAATCATTTTTGTGAATTCATATAAACAGAAAAGCATTATGATAAAAAATACGCAGAGAAATGAGATTTTACTATAAAGGATAGATGAGATAAGAACAACAATATAAATTACTCCAGAAATAATACGTTTGGTAAATTCATTCATCCTTATAAATCTTCTAATAAAAGCAAATATAAGTTTTTTGAATTATTAGTGCCGTAATTCAAAAAATTATCTTCGTTATTTTGAACACCATAATTTTTTAAAGGACTTATATTAGAAGGAATATTCTTTTTGTATTTTAATTTAATACCTGTTAAACTTTCGCCTTTGCTCTTTACAATCTGGCTTGTAGTTGCAAAAACAATAAAATCGTTTGTAAGTGTAGCTAGTTTATTATCTTTTAGTTGGCATTCTGAAAATAAAATATTTCCGTTTTCAGCAATCAATGATTCACACGCTGTAAAAAAAGGAATTGTTGTGTTAAAACCTTTGTCTGTATGAACTTTAACTGAAGTAAAATACGATGATAAACTATTATCAATATAAGATAATGTATCCCAATCGTTTTCGTCTACAATGCGTTGAATATTATTAGTAACATCTTGTTTTTTATGACAATACAAAAATTTACCGCCATATTTTATGAAGTTGTGTACAAAAGAATCGTCTAATGAAAGCGCTACATCGTGTTCTTTAATTTCATCTTCTGATAGTTCTTTTGTCTCACTAAATAATTTTTTGAAAAAACTCATTTCTAAAGCAATTTTTAATAAAAAGTTAGTTTTTGTCTTCAGTAACTTCCTTTTCAGATTCGATTGAATCTTCAATCACTTTAACTTTCTTTTTAGGAGTTTCAATTTCTTTTTCAAAAGGACGTTTACCAAAAATAGTCTCTAAATTTGCTTTGAATATTACTTCTTTTTCTAATAATAATTTTGCTAATTCAATTAATTGCTCTTTATGTTGCGTTAAAATAGAAATAGCTCTTTGGTATTGCTCTTCAATTATTTTACGTATTTCTTGATCAATTATTTTTGCGGTTTCTTCACTATAAGGTTTTGTAAACCCATATTCATTTTGCCCTGAAGAGTCGTAATAAGTAATATTACCAAGTTTTTCATTCAACCCATAAACAGTTACCATTGCTCTAGCTTGACGCGTAATCTTTTCTAAATCATTTAATGCTCCGGTTGAGATTTTATTGAAAATGATTTTCTCAGCTGCTCTACCAGCCAAGGTTGCACACATTTCATCTAGCATTTGTTCGGTACGAACAATCATTCTTTCTTCAGGCAAATACCAAGCGGCACCTAAAGATTGACCACGAGGTACAATAGTAACTTTTACTAACGGCGCAGCATGTTCTAAAAACCAACTTGCTGTTGCATGACCTGCTTCGTGGTAAGCAATAGTTTCTTTTTCACCCGGAGTAATAATTTTATTCTTTTTTTCCAATCCACCTACAATACGGTCAACTGCATCTAAGAAATCTTGATGATGTACTGCTTTTTTGTCCTTTCTAGCAGCAATTAATGCAGATTCATTACATAGGTTTGCTATATCTGCCCCAGAAAAACCAGGAGTTTGTTGCGATAAAAAATCAACATCAACATCTTTAGCCAATTTTAAAGGCTTAAGATGAACCTCAAAAATTTCTTTGCGCTCATTTAAATCTGGTAAATCAACATAAATCTGACGGTCAAATCTTCCAGCGCGCATTAATGCTTTATCTAAAACATCTGCTCTGTTTGTAGCAGCAACTACAATTACATTAACATCTGTACCAAAACCATCCATTTCGGTTAGTAATTGATTTAAGGTGTTTTCACGTTCATCATTTCCGCCTGTCATATTACTTTTTCCACGCGCTCTACCAATGGCATCAATTTCATCAATAAAAATAATTGATGGTGATTTTTGTGCAGCTTGTTTAAATAAATCACGCACTCTAGAGGCACCAACACCTACAAACATTTCAACAAAATCTGAACCAGATAATGAGAAAAACGGTACATCAGCTTCGCCAGCAACGGCTTTTGCTAATAAGGTTTTACCAGTTCCAGGAGGTCCAACTAGCAATGCTCCTTTTGGTATTTTACCACCTAAAGCAGTATACTTGTCAGGGTTTTTTAAGAAATCTACAATTTCTTGCACTTCTTCTTTTGCACCTGCTAAACCAGCAACATCTTTAAAAGTAGTTTTTACTTTTTGATCTTTATCAAATAATTTTGCTTTCGATTTTCCGATATTAAATAATTGACCTGCACCGCCACCGCCAGCTCCACCAGACATGCGTTTCATAAAGAAAATCCAAATACCTACAAGGATAATTAATGGTAACCAGCCAATTAGAGTGGTCATGAAATCACCTTGACTATCGTTCGAGGTATCAAAATCTAAATCTAAATCTACTCTTTTAGAATCTAATTCATTTTCGAAATTTTGTAAATCTCCAAAATCAAAAGTATAATGTGGTGCGTTAGGGTCTTTTAATAAAGATGGTTTCCCAATATCTTTATATTTATCTTTTACTAATGCTTCTTCTTTTAAAACTATTTGAGCAACATCTTTGTTAACGATAGTTATCTTTTCAATATCATTATCAGCCAACATTTCTTTGAACTCATTTTTAGAAAGTTCGTTTGAAATATTACTTACGCCTCTTACCAACTGAAACCCAATAATTAATGCAAAAACGGCTGCATAAATCCAATAGGAGTTAAACTTGGGTAATTTAGGTTGCTCTTTAGCGTCTTTTTTCTTGTTTGTATTGCTGCTCATCTATATAAAATTGATAGGGTGTTTTTAGTGTACTGTTGTAGTGAAAGAAGTGATTTTAGCATCACCCCAAAGGCTTTCTAAATCATAGAATTCACGAGTGTGTTTTTGAAATATATGAACAACTACATTCACATAATCCATTAAAATCCATTCGGCGTTAGCTTCACCTTCAATATGCCAAGGCTTGTCTTTAAGCTCTTTGCTTACCATTTTTTGAACTGAACCAGAAATGGCATTTACTTGTGTGTTCGAATTACCTGTACAAATTATAAAATAATCGGTTACCGTATTGTCAATTTCTCTCAAATCAAATAACTGTATTTCATCTCCTTTCACTTCTTCTATTCCCTTTAAAATCACAGTAATAAGTTGATCTGTATTTACTTTTTTCTTCGTCATTAAAAAATGTTTAATTTTGCTACAAAGTTATTCTTTTTTATGTTAAAAAACATATAAAATGAACGATTGTAATATAATATTTTTATGAATATAGTCAAAGTTGATGCCACCAATTCTACCAACACTTTTTTAAAAGAATTGTGTCAACAAAATGAAGTAGAAAACTTTACGGTTGTGGTTACAAAGAAACAAACTAGCGGTAGAGGTCAAATGCAGTCTGTTTGGCAATCAGATAAAGATAAAAATCTAACATTTAGCGTGTTGGTTAAATTTGATGATTTAAAAATTGACAATCAATTTTATCTTAGTAAGGTAATTTCTTTGGCAGTGCATGATGTATTAGTTGAATTTTTACCGAGTAAAATAATGATTAAATGGCCAAACGACATTCTGGCAGACCAATCTAAAATTGCAGGAATTTTAATTGAAAACTCAGTCAAAAAGACAAAAATTGTTCAGAGTATTATTGGAATAGGTCTGAATGTTAATCAAGAATATTTTAAAGACTTACCAAATGCGACTTCAATGAAAATTATTTCAGATAAAGAATATGATTTGAATGCACTGTTATTAAAATTAGTTGAAACGTTGAAGTATAATATAGATTTATTAAATAATAATAAATTTGATTTGATTAATGAATTGTATTTGAAAAACTTATATAAGTTGAAAACTCCAGCCATGTTTAAAGATGTAAACGGCAATTTATTTTTAGGAAATATTTTAGGAGTGACAAAAGAAGGTAAACTTCAAGTGGCTTTAGAAGATGAAAAAATAAAAGTATACAATCTAAAAGAGATTAAATTTCTAAACGTTAAGTGATTAAATTATAACTAAATACACAAAAAAAAACGCACTCAAATAGAGTGCGCTTTTAGTAATTTAATTTTTATGGATGTTATATCTTTTCTATATTATTAGAAAGTGTATCAATAAATTTCTGTAAAGGTTTTTTAATCATCATTGCCATCATTGGATTAAAATCTCCAGCAAACAATATTTGAACTTCAGAACTAGTTTCAGAAACTTCTGTAATGTTTGTAGTTAATGTGAAAGCTAGTTTACTACTTACAGCACCTAAAACAACTTGGTCAAATTCATTTCTTTCTTTTAATACTAAACGGATTTCAGGCATCCCTTTCAATCCGAAAATAAAAGAATCGCCATCAACTTCAAACTTCTCTTTGTTTTCTGGCATTAGCTGTTCAAAATTATTTAAATCAGTTAAAAATTCAAATAACTCTTTTTGTGATTTTTGTGCAGTTACTTTTGGTGTTTCTAAGTTCATCGTTTAAAGTAATTTATTGATTCCACTCACTTGGATTCTTTCTCCAACTTTGTAATGTTTTTAAATCTTTTTCTGAAATATAATTGGTGTCGTTTGCTTGTTCAAGTAATGCATCATAATTGCTTAAAGTTGTTAGTTCAATATTAGCACTTTTAAAATTCTCATCAGCAACATCAAATCCATAAGAGAAAATTGCAATCATTCCTTTTACAGTACAATTTGTTTCTTTTAAGGCTTTAACAGCATTCAAACTACTTTTGCCTGTGCTAATTAAATCTTCAATTACCACCACGTTTGAGCCGCTTTCTAAATACCCTTCAATTTGATTTTTACGACCGTGTGTTTTTGGTTCTGGTCTCACATAAATAAAAGGGACACCTAATTTTTCAGCGACTAAAACTCCAATCGCTATTGCACCAGTTGCAACACCGGCGATTACATCTATTTTTCCGTATTTTTCCGTAACCAAATTAGCAATTTCTTGCCGTAAATAGGTGCGGATTTTAGGGAAAGACAATGTTGTTCTGTTGTCACAATAAATTGGAGATTTCCATCCAGATGCCCAATTAAAGGGTTCGGATGGTTGTAATTTTATCGCTTTAATTTGTAGCAATAATTCAGCTGTTTTTTTTGCAGTATCTTTGTTCATAACTATGCGGCAAATGTACATTATTTTTATTGAGGATACCCCAATTTATTTAACTGAAAATCTTAAATTTTCTTCCGAAAAAAACTTTTTTTATAAAGATGATACCACTATTGAAGCCTTATTAGATATAGCAAAATCTAAACTGGTTGAAGCTGTTTATTTGTATCATGTTGATTTAAAAGTGCTTTGGAAAGAGTTTAAATGGTTTTTTAAAATTGAAAAAGCTGCAGGTGGGTTAGTGAAAAATGAAAGTGACGAAATTCTATTTATTTATAGGTTTAACAAATGGGATTTGCCCAAAGGGAAAATAGAAAATGGTGAAAAGAAAAAAGTTGCAGCAATAAGAGAAGTTGAAGAAGAATGTGCAATTACAGGATTAGAAATTACAGAGAAACTTCCGAAGACGTATCATATCTTTCAAAGGAACGGAAGAGAGACATTAAAAATTACCTATTGGTATAAAATGCAAACATTATTTGATGGAAAACTAGTTCCACAATTAGAAGAAGGAATTACTGAAGTTGTTTTTAAGGATAAACAACAAACTACGGATGCGCTTAAAAATAGTTATGGAAACATACTGTTGTTATTCAAATATTTACTTTAGTGTTATTAATTGAATTAGAATCTAAAACTGTACTTTTGCGGCTTTCAAAAATTAAAATATAAACCCATGGAAAAATTTATTAGAAAAAGAGTAACCAACGCCAGAAATGATATTTTTTCAGGAATTACTGTTGCTTTAGCGCTTGTTCCAGAAGCAGTTGCATTCGCGTTTGTTGCTGGTGTAGATCCATTGGTTGGTTTGTACGCTGCCTTTATGGTAGGTTTGATAACGGCTATTTTTGGTGGACGCCCAGGAATGATTTCAGGAGCAACAGGTGCTTTGGCAGTGGTTATGGTTTCATTGGTTTCTGAAGGAAATGCAATGGGAGCAGAAGGTGAAAACCTTGGGTTGTATTATTTGTTTGCTACGGTGATTTTGATGGGTTTTATTCAGATGTTGGCAGGAATTTTGAAATTAGGAAAGTTTGTTAGATTGATTCCGCATCCAGTAATGATGGGCTTTGTAAATGGTTTGGCAATTGTTATTTTTACTTCACAATTAGGAATGTTTCCAGATGAGTATAATACTAATTTTTGGTTGATGTTAGGCTTGGTTGCTCTTACCATGTTAATTATGTGGGGACTTCCGAAGGTAAAAGGATTTAAAAAATTTCCTGAAGCATTGGTTGCTATTTTAGTAGTTTCAGGAATTGTGATTTTCGCTAATCTAGATGTTGCTTCAGTAGGGTCATTCATTAGAGATGGAGGAGGAGAAGGGCTAAAAGGAGGGTTGCCGATGCTGCATTTAGAAACATTTTCTAAAATCCCAATGAATTTTGAAACCTTTAAATTTATTGCACCATATGCTCTTATTTTGGCAGCAATTGGTTTGATAGAATCATTGATGACTTTAAATTTAATTGACGAATTAACGGATACCCGAGGAAATGGAAATAGAGAATGTTTGGCACAAGGTGGCGCAAATATAGTTACTGGCTTGTTCGGTGGTATGGGTGGTTGTGCTATGATTGGGCAATCAATTATAAATATAAAAGGTGGTGGAAGAACACGCCTTTC
>CAZUFO010000023.1:0-25730 GCA_964619615.1 uncultured Lutibacter sp. | reverse complement strand
TAAAGATACATAAAAAAATCTGCAAATTAAAGAACTATTAATTCTTTGTTAATAGACAGCAAGAAATGAAGTCAGAATACAAAAAATAATGAAAACATTGGGAAAATAGTAACCATTTATGCGAAGATCAGAGATAAAAAAAATAACAGTAGAAGGAAATAGTAACTACTATGTTAAAGTAGTCAATTTAATTAAAAATGAAAAAAATAATCGTAATCCTGCTACTGTAGTCGTCCTCATAAATGAGGAAAATAATTACGTGCGAATATTTCTTATTTATATTGTCAGTCTGAGCCTGGTGAAGATAGTTGTAGGAAAGCACTTCGACAGGCTCAGACTAATAACAATATTTTGAACTATTCACTTTTAGTTTTGCATTTTCACTTCAAACTACATATAATCTTCAATAGGATTGCAAGAGCAGACCAAATTCCGATCGCCATAAGCATCGTTAACTCTTCTCACAGTTGGCCAATACTTATTCTCTTTGATATATTCCAACGGAAAAGCCGCTTCTTGTCTCGTATATGAATGTGTCCACTCATCAGCAGTAATCATTGCTTGTGTGTGAGGCGCATTTTTTAAAACAGAATCTTCTGGATTAAAATTGTCAATTTCTTTTTTGATTGAAACCAATGCTGCAATAAAGCGATCTAATTCTGCTTTGTTTT
This sequence comes from uncultured Lutibacter sp., assembly GCA_964619615.1. Classification (GTDB taxonomy): domain Bacteria; phylum Bacteroidota; class Bacteroidia; order Flavobacteriales; family Flavobacteriaceae; genus Urechidicola. The sequence continues at coordinate 25,059 of CAZUFO010000023.1, read as the reverse complement.
CGCTTTCTGTAGGTTCTATCATTAATGTTCCAGCAACAGGGAATGAAAGGGTAGGAGCGTGAAATCCATAATCCATCAATCGTTTTGCAATATCAGATACTTCAATTCCTTTTTCTTTAAACTCTCTAAAATCGACAATCATTTCATGGGCTGCTCTTCCTTTTTCTCCTGCATATAAGATAGAATAATGTTCTTCTAATGATGATTTTAGATAATTAGCATTTAAAATAGCCAATTTGGTTGAGGTTGTTAAACCATCTGTGCCCAACATTTTAATATAAGCATACGAAATAACATCAACCAAAGCAGAACCCCAAGGAGCAGAAGATATTGCAGTAATGGCATTTTTGCCACCAGTTTTTATAATTGGATTGCTAGGTAAAAATTCTGCTAAATGTTCTGCAACACAAATTGGTCCAACTCCTGGGCCACCTCCTCCGTGAGGGATTGCGAATGTTTTATGTAAGTTTAAGTGACAAACATCTGCACCAATTGTTGCAGGATTTGTCAACCCTACTTGAGCATTCATATTTGCGCCATCCATATAAACTTGTCCGCCGTTGGTATGTATGATTTGTGTAATTTCTTTAATAGATGATTCAAAAACTCCGTGAGTTGAAGGGTAAGTTACCATTAAAGAGGCTAAATTGTTTTTATGTAATTCGGCTTTTTCACGTAAATCATCCAAATCGATGTTCCCAGATTCGGTAGATTTTGTAACCACCACTTTCATACCAGCCATTACCGCAGAAGCGGGGTTTGTTCCGTGTGCTGAAGACGGAATTAAGCAAATATTTCGGTGTGTATCACCTCTGGATTTGTGATATGCTCTAATGGTTAAGAGTCCAGCATATTCGCCTTGTGCACCAGAATTTGGTTGTAAAGAGGTTGCATAAAATCCAGTAATTTCGTTCAATGAGGCTTCTAATCCTTTAAATAAGTCTTGGTAACCGCCGGCTTGTTCAATAGGAACAAAAGGGTGGATGTTATTCCAACTACCATAACTTAATGGGAGCATTTCTGAAGCAGCATTCAATTTCATAGTACAAGAACCCAAAGAAATCATAGAATCTGTTAATGAAATATCTTTACGTTCTAATTTTTTGATATAACGCATCATTTCCGTTTCAGAATGATATGAGTTGAATACTTCGTGTTGCATAAATGCAGAAGAACGTCTGTTTTTAGAAGGAATAGCGTTGTTCTCTGTAATTTGAATAGAAGGGATTTCTTTTCCTTCCGCAGTTGCAATTACAGCAACAATTTCTTTTATAGCATTTAAAGTTGTGGTTTCATTTATTGCAATTCCAATAGTTGTATCATCAATAATTTGGAAGTTGATTTCTTTTTCTTCAGATAATACTTTTATTTTTTGAGCATCAGAAACTGTTACTTTAAGCGTATCAAAATAAACACTATTTTGTTGTAAAACACCTATGCTTTCAAGTACGTCGCTCAATGTTTTTGCTAATGAGTGAATTTTATTAGCGATATATTTAACTCCGTCTGGGCCATGATATACGGCATACATTCCAGCCATCACCGCTAATAAAACTTGCGCAGTACAAATATTTGATGTGGCTTTTTCACGTTTAATATGTTGCTCACGGGTTTGTAATGCCATGCGCAATGCACGATTATCATCAGCATCAACAGTTACTCCAATAATTCTTCCTGGAATTGATCTTTTATAAGAATTAGAAGTTGCAAAATAGCCAGCATGTGGCCCACCATAACCTAATGGAATTCCAAAACGTTGTGTGGTTCCAACAGCAACATCAGCACCCATTTCAGCAGGAGATTTTAATAAGGATAAACTTAAAATGTCTGCAGCAACTACTACTTTGCTTTCGTTTTGGTGTGCTTTTGAGATAAAGCTTGTATAATCGTTTACAGTACCGTTTTTAGCAGGATATTGTACGATAGCCCCAAAAACCATTGAAGTGAATTCAAAAGTTTCATGGTTTCCGATAATTAATTCTATTCCTAGAGGAGTTGCTCTTGTTTTAAGAATATCAATTGTTTGTGGCAATACATCTTCAGAAACAAAAAATAAATTTGATTTTGCCTTTTTCTGCGCTTTAGATTTGTTGTTGTACAACATAATCATTGCTTCACTTGCTGCAGTTCCTTCATCTAACAAAGAAGAATTTACTAGACCCAATCCAGTTAAATCACCAATCATTGTCTGATAATTTAATAGGGCTTCTAATCGCCCTTGAGAAATTTCAGCCTGATAGGGTGTGTATGAAGTGTACCAACTTGGATTTTCAAAAATATTTCGTTGAATTACTGCAGGTGTAATAGTTGCATGATATCCTAAGCCAATATAAGTTTGGAATTGCTTATTTTTTGAGGCTAAACTTTTAATATGTGTAACAAATTCTGACTCGTCTAACGCAGGAGGTAAATCTAAAGGATTTGGTAAACGAATATCATCAGGAATGGTCTGATTAATTAACTCATCTAAAGAGTTTACACCAATTTTTTGTAGCATTAATTCGACTTCTGAATCACGGGGTCCAACATGTCGTAAAACGAAAGAATCTGTTCTCATTTTTGAATCTAAATTTTAAGCATCAAAAATACTATTTTTTGATAAAATTTTAACCTTATTTTAATGTTAAATTATGAATTGTATAATTGTTTAATAAACAAGTTGGGTTAATTGAATGATATTTATTTCGCTATTATTATATTTGTTAAATGCAACTATTAAAAAGGCTTTTTAATTTTTATGTATTTAGTAATATACATGTAGCAGTAGGTGCATTTTTTTTTGTAAAAATTACGCTAATGTCATTTAGTATTCAGGAGAATGAGACAGGATTATTTGTTTTTTTTTCGACGATTGTAAGTTATAATTTTATTCGTTTATTGAATATTCCAGAACATAAAAACTGGATTACTATTTGGTTTGTAAAACATAAAAAAGCAATAATTATTTTATCAATTGTATGTTGTATTGCTTGTGTTTATTTTGCAACTGATTTTAACTCGAATGCCATAGTTGTTTTAATTCCCTTTATAATATTGACACTATTTTACGGAATGCCTTTGCCGAACAGGTTGTTTTCTTTAAGAAAAATACCAGGACTAAAAATACTTGTGATCGCATTTTGCTTTGCAGGTGTTACCGTAATTTTTCCTTTGGTTCAAAACAGTATTAAAATTTCGTCGATAATTGGGGTGCTTTTTATTCAGCGATTACTTTTTGTGATATTAATAACAATTCCGTTTGACATTAGAGATGTTGATTTTGATAATAGTAAATTGAAAACAATTCCTCAGTATTTTGGAATTATATCTGCGAAATTGATAGGTGTTTTTTTAGGAGTTATAATTGTACTAATTGATTTTATATTTCTTTTTGAAAACCAGATTACATCATATATAGTTATGATTGTTACTAGTGTATCTGTTATTTTATTACTGTTTTCTAATAACAAACAGCCGAAGTATTACAGCACATTTTGGGTGGAATCGATTCCTATAGTTTGGTATGTGCTGTTATTTATAAGTTTAAATATGTAAATTTGTGTAGTTGATATTTGAAATATGTTAGAACAAAAAAACAGTTTAGAATACGCTAAATCATTAGATGAACATGATAACTTAAGTCATTATCGTACAAAGTTCCATATTCCTAAAGATAGAAATGGGAATGAATGGATTTATTTATGTGGAAATTCTCTAGGCTTACAACCAAAGTCAACATCTTCTTATATAAATCAAGAGTTAAAAGATTGGGCAAATTTTGGAGTTGAAGGTCATTTTGAAGCCAAGAATCCATGGATGCCCTACCATGAACTTCTTACAGAATCTATGGCGAAAATAATTGGAGCAAAACCCATTGAGGTTGTGGTAATGAATACCTTAACTACAAATCTACATTTGGCAATGGTTTCGTTTTATGAGCCAACAAAAACAAAAAATAAGATTATAATTGAAAGCGATGCATTTCCATCAGATAGGTATGCCGTAGAATCTCAATTGCGTTTTCATGGCTTTGCCCCTAAAGATTGTTTGCTAGAGTGGCAGCCAAGACAAGGAGAAGAATTATTGCATTTAGAAGATTTGCAGAAGATATTAGATGAAAATTCTGATGAAATTGCATTGTTGATGATTGGTGGTGTAAATTATTATACAGGTCAGTTTTTTGATTTGAAGAAAATTACTGAAATGGGGCATCAGATTGGTGCTAAAGTCGGAATTGACCTTGCACATGGAGTTGGAAATATTCAGCCAGAATTGCATGAATCAAATGCAGATTTTGCAGTTTGGTGTGCTTATAAATACTTGAATTCTGGTCCAGGAAGTTTAGGCGGATTGTTTATTCACGAAAAGCATTCAAATAGAAAAGACATCAAACGTTTTACTGGTTGGTGGGGTCATAATAAAGATACCAGATTTAATATGCGCCATGATTTTGATGCAATTCCAGGTGCTGAGGGTTGGCAATTGAGTAATCCTCCAATTTTATCTATGGCTGCAATAAAGGCTTCTTTAGACATTTTTAATGAAGTTGGAATGGATAAATTGCGAAAAAAATCTGTAAAGCTAACGGGCTATTTAGAATTTTTGTTACAAGAATTGGGTGAAGATGTTATTAAAATTATCACACCTAAGAATCCACAAGAAAGAGGTTGTCAATTGTCTATTCAAGTTAAAAATGCAGATAAAGAGTTGCATCAAAAATTAACAGAAAAGCATGTAATTACAGATTGGCGAGAACCAGATGTAATTCGTGTTGCACCAACACCTTTGTACAATTCATTTGAAGATGTATATAAATTTGTAGTTGTTTTAAAAAATATAATTAATGGATAAAAACGAACAGATTTTAATTATTGGTGCGGGATTATGCGGTTCATTACTTGCGTTGCGACTGGCACAGCGAGGATATAAAATAGAATTAAGAGAAGAACGGTCTGATTTAAGAAAAACAAATATCAGCGCAGGTAAATCTATCAATTTAGCCTTTTCTGATCGTGGAATTAAAGCGCTAAAGTTAGCAGGAATTGTAGATAAAGTATTTCCACTCTGCATTCCTATGACTGGGAGAATGATTCATAATATTGAAGGCGAAACATTTTTATCGCCTTATAGCGCTAGAAAAGAAGAATATATTAATTCTGTTTCTCGTGGGCAATTAAATAGTTTGTTGTTAGATGAGGTTGAAAAATATGATAATGTAACATTACTGTTCAATAATGAATGTACTTCTGTTGATTTAGAAAATAATACGGCTACTTTTTTTGATAAAAATTCTGATGTAGAAGAAAAAATGAAAGCGACTGTTATTTTTGGAACAGATGGAGCAGGGTCTATTTTACGAAAAGAAATGTTCTTGCAACGAGAAATTTTATTTAGTTATTCTCAGCAATTTTTGAAACACGGTTATAAAGAATTAACCATTCCATCAACAAATAATGGCGAGTTTAGAACCTATAAAAATGCGTTGCATATTTGGCCGCGAGGAGAATATATGTTGATTGCTTTACCAAATTTAGAAGGTAGTTTTACGGTTACCTTATTTTTGCCTCATAAAGATTCTGAATACAGTTTTACAGAATTAAATTCTGAAGATAAAATCACTAGTTTCTTTAAAGAACAATTCCCAGATGCGTTAGAATTGATGCCGAATTTGATTGAAGAATACAATAAAAATCCTGTAGGTAATTTAGGAACCATAAAATGCAACCCATGGAATTATAAAGGAAAAACATTACTAATTGGTGATGCCGCTCATGCAGTTGTACCCTTTTATGGACAAGGGATGAATGCTTCTTTTGAAGATGTTTTTGTACTGGATGGTTTTATTGAGAAATACGAAGGAGATTGGAAAAAAATATTTACTGAATACGAAAAAGAGAGGAAAAAAGATGCAGATGCAATTGGTGATTTGGCTATCGAAAATTTTTATGAAATGAGAGATCATGTTGCGAATCCGATTTTTAAGAAAAAGCGTCAGATAGAAATGGAGTTGGAAAAAAACTTCCCATCAGCATATTTCTCGAAATATTCAATGGTAACTTTTAAAGAAGAGATGGGTTATGATGAAGCAAAGAGAATTGGAAATGCGCAAGACAAAGCATTATTAAATTTAATTGTTGATAAAAAAATTGACGGATTAAACCCTAAAGATATTTTTAAATTAGTCAATAAAGAAGTCGCAGAAATATTAGAAGACAACAAGGTTGCTAAAACAATGCATCATTAAACAAGTAATAAATGAAAGGAAAAATAATTGAAGGGAAAGCGACACCACTTGGAGCGTATCCACACATAAAACGTGTTGGAGATTTTCTTTTTGTTTCTGGCACCAGTTCTAGACGTGTAGATAATTCTATTGCAGGTGTTGCCATTGATGAAAACGGTATAAAACAGTTTGATATTGCAGCGCAAACAAAAGCAGTGTTAGAAAACATTCGTGATATTTTGGCAGAAGAAAGCGCTGCTTTAAAAGATGTTGTAGATGTTACTACGTTTTTAGTTGATATGGATGATTTCAATGGGTATAACGAAACCTATGCGCAATTTTTTAATAAAGAAAATGGACCAACACGCACAACGGTAGCAGTTCATCAATTACCACATCCAGATTTGGTAATTGAAATAAAAGTAATGGCGTATAAACCAATTAATAAATAAAATAAACTAAATACTACCTCGAGCGCAGTCGAGAGGTTCTTATAAACAGTATGATTAAAATTAAAAACTACATAAATGGAGAATTTGTAAACCCTATTTCTAATAGGTTTATTGATAATTATAATCCATCAAATGGTGAAGTTTATGGTCAAACTCCTAATTCATCAAAAGAAGATGTTGAGTTGGCATATAAATCTGCAGAAAACGCTTTTTCGAGTTGGTCTCAAACTACTATTGAAGAACGAAGTAGAATTTTAATTCGAATTTCTGAATTATTAGAAGAAAATTTAGAGCAATTTGCTCAAGCAGAATCTAAAGATAATGGGAAACCAATATCTTTGGCAATGTCTGTTGATATTCCGAGAGCAGCGAGTAATTTTCGTTTTTTTGGAAATGCGATTACTCAGTTTGCAAGTGAGAGCCATGAAAGTGTTGGGCAAAATGCAATTAACTATACTTTGCGGAAACCAATAGGTGTTGTTGGTTGTATTTCTCCATGGAATTTACCGTTATATTTATTCACTTGGAAAATTGCTCCAGCCATTGCTGTAGGAAATTGCGTGGTGGCGAAACCAAGCGAAATTACGCCAATGACGGCTTATTTGTTAGGCGATATTTGCACAAAAGCAGGTCTTCCAAAAGGCGTATTGAATATTGTTCACGGATTAGGAACTGCAACTGGTCAAGCAATTGTGGAGCATCCGAACATAAAGGCAATTTCATTTACTGGAGGCACAAAAACCGGTGCTCATATTGCAAGAATTGCTGCACCGATGTTTAAAAAATTATCATTGGAATTAGGCGGTAAAAGCCCAAATATTATTTTTGCAGATTGTGATTATGAGCAGATGTTGCAAACCACAGTTCGTTCATCATTTGCTAATCAAGGACAAATATGTTTATGCGGAAGTCGGATTTTTGTTGAACAATCTATTTATCAAAAATTTAAAACAGATTTTGTAAATAAAGTTGCTGAATTGAAAGTTGGACATCCATCAGAAGAAGAAACAAATTTAGGGGCATTGGTTTCAAAAGAACAGCTAAATAAAGTGTTAGATTATATCGAAATTGCAAAAAATGAAGGCGGAACCATTTTGTTTGGAGGAAAAAAAGATGAGGTAGATGGTTTTGAAAATGGATATTATATGCAGCCAACAGTTATTGAAGTTGATTCAAATGAGTGTAGAATAAACCAAGAAGAAGTTTTTGGACCTGTGGTAACCATTATGCCTTTTGAAACAGAAGAAGAAGTGTTGCAAATGGCAAATGATGTAAAATACGGTTTATCGGCAACGCTTTGGACTAATGATTTGAAACGAACCATGCGAATGACCAATCAATTAGAAACAGGAATTGTTTGGGTAAATACATGGATGCTACGTGATTTACGAACCCCTTTTGGAGGTGTTAAAGATTCTGGTGTTGGACGTGAAGGAGGTTTTGAAGCATTACGATTTTTTACAGAACCTAAAAATGTGTGTATAAAGTATTAGTTGTCATTCCTGCAAAGGCAGGAATCTAAATAAAATATAGATAAATAAAAAACAGATTCCGTATTAAGTGCAGAATGAAAAAAAAATGAATAAAGAAATAAGGCAAAAAATTGTAGGTATTTGTAATGAAAAAATCGAAAAGAAAGGCACGAATGTAGGGTTGTCATTTTATGCGTTTTTTGCAAATAAGAATGACAATCCAAAGTTATTAATGGAAGTTGCGGCATGGTGGATATTGAAACATAAATTAGATCATTTTGAAAAGGCTATTAAAGTTAAAAAAATGATTGAGAATAAATTATAGTATATGAATTTAGGATTAAAAAATAAAAACGCATTGGTTTGCGGAAGCACACAAGGAATTGGCAAAGCATCGGCTATTGCATTGGCAAACGAAGGAGTAAACGTAACTCTTGTTGCAAGAAATGAAGAAAAACTGAAATCGGTTTTAAAAGAATTGCCAAGTAATGGTCAAGATCACAATTATTTTGTTGCTGATTTTCAAAAACCGGAGGAATTGAAACGGAAATTAGAAGACTCAAGACTCAATTTTCATATTCTAATAAATAATACAGGAGGTCCTGCAGGAGGTCCTGTTTTTAATGCTTCGTTAGATGAGTTTGAGCGTGCATTTACACAACATTTAAAGTGTAATCATGTATTGGTTCAGGCAGTTGTGCCGTTTATGAAAGCGCAGTGTTTTGGTAGAATTATTAATATGATTTCGACTTCGGTTAAGCAACCTTTAGATGGGCTTGGAGTTTCAAATACCATTAGAGGAGCAGTTGCAAGTTGGTCAAAAACATTGGCAAATGAATTAGGGGAATACGGGATCACAGTAAATAACGTACTTCCTGGAGCAACAGGAACAGAACGATTATCAGAAATCATCAAAAATAAATCTGCAAAAACAGGTAAATCATTTGATGAGGTTTCTGATATGATGAAAGGAGCGGTTCCTGCAAAACGATTTGCTAAACCAGAAGAAATAGCAAGCGCAGTAACGTTTTTAGCAAGTGAAGCCGCGAGTTATATTAATGGAGTTAATCTGCCTGTTGATGGTGGGAGAACAAAATCTTTGTAAATTGTACAATAATCAAAATATCCAACAATCTAAAAACCTAATAAAATGAGCAATCTTGTAACGCCTCTCAATTTTAAAAAATGGATAGATGAACATCGTCATTTATTAAAACCACCTGTTGGAAATAAAGTGGTTTGGGAAAATGGTGAATTTATTGTGATGGTTGTCGGTGGTCCAAATAGCCGTAAAGATTATCATTATAATGAAACTCCAGAATTCTTTTATCAGGTTGAAGGCGATATGATTTTAAGAGTTATAGAAAATGGAAAGCCAAGAGATATTCATATCAATGAAGGAGATATTTTTTTATTGCCAGCCAAAGTGCCACACTCACCACAAAGAAAAGCGAATACAGTTGGTTTGGTAATTGAATATCCACGCAATGAAGGTGTACAAGATGCATTGCAATGGTATTGTGAAAATTGTGATACTAAATTACACGAAGAGCCATTTACCTTAGATAATATTGAAACAGATATGCCAATTATTTTTGACGCTTATTATAGCAATGAAGAAAAACGCACTTGTAAAACTTGCGGTCACATAATGAGCCCACCTAATTAATTAAAAAAACCTCAAAATATTTATTTTGAGGTTTTTTTAATTTGTCTACTTTCTACTTCTACTTCTTCTTTTTACCTTTTTTCTGTGCTTCTTGTTGCACCTGTGCTTGTTTCATTGCTGAATCTAAACGTTGACGGAAACCACTTTTTTTCTTTTCAGGCTTCTTTCTGTTTTCTTCAATTTGAGCAAGTATTTTCTTTTCGTCAATTACATAATGTTTGATTACCAACATAATTGCAATCGTTAATAGGTTGGATACAAAATAATACAAACTCAAACTACTTGCAAAACTATTAAAGAAAAACAGCATCATTATTGGAGATAAATAAATCATCATTTTCATTATCTTTTGCATATCTGGCATTCCTTCTTGCGTTGGCGCTTGCATATTCATTTGCTGACTCTGATTCATTTTCATATAAAAGAATATAGCAATTGATGCTAATATTGGAAATAAAGAAACATGACTTCCGTAAAAAGGAATTGTAAAACCTAAGTCGAATACATTATCATAAGAAGATAAATCATCAGCCCATAAAAAACTCTCATGTCTTAAATCTATATTGGATGGGAAGAAGCGGAACAAGGCAAAGAATACAGGCGCTTGCAACAATGCCGGAATACAACCCGATAACATACTTACTCCTGCTTTTCGTTGAATTGCCATCGTTTCTTGTTGGCGCTTCATTGCGTTTTCTTTTCCAGGAAGTTTCTTGTTAATTTCTTCCATTTCTGGACGAATCACCTTCATTTTAGCACTCGATACATACGATTTGTATACTAACGGCGACATTAAAAGGCGAACTGCTATGGTCATTAAAATGATAATTATACCGTAGTTAGTTGTAAGTGTTGATAAGAAACCAAAAAGATAAACGAAAACATATTTGTTTATCCATCCAAAAAGACCCCAACCCATATCTGCAATTTCATCAATTTTAGTGCCTTCGTAGGTTTTTAATAACTTATAATCTGTTGGTCCATAAAACCAATTCATATTGTAATTTAACTCACCACTTTTTAATTCTAAAGGTGCATGTAATTTGAATTGTTTTGTATAAATAGAATCTGTTTCTTCATCTTTAAATAAGGTTTCAGAAACCATATTTGCAGATTTAAAGGCTTCGTCGGTCAATAAAATTGAAGAGAAAAAATGTTGTTTAAACGCTACCCAATTAATTTCTTTTTCTGTATCGTCATCATCTTGGCTCAAATAATCAACATCGCCTTCAGATTTGTAATATAACCATGAATACATGTTTTCAGACTTGATGCTTTTTTCATTTCTGAAAGCAGTTAAATTCCATTCTAAGTTAACTTGATGTGAGGTGTTGAATACATTACTCAATCCTTGTGAACGGATAGAGAAATCAACCATATAATCATCTGGTTTGATTTCGTAACGGTATTCTAAATAACGATTACCATCAACTTGTAATTGCATTGTTAATACTTGGTTATCACCATTTTGGGTTAGCGTGGGCTTAAAGTTTAAGTCTTTTGTGTTTAAAATACGATTGTCAGTAGTTCCGAAATTAATATTAAAACTAGCGTTATTGTCTTTTATTAATTTTAAGGGATCATCATGATAGGTCGTAAATTCTTTTAATTGCGCTTCAATTATTTGTCCACCTTTATTGGCGATGGTCAATTTTAAAACATCATTTTCAATTACAGTAGTTTCTTCTGAATCTAAAGTTGCTGAAACTGCAAAAACACCCAATTCGTTTTGTGCTCTAAGTTGTGAAATTGAATCAGATACTGTTTCAAAAGCTTTAGTAGAAGCAGCCGTAGTTGGAACAACTGTTCTTTGAATTGCGTTTATAGAATCTTGCCTTTGTTCTGTTTTTTGTTTTTCAATTTCTTCAGGAGTTGGCTGATTAGAATACATCCACCATAATGCAATTGCTGCTAATAATATAAATCCGATTAAGGAATTATAGTCAAATTTTTTTTCTTCCATGTTCTAAAATGTAATCTTGTCATTCTCTTTTAATGATTGTCATAAAAAGAATGGCAAAAGTAGTGTTTTCTGATTAGTTATCAATTAGTTTTTTTCTTGTCATTCTTGCAAAATCAGGAATCTGCTTGATTATAATGAGATTCCCTTTTACACGGGAATGACAGTTGATTGTTTAAGTCAAAGAGTGTTCCAAAGCAGCTTTTACAAACGAAACAAACAAAGGGTGCGGATTTAACACCGTACTTTTATATTCAGGGTGATATTGTGTTCCAATAAACCAAGGGTGATTTGGAATTTCAATAATTTCAACCAAATTTGTGTCAGGGTTTTTACCTGTTGCAATCATGCCAGAATTTTCTATTTGCTCTAAATAGTCATTATTAAATTCATAGCGATGTCTATGGCGTTCTTCAATTGTTTCTTGGTTGTAAATCGATTTAACTTTTGAATTATTTTTTAATTCACATTTCCATGCTCCTAAACGCATAGTGCCGCCCATATCAATAATGTTTTTTTGTTCTTCCATTAAATTGATTACTGGATGTGGTGTGTTTTTATCCATTTCGGTTGAAAATGCATCTTTTAATCCCAATACATTTCTAGAAAATTCAATTACCGCCATTTGCATCCCTAAACAAATTCCAAAGAATGGAATGTTGTTTTCTCTTGCGAATTTAACTGCATCTATCTTTCCTTCAATACCACGATCTCCAAAACCAGGAGCTACTAAAATACCATTTAAGCCTTTTAATTGTTCTGGGGCATTTTCAGAAGTTAATTCATCTGAATGAATCCAACGAATTTTTACTTTCACTTCGTTATGAGCACCAGCATGTATAAATGATTCAACAATAGATTTGTAAGCGTCATGTAATTCAACATACTTACCAATCAGCCCAATTTCAACTGTGTTTTTTGGATTTTTATGTTTGTTTACAAAAGTATTCCATTCCTTTAAATCTGGTTTACCATCAATTGGTAAGTTCATTTTTTTCAAAACAACTTCATCCAATTTTTCTTCCAACATCATATTTGGTACGTCATAAATGGTTTCAGCATCTAAAGATTCAATAATAGAATCTTGTTGAACATTACAGAATAAAGCCAGTTTACGTTTAATGCCATCGTTTAATTTATGTTCTGTTCTACAGACTAAAATATCTGGACTTACACCACTTTGCATTAGCATTTTTACAGAGTGTTGGGTAGGTTTGGTTTTTAATTCGCCTGCAGCTTTTAAATATGGAATTAATGTTAAGTGAATTGAAACTGCATTTTCATGACCTAATTCCCACAATAATTGTCGTACTGATTCAACATAAGGTAACGATTCAATATCTCCAATAGTCCCTCCGATTTCGGTAATAACAATATCGTATTCGCCAGTGTTCCCTAAAAGTTGAATGCGATGTTTAATTTCATCTGTAATATGAGGGATAATTTGTACGGTTTTACCTAAAAACTCACCACGGCGTTCTTTGTTAATTACCGATTGATAAATACGACCTGTTGTAACATTATTTGCCTGTGATGTTGGCGCATCTAAAAAACGCTCATAATGCCCTAAATCTAAATCGGTTTCTGCGCCATCATTCGTAACATAACACTCTCCATGCTCATAAGGGTTCAAGGTTCCTGGATCAATATTAATGTACGGATCTAATTTTTGTATGGTAACAGAATAGCCTCTTTTTTGTAATAATTTTGCTAAAGATGCTGCAATAATTCCTTTTCCAAGTGATGAAGTTACGCCTCCGGTTACAAAAACGTATTTGGTTTTTTTCATTGAGTATAGGTTTGGGCAAAAGTACTAACTCTAGTTTGTTTGACAAAAAAAGAATCCTTTAAAATAAAATATTTTTAAAGGATTTTTTGATGATATATGCCTATCAATAATCAGTCTATTTTTTGAAAAGAAAGCAGTTCTTTCATTTCTGAATCAAAAAACGTTAAAGTTGTGTTTTCTTTTGTATACTTTTTTTGTTATTGCTAAGGCTTTAGAAAGTTCCTTTGGAAGTTTCATATTAGGACACATCATAAGTGTACTTATTAAATGGCCAAATTCAAATTCAATGTCAGTTTCGTTTAATGTTTTAATTCCTCCAGAAATTTGATTGCAGCCATTGTTTCCAAAAACCTTCATTTTTGTTACATTAATTTCAATTTGAGGGCGTTTAGAAATGCTATCAGAATTAATAGGGTTTCCGTTCAAACTTTCCAAGATCCAAATATCATGAATAGCGAATCTTAAATTATTCTTCTTTTCAATTATTTGTATCAATGTATATTTAATGGAAGAGGTGTCCGCAGGTGGGTTTTCTGTTTTAGTTTCTTTTACTTTTAATTTATAAATAAATCCAGGTTCATAGTCAAACCCTTCTGTTTTAGAATAGAAAAGGTTTCAATTTGCATTTAAATCTAAGGTGTCATTTTTTTGAACTTGTAAGCAAGCCATTGGTCCAACTCCAACACAATCAACTTTAGTACTATTCATCCAATAAATGGATTCATTGTTTTTTAATGAGTTACATGAAATAAAAGTAAAAATAAGACATGCAACATTGATTTTTTTAGCATAATTTTTTTAATTTAATACCAACGTTTCTTATTCTTTTTAGAATTTGCAGACTTGCGCCCTTTCTTTTTTCCAGGTTGTGTATTATCACTTCGTCTATTTGAACTTTTATGATGAATAGGTTTGGTGTTTTTATCAAGCGGATACGGGTGCTCCGACACCACTGTTATTTGTTGTTCAATCAATTGCTGAATGCTTTTTACATAATTCAATTCATCAGCCCCACAAAAAGAATAGGAATGCCCAGATTTACCTGCTCTACCTGTTCTTCCAATTCGGTGTACGTAGGTTTCAGGAATGTTTGATAAATCAAAATTAATGACTGCATCTAAATCGGTTATGTCAATTCCTCTTGCCGCAACATCTGTTGCAATTAAAATATTGATGTCTCCTTTTTTGAATTTATTTAAAGCTTCTTGTCGCGCACTTTGTGTTTTATCTCCATGCAGTGTTGCCACTTTATGCCCGTTTCTTGTAAGTGACTGTTCTAATTTATCAACCCCAAACTTGGTGCGTCTAAAAATTAAAACACTTCCTTTAATGGTGTTTCGTAATAAATGCAAACAGAGTTCCATCTTTTTAGGTTTTGGAACATAATACAATTCTTGAATTACATTTTTTGCTGCGGATGATGTTGCGGCAACTTCCACTTTTTCTGGATTGTTTAAAATGGTACTCGCTAATTGTATTACTTTTTTTGGCATCGTAGCCGAGAATAATAGAATTTGTCTGTTTTTCGGACAGAGTTTTACAATCTTTTTTACATCATCAATAAAACCCATATCCAGCATTAAATCGGCTTCATCTAAAACTAGCGTTTGGATATAACTTAGGTTTATAATTTCTTGTTTGCGTAAGTCTAATAAACGCCCAGGTGTTGCAATTAAAATATCTACTCCTTTATTAATCACATCTTTTTGTGGTTCGATGGATGCGCCACCAAAAACAACTGCAGTTCTTAAATTGGTATATTTTGCGTAGGTTTTAAAATCATCCTGAATTTGAATTGCCAATTCGCGCGTTGGACTCACAACCAAGCAACGAATTTTTTTTCCTTTCTTTTTTGAATCTTGATTCCAAATTAGTTTTTCAATAATTGGCAATGCAAATGCAGCAGTTTTCCCAGTCCCTGTTTGAGCAGAAGCAATTACGTCTTTGTTGTCTAACACCAACGGAATTGTTTTTTTCTGAATAGGAGTGGGAGTTGTATAGCCTTTTTCTGTAATGGCTTTTAAAATATTTTTGTTAAGAGGTAACTCGCTAAAATGCATAGTTCTGTTATTTGTTAGAGTTGCAAAGATACTTATTAGAGAATAGAAAATTGAGAAAAGAAGATTAACATGGTTTTAATTCTAAAGATGCTTTGAGGGGTTAAACATGACATGGTATTAACCATTAACTAATTCATCTATCTCAATTTGATAATCATATTGTAAATCTTCATGCATTGTTGAAACCGTTTTTTTGATGAGTGTCAACTGGCGATTAAAGATGTTTAATAAACGAATACTTCTTTTGATGGAAGGTTGAAATGCTTTCAGTTTTTTACAATAATAGAGTAGGAGTTCAACTTCGGTTTCTTTTTGTTTTGAATAACGAATAAATTTTTTGGTGTTGGTTAATATTTTCCGCATACTTTTTCTGATAAAAAAGTAACTTTTGGTATTGATGTTTTTAAACTCAACATCCATATATTCTTTTACAGAATCTATATATTTGCTTTCATCACTTGCTTCGAAAAGTAAATAGGTGAGGAGTTCCTTATTTTCTTTTTTAAATCTAACTAGTCGCAAACACAATTCCAACAACTCACTTTGTGAACGATGCTGCAATTCTTGTTTTACTTCTTTTAGGCTCGCAGATTTCATAAAAATTAATTATTGCTGAAGATATTAAAGTTTAAATTTAGTTATAAAATTGAATAATTAAAAAAGCTCTATCATTTCTGATAGAGCTTTGTAAAAAAATTAAATAATTTAAATAATTAAATTACTTTTACATTTACTGCGTTTAATCCTTTTTTACCTTCTTGTAGTTCAAATTCTACTTCATCACCTTCTCTAATTTCATCCACTAATCCTGAGATGTGTACGAAATGATCTTTTTCTGAACCTTCTTCTGTAATAAATCCAAATCCTTTTGAATCGTTGAAGAATTTTACTGTTCCTTTACTCATTGTTCTAAATATAAAATATTAATAAGTTGCAAATATAGTCTTAAAAAGTTAGAAATGCAAGGTAATTGTAGTTTTTTTTGTTTTAAGGGTGTTGATTTCATCCAAAAGGTGGCTAAAACCCAATGGCGTTAAGCGAAATCCATTTTTTATCAATCGCGTTTTATGTTTTTAAAATCTAAATCAAGCACATTAAAATTATTTGCTGCTTTAACTAATAATGTAGATCCAATAGTTCCAAATAAATCATTTGTTTTAAGAATAAATTCGGCTTGTTTTTCAATTTTGTAATTTGGAATGCCAACCAAAGTTAAATCTGTAGATTCAGATTGCTGCTTTATTAAATCATAAAAAGGCGTTTGTTCAACAGCATTATTAATAATTTTTATCTTTACGTTTACTCTTAAATCTTCGACAAGTGCCGTAATTTTTGATTGTATAATAGTAACATCAACATTATTATTATTTACAAATAAGACTCTAATATTTGTATTGTGCCATTTTGGGGAAGCTATAATAAATCGAGCTATGTTTAGCATCATTTCGGCATTTTTACTATCAGTTTCTCGCCACCATAAATCAACAGTATGATGATTTCCAAATTTTGTTTTTCTATCAAAATCTAAATATATTAAATTGTAATCTAAATGCAGAAGTGTTTGGGTCATTTTAGAATACTCTTCGGAATTCTCCAATCCTTTTGGCCAACCCATCATTATTGTATTAGGTTCAACTCCAGAAAACCCAAAAGTTGTAGCAATATTCTCAATGCCTTTATAAATATTATCTACTTTTACTTGTCTAGCAAAAATGCCAAGTTCTTTAAACAGATCGTCTTTTACAACTTGTTCCGTTTTTGTTAAAGGCTTATTATTATCTAAAATAAGTTTAAAATTCGTAACAATTCCTGTTCTCCCAGAAACGGTTTTACTTAATTCTAACAAATATGATTGATGCTCGCTTGCACCACTAAACAAAATAATATTTGGATTCCAATTAGAGTTTTCAGCAACTTTAGCATCTATTCTTTTTAATCCTTTATTTACCACATTTTCCCAAACACTTTGCCAAACATCATTAGATTGTAGTTTAACTTCCTTTCTTTGAAGCCAAAAATACAATCCGCCAATAACGGCTAATGCTCCAAACATGGCAATTGTATCTAATTTAAACATGACTCCAAAACATGCTATAAAACCAAGTAAACCAATCCAGCGTTTAATTTTAAATGTTGGTCTGAAATCTGGATTTGCCCAACTTTCTAAAAAGTAAGAAATATTAATAAAGCCATAAGCTGTTAAGTAAAACATAGAAACTATACGTGCTATTACATCTAACTCTCCAATTAAAATACCAACTTCGGCAATAATAAAAACCATGATAAGAGCGTTTACTGGCTCATTATTTACACCTTTACCTTTACCGAAAACCTTTGGTGTAACTTTGTCTATAGACATTGCCTGTAATATTCTTGGACCTCCTAAAATACCACCTAGAGCCGAAGATAAAGTTGCTCCCCAAATACCAGCAACAACTGCAGGAGCAAACAGTGCCATTTTCATTAAAATATTATAATCAGATTTTAGCACTTCAGAATTAATATTGTAGGCAATAAAAACAGCAAGCCCAATATATACAATAAGTCCTACTCCAATTGCTGATAATGTGCCAATAGGAATTGATTTTTTAGGGTCCTTTAAATCGCCACTCATAGCAATTCCTGCTGTAAAACCTGTAACTGCTGGAAAAAATACAGCAAATACAACTTCTAATGAAACTGAATTTTCGCTAGAAAACATTTGTACGGTTTCTGGAGCAAGCTCTTTTGTTCCAAAAAAGATAGAAACCAATGACACAACAATAGCTGCAAGTATAAAGAATTGTGCTTTTAATGCTGCAGAAGTACTAATTAATGCCAAAGCTGTAATAGCGATTAAAGCAATTGTACCAGTTATTCTGAAGCTATTAACTGTCATCCCTAAATTAAAATAACCATTAAAACTTTCGGCAAAACCTATTAAATATAAAGCAATTGAAAATGCTGTGCCAACGTATAAGGCAATACCAATTGAGCCACCAATAGGAATTCCCATACTTCGGGATAAGACATAGTAAATGCCTCCAGCTCCAATTTTTTTATCTGTGGCAACCGAAGAAACACTTAATCCAGTTGTAACTGCAATAACGTGTGCAATAAGTATAATTACAATTGCACCTATAAGCCCAGCATTGCCTACAACCCAACCTAAACGCATATACATTATAACACCTAAAATTGTAAGAATTGAAGGTGTGAAAACTCCTGCAAATGTGCCAAATTTATTTTTACCTATCATTATAGATTTTAAAGCGTTTTATTATTTTGAATACCGAAAAACATAAATCAAAGATACTAAATGTTTCAAATTTAAATTCTGTTATATTAAGAATACTTGTAAATATAAGAGGAGTTTTTAAGAAGTGAAATTTCAATTAAACTCTTTTTTGATTTACCAATTCGTATAAAAGAAAAAGTGCTATTCCAATAGCAATAAAATGGAAGAAGGGTTCTTTGAGTAGTTTTTTCATTTTGTAAATTTAAAAAAAAAAGACTGCCTAAAAAGACAGTCTTTGAGAGTGTATTGTTAATAAAATAAATTATTTATTCTACAGTTTCCATTACAACCACCTGGTACATGTTTTTTCCGTTTTGTGAAAAAGGTTTGTAATAGGTATAGTTATAAACCACGTAATTTTCTCCACTAATTTCTTCTTCAGTAGCACCTTCAGGTATATTTGTAATTACGGCGCCATCTGGAGCGTCGATTACTTTGTATTTTCCGTTTTCTTTTACGTAAAAAGCACCACCAAAATAGGAATACTTCTCGCCATCTATTGTTATGTTTTCAACGCCTTCGGGTAATGTATTTACCACAATATTTGTCGGTGGATTTACAACTGTATAGCCGCTAGAACTTTGTGTGTAATAGACACCTTGATCATAATGATATTGTTGATTGTTAATTGAAACAATAATAGCTGTAACGGCTAATGTTCTAACAAAAAAACCAAATGGATGCCAATATGGTCCATAGTGAAAAGGTGTATATGGATGATAACGATATGGGTAATAACCGCGATGCCCATTATAATACCTGTTACTATGATTATTGTTAACTCTTACATTTTTGTTAACTCTTACATTTTTACTATTGTCTATGTTAACATTTACATTTTTGTTTCCACTACCAATTTTTGTTTTGTTACCTCCTTTAATATTAGTTTTATTGCCACCTCTAATATTGTTTTTTTTAGAATTATTATTGATTTTTGTTTTTGGACGTGTTGCTTTTCGTTGTGTTGTTTGTCTTTTTGGCGCACTGTATTTTTTTGTTGTTGGTCTGCTAGTCGCTTTTCTTGCTCCACCGTTTATAGAATGTCCGCCACCAGACCTACTCACTTGATGACCGCCACCACTTCTTGATCCGCCACCACCATTTCGCATGCGTTGCGACATAACATCACTGGTAAGTAATAAGGTGAAAATCAGTGTGATTATTAAATAACTATATTTTTTCATGTCAATTATTTTTAATTATTAGATGTTAATTCAATTTTTGTAGAATTCTCTGAGGGTTCAAAATCAAAGAGTACATCTGGTAATGTCGGATTTATTCTCCAATTAGAAAAAGTACCCTCGTAATAAGTACCATTATCAAGATTTGATTCGAATACCATTTTATAGGGAAGATTCGTTTCTTTAGCGATCCATATTTGAAGCGTTTTCTCATCGTTTGTAGCTAGTATAGAGGTGCATAAAGTTTCATCAACGGTAACATCACCTACAAATAAAACGGTGTCAAAATTATCCAAAATATCATCGGTCAAGTCTGGATAAAAGAAATCTGCAGCAGGAAAAATAATGTTATATTTTTCATTTAAAAATTCAATGGCTTTAATAATATTGTCTGGAGCATCACCAGTAGCATAAGCATCTTTATCATACGAGTAATAGACCAATCGTTTACCATTATACCAATAGCCTTTATGACCATTTGTGCCTTCAGTATTGATATACATTTTATCTGGACCTCGCATATATACGTCGTTAAGAGTGTTTATTTCTGTTGAGTCGCTTTTAACAACATAGGAGTCAAGCGTGTAACTGCAAGCAGATAAATCTCCAATGGTTTCACTCATTTTGTCTAAAGCCTCTATCGCTCTAGTGTCGTATTCACCTTTATCTTTTGATGTGCAAGACATCAATAAAAAAGAAAATAGTAAAGAATACAGTAGTGTTTTTTTTATCATAACGATGATTTTTAATTATTAAGTTGATTTTTGAAAAAAGTAAATTTAATAACTTTATTTGTATTAATCAAGTAACTAAAGTCACAATAATAAATGTTTTTATTAAAAGAAACTTTGTTCTAAATATTACTTGTGATAATAAATGCCCTGCATAAATAGGTAACTAAAACGATTATTGCACCCAAAGAAAGTGTTTTGAGTACTCCTTTTATAATGCTATCAACTACAATAAAAGAAACAGTTATTGTAAATTACGATACGTTTAGAGTTCGTTTTCAAGTATTTTTTGGCTATAGATTTGATGCTCCAAAATTTCTGAGAAAAAGTGCAGATTGGGTTGATGAGAAATCACCTCTTTTAAATATTATTAAACTTAAACCGAAGCTATTTTTTCCTCTTACTTTTAATCATCATCTCTAACATATCCCACATTTCTTCAGATATTTCTTCGAGCATGTTAAATTGCCCCGCACCTTTTAGCCATTCTCCGCCATCTATAGTAATTACTTCGCCATTCATATAAGCAGAAAAATCGGACATTAAATAAGCTGCTAAATTTGCTAGTTCTTGATGTACACCAACACGACCCAATGGCACTTTTTTTGCCATATCAAACTTATCTTTTAAATCACCAGGTAACAATCTGTCCCAAGCACCTTTAGTAGGGAACGGTCCTGGTGCGATGGCATTAAATCGGATTCCGTATTTCGCCCATTCCACAGCCAAAGAGCGTGTCATTGCTAAGACTCCTGCTTTTGCAGTTGCTGATGGAACTACGTAAGCCGACCCTGTCCAAGCGTAGGTGGTTACAATATTTAAGACCGTTGCTTTTTCTTGTTTTGTATTAATCCAATGTTTGCCAAAAGCAAGGGTGCAGTTTTTGGTTCCTTTTAAAACAATATCAATAATAGTGTCAAAAGCATTTGCAGAAAGTCGTTCGGTTGGAGAAATAAAATTTCCAGCGGCATTGTTTAGCAGTCCATCAACTTTACCAAAAGTATCGAGCGTTATTTTTAACATTGCCTCAACTTCTTCATAATGTCTCACGTCACATTGAACAGGTAACACTATACCTCCCGTTTTTTCTTCAAGTTCGATTTTTACGGCTTGTAATTTTTCGATATTCCGAGAAGTTATAACAACTTTTGCTCCGAGTTCTAGGAAATAAGTAGTCATTGCTTTTCCTAATCCGCTTCCTCCGCCAGTTACAACAATTACTTGATTGTCTAAACTCCCTTCTTTTAACATTGGTTTTGTGTACATATTCTATGGTTTTTTTCAAAACAAATATAGTTATTTTAATGTAAAAAGTGTTCGTGTAATTATTTTAATTATTTTTACATTTTTGTACTTGTCATAAATAAAAGGATTTGTATATTTGCCCCACTTTTAGCAGAGGATTTTGCAAATAAAGTTGAGTAACAAAAAATAAGACGATTTTAAAACAGATAAGTAATGCCAAAAAGAACGTATCAGCCATCGAAAAGAAAGAAAAGAAACAAACACGGTTTCAGAGAAAGAATGGCATCTGCTAATGGTAGAAAAGTATTAGCTAGAAGAAGAGCGAAAGGAAGAAAGAGATTAAGTGTTTCTTCAGACCCTCGACCAAAGAAATAATGAAATTATAATTCATATATCAAGGTGTTACTGTTTATCAGTAACACCTTTTTTTTAGACCTATGAATAACTTTTTTAAATTGAATTTTCGATTTGCCATTCCTGCGGAGGCAGGAATGACAATTACGCACTATTAGAATTGAATTTATTAATAAGTATTTATAACTAAATTTCACAGGAAAAAGTAAAACCCAATCTTTACAATCTCAAGAAAAGCAACAACACAAATGCCAAAAAACAACAAAATAAAGTCGGTTTTAATAATAGGTTCAGGCCCAATTGTAATTGGTCAAGCATGCGAGTTTGATTATGCAGGTACGCAATCAATCCGTTCGATGCGAGAAGAAGGGATTGAAGTGATATTGATCAATTCGAATCCAGCTACGATTATGACAGATCCAACCACGGCGGATCATGTGTATTTAAAACCGTTAACAACAAAGTCTATTATTGAAATATTGAGTATCCATAATGTGGATGCTGTTTTACCAACTATGGGTGGGCAAACAGCGTTGAATTTATGTATTGAAGCTCAGGACAAAGGAATTTGGGGCGATTTTAATGTGGAGTTGATAGGTGTGGATGTTGATGCTATTAAAATTACAGAAGATAGAGAATTGTTTCGAAAATTGATGCTTAAAATCGGGATTCCGATGGCGCCTCAAGCGACTGCAACTTCATTTTTAAAAGGGAAAGAAATCGCTCAAGAATTTGGTTTTCCGTTGATAATTAGATCTTCGTTTACATTGGGTGGCGCAGGAGCAGGAATTGTTTATCATAAAGAAGATTTTGATGAAATGCTGAGTCGTGGTTTGGAGATTTCTCCAATTCATGAAGTGATGATTGACAAAGCCTTATTAGGCTGGAAAGAGTATGAATTGGAATTATTACGTGATAAAAACGACAATGTTGTAATTATTTGTACGATAGAAAATATGGATCCTATGGGAATCCATACAGGTGATTCAATTACCGTAGCTCCAGCAATGACATTGAGTGATGCCACTTATCAAAAAATGCGTGATATGGCAATTCATATGATGCGCTCTATTGGCGATTTTGCCGGTGGATGTAATGTGCAGTTTGCAATTTCTCCAGATGAAAAAGAAGATATTATTGCGATTGAAATTAATCCAAGAGTTTCGCGTTCATCAGCGTTGGCATCTAAAGCAACAGGGTATCCTATTGCAAAAGTGGCAACAAAGTTAGCATTAGGCTATTATTTAGATGAGTTGAACAATCAGATTACAAAAACTACATCTGCGTTATTTGAACCCACCTTAGATTATGTAATTGTAAAAATTCCTCGTTGGAACTTTGATAAGTTTGAAGGCTGTGATAGAACTTTAGGAATTCAAATGAAATCGGTTGGTGAGGTTATGGGAATTGGACGTTCGTTTCAAGAAGCATTACACAAAGCAACACAATCATTAGAGATTTCTCGTAATGGAATTGGAGCAGACGGAAAAGGAGAAACAAATTATGATGCTATTATAGATAAATTAAAGAATGCAAGTTGGGATCGTGTTTTTGTAATTTACGATGCCATAGTAATGGGGATTTCATTGAGCACAATTCACGAAATTACTCGTATTGATATGTGGTTCTTAAAACAATATGAAGAATTATATGTTTTAGAAAAAGAAATTGCTAAATATAACTTAGAAACCTTGCCTAAAGATTTATTGTTGGAGGCAAAGAAAAAAGGATATGGCGATCGACAAATTGCACATACATTAAAATGTTTGGAAAGTCAGGTTTATAATAAACGTAAAGAATTTAATATTAACCGTATTTATAAATTGGTAGATACTTGTGCCGCTGAATTTGACGCACAAACACCTTATTACTATTCTACTTTTGAAAGTAATATGATTGTTGATGGAAAGGAATATGCCGATAATGAGAGTGTTGTTTCTGACAAAAAGAAAATTGTGGTACTGGGTTCTGGCCCGAATAGAATCGGACAAGGAATTGAGTTTGATTACTGTTGTGTGCACGGGGTTTTAGCGGCTCGTGAGGCAGGATATGAAACAATTATGATTAATTGTAACCCTGAAACGGTTTCAACAGATTTCGATGTTTCTGATAAATTATATTTCGAACCTGTTTTTTGGGAGCATATTTATGATATCATTCAGCATGAAAAACCAGAAGGTGTTATTGTGCAGTTAGGAGGGCAAACGGCTCTTAAATTAGCAGAAAAATTAGAGGCTTATGGTATAAAAATTATAGGAACAAGTTTTGAAGCATTAGATTTAGCAGAAGATAGAGGTCGTTTTTCTGAATTGTTAGTCGATTTAAAAATCCCTTTTCCAGAATTTGGAACAGCCACAACGGCAGACGAAGCACTTGCTATTGCCGATGAATTAGATTTTCCAATATTGGTGCGTCCGTCGTATGTTTTGGGTGGGCAAGGAATGAAAATTGTAATTAACAAAGAAGAATTAGAAAAGACGGTAGTTGATTTACATAGAAAAATGCCTGGAAATGTATTATTGCTAGATCATTATTTAGATGGCGCAATTGAAGCTGAAGCAGATGCTATTTGCGATGGTAAAGATGTGTATATTATTGGAATAATGGAACATATTGAACCTTGTGGTATACATTCAGGAGATTCAAACGCCACCTTACCGCCATTTA
>CAZUFO010000022.1:0-26337 GCA_964619615.1 uncultured Lutibacter sp. | reverse complement strand
GGAATGGCTTGCTTTCCAAAAGTTTCTGTATATGCTTTATTTGCCGCTTTGTAGCCAATATTATCAGTGGGAGTTACATATCCTTGTCCGCCATGATGAGGTGTTACTTTTACCGTAACCGATTTTGGTGCAATACTTTCGAAATGATTTTTAAATAACTCTGTAATTACTTCCCAATCTTGATTTGGTACCAATCGCATCGATATTTTTGCATTTGCTTTTGAAGCAATCACTGTTTTTGCTCCTTCGCCAGTATATCCGCCCCAAATTCCGTTTACATCTAATGTTGGACGAATGGAATTTCGTTCGTTAGTGGTATATCCTTTTTCTCCGAATACCTCTTCAATATCTATTGCATTTTTATATTCATCTAAAGAAAAAGGTGCTTTAGCCATTTCTGCTCTTTCTTCTAAAGATAATTCTTCTACAGCATCATAAAAACCAGGAATGGTAATGTGATTGTTTTCATCATGTAATGAAGCAATCATTTTTGTTAAAATATTAATAGGGTTTGCAACAGCACCTCCATATAAACCAGAATGTAAATCACGATTTGGACCAGTAACTTCTACTTCAACATAACTCAAACCACGTAATCCTGTAGTAATTGATGGTTGCGTATTGCTAATCATTCCAGTATCAGAAATTAAGATAATATCGTTCGCTAATTTTTCTTGATTTCGTTTTACATACCAACTTAAACTTTCTGAGCCAACTTCTTCTTCGCCTTCAATCATAAATTTAACATTACATGGTAATTGATCGGTTTGCGTCATAAATTCCATCGCCTTAACATGCATATACATTTGCCCTTTATCATCACAAGAACCGCGTGCAAAAATTGCGCCTTCAGGATGTATGTCTGTTTTTTTAATGATGGGCTCAAAAGGAGGAGAATCCCACAATTCAATTGGGTCAGCTGGCTGCACATCATAATGACCATATACCAAAACAGTCGGTAAGTTTTTGTCTATTATTTTTTCGCCATAAACGATTGGGTATCCAGGAGTTTCATGAATTTCTACAGTATCACAACCTGCTTTTTCGAGAGCGGTTTTAACCAATTCTGAAGTTTTTAACACATCGTTTTTATAAGCAGCATCTGCACTGATAGATGGTATTTTTAACAAGTCAATTAACTCATCAATGAATCGTTTTTGGTGTTCTTTTATATATGATTTTATATTTTGCATAATGGTTTATTTAAGTGATTCAAAAGTACGAAAATTCTAAAAGAACTTCTTTGTGATTTAGAAGTATTGTGTATATTTGCACCCACTTTGCGGGCGTGGTGGAATTGGTAGACACGCTAGACTTAGGATCTAGTGCCTTGCGGTGTGAGAGTTCGAGTCTCTCCGCCCGCACAATAAAAAGGTGTTTTCATAAATTTATGAGAACACCTTTTATCTTTAACTCAAACAAGTTAAAGTCCCCAGATTTTAACAAAATTTATTTTACTGGAGTGATTGTAATATGAGCGTTGTAC
Source organism: uncultured Lutibacter sp. (assembly GCA_964619615.1). Lineage (GTDB taxonomy): Bacteria > Bacteroidota > Bacteroidia > Flavobacteriales > Flavobacteriaceae > Urechidicola. Next base: position 24,851 of record CAZUFO010000022.1, on the reverse strand, counting down.
TTTTTAGGAAATATTTACCAAGGATGATTTTATTCATTAGGTCTTTAATGAAAACGTAGTTACTTTTTTAGTTGAATTAATTCAAAATCAGCAGATTTATCAAGATTATTGAAGATATCAATCATTTCTTGAGGAGGTGCCGTTAGTTTTCGTTTGGTTAGATCTATCCAAGCACCATAAATTTTAATTTCTGCAGCTAAAACTCCATTTTTTTTAATTATTTCGTGTTTAAACTTGAAACGTTCAAATTTAGAAGAGGCACCAATCAAGGTTAAGTTTGCTTTAATATCTTCACCTATCAAAATTTCTCTAAAAAAACGAGTATTTTCTTCAAAAAGAATAGGGCCAATATTATGCTTAGCAAATTCAGTTAATGAGAAGTCATTTGCTGCAAAAAAACGAGATCTAACTTCTGCTGCATAATCATTATACGCCGTATGACGCATATGTGCATTGGCGTCAAAATTTGCCCAAGAGGTTGTAAAATCTACTTCAAAAGTCATAAATAAAAGGTTTATTAATTTTTAACAAGTTGAATTTCTTGTTTGATTTTTAATTCTCCCAAAATATTTAACCCTTCTTCAATATATAAATCCTTTGATAGGTTTTTATGCCAAACAATACGTTTTTTTTCTAAGATAGAATCTTTTGCTATTATCGGCAATTCGTATTTAGGCGAGTTAAATGTTAAGTCAGTTGAATAAGCTGATAATTCTTTAAAGCGTTTACTTTCTTCAGCGTGTTCTTCTAAGTCGGTTTTGTATTTATTATAATTTAAATAAACCGTGGTGTCATCTTGCCCTTTTTTTAACCACTTGGCATTTTCATCAATCAATAAAAATTCTGGTTTTTTATTAATACGTTCAATGCTATTATAAACTACATCATCAAAATTTGAATAGCGATTCCAGCCATTATAGTTCGCTTTTTTAATTTGATCCCATGGGAGCGGATTTGAATACTTTTTTTCTCCGATGTTTAAATAGGTATGTCGAGATGGTAAAATAACATCAGGTGTAACGCCTTCTAATTGCGTTGAGCCACCATTAATTCTATAAAATTTTTGGATAGTCATACTTAATCCACCTAAATCTTCGGAGTATTTGTACAATCTGTTTAAATCCATTACTTGTTGTACGGTTCCTTTACCGTAGGTGTGTTTGCTTCCTAAAATTACTGCACGGTTGTAATCTTGCATTGCAGCAGCAAAAATTTCTGAAGCAGAGGCAGAATTTTCATTGATTAAAACAACCAATGGCCCATTCCATAAAATAGATTTATCTCTATCTTTTTGAACAATTGGTTTTTCGCCTTTATATTTTACTTGAACAATTGGGCCATCTTCAATAAATAAACCTGCCATTTCAACAACCGCAGGTAAAGAGCCACCACCATTATTTCTAAGATCAATTAACAAACCATCTACGCCTTCGCTTTTCAACCTTTTAATTTCTTTGGCCATATCTTTTGCGCAATTTCGTGCATTAAGATCACTCATATCAATATAAAAAGCAGGAAGATTTATAATACCGTATTTCTTTCCTTCTTTTTCAATAACACTAGATCTAACAAAGGTTTCTTCTAATTCAACAATATCTCTAATAATGGATATTACTTCAATTGTACCATCAATCTTTTTAAGTGTTAATCTAACTTCTGTTCCTTTTTTTCCTTTTATAAATTCAATGGCTTTTGTTAAGCGCATACCTACAATATCTAACGGTTCTTCATCTCCTTGTGCAACTTTTAAAATAATATCGCCCACTTCCAATTCTCCCGCTCTCCAAGCAGGTCCTCCAGAAATTAACTCAGATACTTTTGTGAAATCATTCTTTTGAAATAATTTAGCTCCAATTCCTTCTAATTTGCCGGAAAGCATGGTATCAAACTCTTTTTTGTTTCTTGGAGCGAAGTAGGATGTATGTGGGTCGAAAGCATTAGTAATACTGTTTAAATAAGTAGAAAAATAATCGGTATGGTCAAAATCTTGCATACGTTTATAATAGTCGGAATAACTTTCTATAGTTGCTTCTCTAACTTCAATTTCAATTGCAGTAAATTCTTTATCAGAAATAGAAATTTCAGTTAGTTTTTTGCCATCTTTAGTAGTTGCTGATTCATCGGTTAATTTATCATGAACTCTAGAAAGTGTGCTGAACTTTAATTGTTTTCTCCAGGCTTCCTTTAACTCAGTTTTAGAAGCAGCATACGTAGTTGTTTCGTAATCTAAATTAAATGTTTCATTAACAGTATAGTCATAAGGATTGCTTAAGATTTCTGGATAATACGTTTTTGCTTCTTCTAATCGTTCTAGAAGCCGACCGTAAACCAAATTGAAAAAAGTCATATCTTCAGTTAATATTTGATCGTCAACTAAGGTTTTGTATTGTGAAAATTCATCAATATCACTTTGAATAAAATAACGCTTACCAGGGTCTAAACTTTCAATAAAATCGTTAAATACAACGACAGAAAAGGCATCATTAATTTCTTGTGGTTGAAAGTGGCCATTTGTTAATACATATTTTAATAAACCGACTAAAATTTTATCTTTTTCTTCGGTATCATTTGTTGTTTGATTAAAACTAACTAAGGCTAAAACCAATATTACAATTGGTACTAAAAATTTCAAATTTCTTCTCATAAATCTCACTAATTTTCTCATGAATTTGATTATAATCCACTAAAATACTATGTTTTGGTGAATTACTCTTATTAATTATTCTTTTTTATAAATGCTTCTGAAGGCTTCTTTAATTAAGTTACCATTTGGTTTGTATGTTTCCCATAATTGAGTTACTGAACCGTCTTTGTTTAATGACCAAGTTACTTTATTGTAAAAGGCTTCTGTTTTTATCTTTAATCATTCTACTCTTCCATCAACATTATAAACGGTTCAATTACCGAGCCAAAAATTAAACTACTAATAATATTCTGTACAGTAAGCACAAGGTTTCTACTCATTAGTTTGTGCACTTAAATAATTAAAACTTACAAATATTAGCAGTAAAAATAATTTTTTCATAATGCAGTATTGAAGTAGCAATGATACTAATTAAAGAGTTTTTATTGTCTTTAAAAAATGTTAAAATTGAATTGAGTATAAAGTAGCAAATTTATAGTAGATTTGTTTTTTGCAGAATTATTTATAAAGTGAGTAAAAAACCTTTGATTTTAGTAACAAATGATGATGGTATAACTGCACCTGGAATTCGTAAGTTGATAAAAATTATGAATACCATTGGTGATGTTGTTGTTGTTGCACCCAATAGCCCACAAAGCGGAATGGGACATGCAATTACAATTGACACCACATTGCTTTGTGATAAAATTAAAATTGATGATGGGCCACAAACGGAATACCAATGTTCTGGAACGCCTGCAGATTGTGTTAAAATGGCGATTCGAGAAGTGCTGAAAAGAAAGCCGGATTTATGTGTTTCTGGAATCAATCATGGTTCTAATTCTTCAATAAATGTAGTTTATTCTGGTACTATGAGCGCTGCTGTTGAAGCAGGAATTGAAGGGGTGCCTGCCATTGGATTTTCATTATTAGATTATTCAATTGATGCTAATTTTGACAATTTAGAAGAAGATATATTAATAATAACTCAAAATGTTTTGAATAATGGATTGCCAGATGGAGTGGTATTGAATGTTAATTTTCCAAAATCTGATATACCTTTTAAAGGCACTAAAATTTGCAGACAGGCAAAAGGCAACTGGGAAGAAGTTTTTGATAAACGAGTAAGCCCAACTGGTAAAGAATATTATTGGTTGTCGGGTAAATTTGTAAATCAAGATAAAGGAGAAGATACCGACGAATGGGCATTGGCACATAATTACATTTCGATTGTTCCAGTTCAATTTGATTTAACGGCACATCATTTTATCAAACAATTAAACAATTGGGAATTATGAAACGAGCATGCTAAAGCTTTATATCACTGGTATGATAAATAGCGAACAGCATGTGACCATTAAAAAACAATAAAAAAGGCACATGAAAAAAGAAATTTTAATTGGAATTTTAGTAGCATTATTTGCAACATCCTGCGGTTTCTTTATCTATGTACAATTTGTTTCTAAATTAGGATTTTATGAAACCATTGATTTTATAAAAAGAGGAGATTTATTGGGTAAAGTATTAACGTTGTCTGCAATTCCGAATTTGTTTGTATTCTTTATTTTTATCAAAAAGAAACAAGATTATAGAGCAAAAGGTGTATTAATGATGACTATTTTTACTGCAATATCTGTTTTAATATTGAAGTTTTTTTAATTTTTGAAAAGTATAACCTCTCGACTGCGCTCGAGGAGACATTTTTATTTGTCGGGTCGAGCGCAGTCGAGACCTAAATATTTGATATACTAAATGAAATATTATATCATTGCTGGAGAAGCATCAGGAGATTTACACGCATCTAATTTGATGAAAGCATTGCAAAAAGAAGACGCAAATGCCGAATTTAGATTTTGGGGCGGCGATTTAATGCAGGCGGTTGGCGGTACGTTGGTTAAGCATTATAAAAAACGTGCTTTTATGGGTTTCTTTGAAGTGATATTGAATTTAAGAACCATTTTAGGATTTATCAGTTTTTGCAAAAAAGACATTGCAGCATATCAACCGGATCGACTGGTTTTTATCGATAATTCAGGTTTTAATTTGCGCATAGCAAAATGGGCAAAAAAACAAGGCTTTAAAACAAATTATTACATTGCACCTCAAGTGTGGGCTAGTCGGGCAGGTAGAGTTAACGACATCAAAAGAGATATTGATGCTATGTTTGTAATACTTCCTTTTGAAAAAGCATTTTATAAAAAATACAATTACGATGTTCATTTTGTTGGTCATCCTTTATTAGATGCAATTGCAGATAGAAGTCAAGTTGACGAATCAACTTTTAGAAAAGAACATCGACTTTCAGAGAAACCAATTATTGCATTATTACCTGGAAGCAGAAAACAAGAAATTACTAAAATGCTATCGGTGATGTTAAAAATGGCGAATAAATTTACGGATTATCAATTTGTAATTGCTGGCGCTCCAAGTCAAGATTTTGAGTTTTACCAGCAGTTTATTAAGACGGATAACGTAAAGTTTATTCCTAATAAAACCTATGATTTGTTATCGGTTTCCTACGCTGCTTTGGTAACCTCGGGAACAGCTACTTTAGAAACAGCCTTGTTTAAAGTGCCGGAAGTTGTTTGTTATAAAGGAGGTTGGGTTTCTTATCAAATAGCAAAACGGATTATTACATTAAAGTACATTTCGTTGGTGAACTTAATAATGGATAAAGAAGTAGTTACAGAATTAATTCAAAACGATTTTTCTGAACAACGTTTAGAGCAAGAATTGAAATTGATTTTAGATGAGAAAAACCGACAAAAAATGTTTGCTAATTATTACGAATTAGAACAAGTTTTAGGCGGAAAAGGCGCTAGTGAAAATACTGCAAAACTAATAGTTGCCAATTAATTTATTGTACACGTATTTTTAAAGAAATGTCATTCCGAACGAAGAATGAGGAGGGATCTCATCTTGTTGAGATTTCTTGTCGCTCATACTTTACTCTGTCGAAATAACAAGTGATTGTATTTCAGCATTCTATTTGAATAATTATTTACTATCTTTAACTCACTATGTTAAAGATTTTACAGTTTGTTCCTGTACAACTTACTTTTTTTCTGATTGCAGGAATACTACTAGGTCATTATTTTTCTTTCAATAATCAGTACGTTTTTACTTCACTTGGATTTTTATTTTTGGTGCTAGGTGTCTCTTCTTATGTGTCAAATAAATCATACTTAAAAAAACTTCACTTTAATTTTATTGCTTATTTGTTGTGTGTTGTAATTGGTGTTACAACTATTAATATTAGAAAAGAGATTCATAATAAAAATCACTACAGTCATTTAATTTCTGAAAATAATGCTACAATTTTATTGGTTGATAAAGTTTTAAAACCGAGTTTGTATCACACCAAATTTATTGCCAGCGTAGAAGAACTTAACACAAAGAAAGTAATCGGAAAAGTGCTGTTAAATATTCAAAAAGATAGTTTAGAACCTTTAAAGGTTGACGATCGAATTTTTTTAAAATCTACTTTTGACATTGTGAGGTCGCCAAGTAATCCATATTATTTTGATTATCGAAAATACTTGCTAAAAAAGCAAATTCATCATCAAGTATTTTCAAAAACTCCATTAATATTAAAATTAGAAAACGAAGAAACTTCATTAAAAGGTTTGGCTTCAAAATTTAGAAATAAAATAAATGAATCGTTAATCAAAAACGGATTTAAAGACAATGAATTGGCAGTTATTAACGCGTTGTTATTAGGTCAGCGGACAGAAATTTCAAAAGAATTGTTACAGAGTTATGCCAATGCAGGCGCCATTCATATTTTGGCGGTTTCTGGTTTGCATGTTGGAATTATCTTACTCATCCTTAATTTTTTGTTTAAACCATTAGAGCGATTAAAAAAGGGAAAGATGATAAAACTAATTGTGGTTATCTCTCTGCTTTGGGCATTCGCTTTTATTGCGGGTTTGTCGGCTTCAGTTGTAAGAGCAGTAACTATGTTTACAGCGGTAGCGATAGGTTGGCAAGTAAACAGACCTACTAATGTTTACAATACTTTGATTATTTCTATGTTTTTGTTGCTGTTAATTCAGCCTTATTTTTTGTTTGATGTTGGGTTTCAATTGAGTTATTTGGCGGTTTTTTCTATCGTGTGGATTCAGCCTATGATTTACAAAATATGGAAACCTCGTTTTAAATTACTAGATTATTTTTGGCAGTTATTTGCGGTTTCCATTGCTGCTCAAATCGGAATTTTACCGTTGAGTATTTATTATTTTCATCAATTTCCCGGATTATTCTTTTTATCGAATTTAATTATCATTCCTGTTTTAGGAGTGATTTTGATGGGTGGAATCTTAATTATTTTTCTTTCATTATTGAATTTATTACCTGATTTTTTAGGGTCAATTTACAATAGTTTAATTGGGTTTATGAATCTGTTTGTGGAATGGATTGGCTTACAAGAAGACTTCTTATTTCAAAACATCACCTTTTCTTTTATGCTGATGCTTGTATCTTATGGGTTCATTTTATTCGGAATTAGATTCGTAGAAAATAAAAAGTTATCACGATTTAGTTGGCTATTGGCTTCTATTCTGATGCTGCAAGGTGTTTTTATTTTTGAAAAACAGCAAGTTTCTTCAGTTGATGAATTCATCGTTTTTCATAAAAGCAGAAACACAATTTTAGGAAAGAGAAATGGGACTACTTTAGAAGTTTATCACACATTGGATAGTTTAAAGTTTTTACAAGATAATATTTTGAAACAGTATCAATTAGGTGCAGGAAGTATTGATTTGAAAATTTCAAATTCGTTTCCTAAAATTCATCACTTTAAAAATAAAACGGTGTTGATTATAGATAGTTTGGGTATTTATCGAGTTTCTAAATTCAATCCAGACATCATTTTATTACAACATTCACCAAAAATAAATATGAGTAGGTTACTTGATAGCTTAAAACCACAGTTTGTAATTGCAGACGGCTCTAATTACAAAAGTTATGTAAAATATTGGAAAGAAATATGTGAGCAACAAAAAACTCCTTTTCACGATACTTCGAAAAAAGGAGCCTATATTTTAAGTTCTAAATAAGTTTTCAGTTCTCTGTTTAATAAAGAAAATTTAATTTTCCCTATGATAAACTCGTACTTCCAACTTCGTAATTCTAGTTTTATCTCACCCCGTGCATTAATTTCTTTAAAATAGGATTTAAAGCTAAGATTAATAAACCAGCTATGAATGGGATAATTGTAAAAATTAAGAAAAATGTTGAAAGTGAATATTCTTTTGTAATATTTTCAATTTGCCCACCTAATACAGCAGCAAGTTTATTGCCAATTGCAATAGCTAAATACCACATACCAAACATTAAAGCTATCATCCTTCCGGGGACTAGCTTTGACACATAAGACAAGCCAACAGGAGACAAACTTAATTCTCCTAAAGTGTGAAAGAGATATGCTAAAATTAACCAAACCATACTTACTTTTACGCCATCAACAATCCCGTAAGAGCCATAGGCTAAAAGCCCAAACCCTATAGACATAATAATGAGTCCGAGGGCATATTTTACTGCCGCTGATGGGTTGCGTTTGCTTTCAAACCATTTAGAAAAGAAAGATGCAAAAACAATAATAAAAAATGAATTTAAGATGCTAAACCAAGAAACAGTAATTTCAACCCAATTATCTTTTATGCTTGTAATTGTGGCTTTAACAATACCGTTATCTAGTTGTAATTCTTTTCCTCGTTGTTTTATTTCCTTTAATTTTTCAGGTGAAGTAATAAAATTAAATAAAGTTCCTTCTTTATTTTTAGTAATTATTTGTACTTCTTGCCCTTCGGTAAAATCTACAAAAGGTTGTCCAATAGTAATGGTTCGATCAACAATTTTATAAGTAGAATTATTAATATTCATATTTACAGTAATTGCAGGATAATCGAAAATCAAATTTCCTGCCTTGTCAACACTTTGCTCTTCTTTATCTACGTTCATTACTGGAACTTCGTATGCTTTGTAGCTAACATCATAGGCTATTGTATTTAAATCTCTATTGAGCATCCATCCTGCCAAAATCCACATTCCTAAAAAACAAACGACAAGGACAATGTTTGATCCTAGTATTTTTTGACGTGTTTTTTTCCATAACAAAAATAGCACCCAAGATATAAAACCAAGAGGAACGATAGTTAGAAGTGCATTAATAATATTAAATATTGTTGCCTCATTACCAATTAGTATTCTATTTACATTATCTCTTGCAAATAATATTAATGATGTTGCTCCTTGCTCAAAAGATAACCAGAAAAACACGGTAAAGAATGCAAATATTATAAAGGCAATCATTCTATCTCGTACGATTTTTGTGTATCTAGATATTCTTTGAATGATTAATATTAAAAACAATACCAAGCCAATAAGAATAACCACAACTTGCCCAGGTAATCCAAAGGTTTCAAACGGAAATAAATTAATACCTGCAATTTTTGACATCGGATCATTAATTAAAAATGCCAACCCAATAGTTGCTGTAATTGCAATTAATATTTTGTCAATAGTTGTAAAAGGATTTGGTTTTTCTTCAGATTCATCTTGAGTGGTTTTAGTTAATTTTGTTTCTTTAGCTTCGGAAGGTTTTCCGCCTATTTTTCCAAACAATGGTTTAGATAGCCAAAATTGGAGGGTTCCTAATAGCATAAAAACCCCTGCCAATCCAAAACCCCAAGACCAACCTATACGTTCTGCGATATAGCCACAGAGCATCATTCCAAAGAATGCACCAGCATTAACGCCCATATAAAAAATGGTGTAAGCACCATCTTTTTTCTCTGGATTATTCTTGTACATTTCAGAAATAATAGATGTAATATTTGGCTTAAAAAAACCTGTTCCTATTACTAATAAACCTAAACCAATATAAAGTGATGTTTCAGTTTCAAATGCCATTGAGACGTGTCCTAATGTCATAATTAAAGCACCAATAACAACAGCCAATCTGTATCCTGTAAGTTTATCAGCAATTAAACCTCCAAGAATTGGGGTTAGATATAAAAGCCCTGCATAAGTTCCAAATAAAGCACCAGCATTTGCGGCAGTCCATTCCCACCCAGGATTGTACCCAACTACCGCCATTGTTAAAAAATTTATCAAAAGAACTCGCATTCCGTAAAATGAAAAGCGCTCCCACATTTCAGTAAAGAATAATACAAATAATCCAGCAGGATGATTTAAAACTCTGTCTTTAAATAAATTGTTAATATCGGTGTTCATAAATTGTAATTTTAAATATTAAAAAGAAAAACCCATACTTTTTAGAGTATGAGTTTTAAGGTTTTTTATTGTTTTTCGGCTAAATCAAAGCCTTCTGTTTCGTGCATTTCGACTTCGTTGTCTTCTGCACCATGAGTAAGTCGTTTTAATGGCTTTAAAAGAGCAATCACTAATAAACCAAAGGCTACAGTAAATATTACGATACCAATAAAAATAGTATACTCTCCGAAATGTTCAGATTTTTCTCCTAAAATCCCTGCGACTTTACCACCAAGACCAGTTGCAGCAAAATACAATCCCATCATTAATGATGCATATTTCACTGGTGCCAATTTTGTAACAAAAGATAGAGATACAGGTGAAGAACATAACTCACCAATAGTATGAAATAAATAGGCTAAAACTAACCACTGCATTCCAGAACTTCCATTTGCTTCAAATTCTCTTACTGCAAAAATCATAAATACAAAACCTAACCCCATAATAATAGTTCCAGTAGCCATTTTAAATAATGAAGATGCTTCTTTATTTTTTAATTTTCGTTTTGCCCAAATATTCGCAACCCAAACAGCAAATAGTATTATGAAACCAGCATTCAATCCTTGAAACATTGGAGTTGGTATTAAATAACCAAATAACATTCTATCAGTTTTTGTTTCCGTATAAACACTCATTAATCCACCAGCTTGCTCAAAAGCTCCCCAGAAAACAATAACTAATAAAAATGAAAGTAGTAATACCAAGAAACGATCTCTCATTATTTGATTTTCTAAACTCTTATAAATCATCATTAATAATCCAACTACAAAAGAAATGAAAATAAATAAGGCGCCATATCCCCAATTATCAACTCCTTCAAAGGTAAAACCAGCATAAATAGATAATGCTAGAAGTATTACAAAAATCCCTAATTGAATTGGAGAACTAAAAATAGTAGAGAATGTTTTAACGATTGAAACATCATTTTTCTTTTCTTCGGTAGTCTGTGCATTTCCAACATGAACAAGATATTTTTGTCCCCAAATATATACTATTAAACCAAGTAACATAGCTATTCCTGCCATACCAAACCCTGCATGCCATCCCCATTTCGCAACTACCAAACCAACAAAAGTCGTAGCCAATAATGAACCTAAGTTAATACCAATATAAAATATAGAAAATCCTTTATCTCTTCTAATGTCACCTTTTTTATACAATCCACCAACCATTGTTGAAATGTTTGGTTTTAAACAACCTACTCCCAAAATAATTAAACCTAAACCAGTAAAAAAGGCCCATTCAGTCTCTATCGCCAAAGTACCATGACCTAAAACTAAAATAATAGCCCCTAACATTACTGTTTTTTTCTGTCCTAAAACCTTATCTGCTAAAATTCCTCCAGGAATAGAAACAACATACACTAGCATTACATACCAGCCATATAATTGATAAGCTTCTAAATTCGTCCAACTCAAACCCGCGCCATCTTTATGATCAATTTTTGCTATCATATATATTACAAGTAAAGCACGCATTCCATAATAAGAAAAACGTTCCCACATTTCTGTAAAAAATAAAACAAACAAGCCGATTGGATGTCCAAAAAGTTCTCTTTGATGAGGTTTTAAAGCAGTATCTGACATAATATAGTGTGTAATTTATTTAATTATAGATTGTTAAATTATTTATTTAGAGTGGTTTTTTTTGATGTATTTCCGATAAAAATAATCATTTTTTGCGGAACTCAATAAATCAGCCCAAGTTTACGTCAATTATATCGATTTTTAATAGAAATGAGGGATAAATTTATAAGACGATTTTTTTACAACCATTTTCAAGTATCTTTGTTTCATAATTTAAGAGACGATTAAATATGTCAAAAACCATTACTGGGTTTTCAAAATTCACAAAACAAGAAAAGATTGATTGGATAGTTAAAACTTTTTTTGAGGATTCAGAGAATGCTACAAAAACATTAAATCAATATTGGAATGGTAACAAAATCTTGCAGGATTTACATGATGATTTTATTGAAAACACCATTTCAAATTTTTATTTACCCTACGGAGTTGCCCCGAATTTTATTATAAATAACAGAGAATATGTTATTCCAATGGTTGTTGAAGAGAGTTCTGTGGTGGCAGCTGCATCTTTGGTTGCAAAGTTTTGGAGTACAAGAGGTGGATTTAAAGCAACGGTATTATCAACTACCAAAATTGGACAAGTTCATTTTATGTTTGATGGTGATTTTGGTGATTTAGAAAAATATTTTGAAAAAGTAAAATCAAATTTAATTACTATAACCGATTCCATCACTAAAAATATGCGAAAGCGTGGTGGAGGAATTTTAGATATTGAATTGCGAGATAAAACATCGGAATTAGAAAATTACTACCAATTGCACATTACTTTTGAAACCAAAGATTCGATGGGAGCAAATTTTATCAACTCGTGTTTAGAAGCAATTGCAAATGAATTTCGAAATGATGAGGTGCAAATAGTGATGAGTATTTTATCTAATTACGTTCCTAATTGTTTGGTGCGTGCTGAAGTAAGTTGTCCTGTTGATCGCTTGTATTCAGAAAACGCAGAAGAATTAGCAAGGAAATTTAAACAGGCAGTTGACATTGCAAATGTAGAACCTCACCGAGCAGTGACACACAATAAAGGGATTATGAACGGAATTGATGCTGTAGTAATTGCTACTGGAAATGATTTTAGAGCCATCGAAGCTGGCGCACATGCCTACGCATCAAGAAGTGGAGGGTATAAGAGTTTATCTCAGTGTGAAATAAAAGAGGGAATTTTTAAATTCTGGATTGAAATTCCATTGGCATTAGGAACTGTTGGCGGGTTAACAGCCATTCATCCATTGGCGAAATTATCATTAGAAATGTTGCAGAAACCATCCGCTTCAGAATTGATGGAAATAGTTGCAGTTGCCGGATTGGCACAAAATTTTGCAGCATTGAGAGCATTGACAACAACTGGAATACAACATGGTCATATGAAAATGCATTTGTCTAATATCATCAAACAATTAGATGCATCAGAAGAAGAGAAAACCTATTTGTTGAATTATTTTGAAAACAGAGAAGTATCTCATAGTGCGGTTGTTGAGGCTTATGAAGCGATGAAAAAATAGAACGCAGATGACACAGATTTAGCAGATGTCCGCAGATTGATTTTAGATAGATGTCAGGAAAATCATAAAAAATCAGTGTCATCAGCGTTCCAATAATTATAGATTAAACTCTTGAAAAAAAAACACTACTCAAACGGAAAACTCCTCCTAACCTCAGAATACTTAGTTCTTGATGGTGCAAAAGCCTTGGCAATACCCACCAAATTTGGTCAAGACTTATTAATCGAAAAAATAAAAGAATCAAGTTTAATTTGGGAAAGTTACGATGATTTAAATAACTGTTGGTTTTCAGCAGAATTTAGATTGCCAGATTTAAGAATTGTAAATGAAACATTTGATTCTGACTCAGATGATTCTAAAGAAACGGTTGCTATGACGCTTCAAAATATTTTATTTGAAGCAAAAAAAATAAATTTAAAGTTTTTGAATTCTAAAGAAGGCTTTGTTGTAAAAACAAACTTAACGTTTCCAATAAATTGGGGTTTAGGAACTTCTTCAACTTTGATTAATAATATTGCGCATTGGGCAAAAGTGGATGCTTTTAAATTGCTGAAAAACTCCTTTGGAGGAAGTGGTTACGATATTGCTTGTGCGCAAAATAATTCGCCAATAACATATCAATTTCAAGATAAAAAACCAATGATTGAATTAGTAGATTTCAATCCAAGTTTTGCAGATCAATTGTTTTTTGTGCATTTAAACGTGAAGCAAGACAGTAAAAAAGGAATTCAGCGATACAAAAAAATAAAAGGAAAATTAACTCAAGAAATTAAACGAATTTCAGAAATTACAGATGAAATGATTACTTGTGCAACAATTACTGATTTCGAAAAATTAATAGTGGAACACGAACAAATTATTTCAAAAATCATTCAAAATAAACCGATTAAAGAAATTGCCTTTTCAGATTACTTCGGAGAAGTAAAAAGTTTGGGTGCTTGGGGTGGCGATTTTGTGTTAGCAACAGGAAATGACGATACGCCAAAATATTTTAAAGAAAAAGGATTTGAAACGGTGATACCCTATAAAGAAATGATTTTATAGATATTACGTCAGGTCGAGTGATTTTTTTGTTTGTTGTAGAAAATTGTATCGAGACCATTTAGAATTAAACAGTTCTCGATACAAAATTCTTTATCAAGAATTTCACTCGAACTGACGAAAGAAATAATAAATATGACAAAAATAATAATAATTGGAGGAGGAGCAGCAGGGTTTTTTGCAGCCATAACCATTGCAGAAGCAAATCCGAAAGCGGAAGTAATTATTCTTGAAAAAAGTAAGAATGTATTACACAAAGTAAAAATTTCTGGTGGAGGAAGATGTAATGTTACACATGCTTGTTTTAGCCCTAGAGAATTGGTGGAATTTTACCCAAGAGGGAAACGCGAATTACTCGGGCCTTTTCATCAGTTTATGACTGGTGATACTATGGAATGGTTCGAAAATAGAGGGGTTCCTCTAAAAATAGAGGAAGATAATCGCATTTTTCCAGAATCAAATTCATCACAAACTATTGTTGATTGTTTGACGCAATCTGCGGAAAAAGCAGGAGTAAAAGTGTTATTGACTCAGAATGTAAGTTCTGTAACAAAAAAAGAAAGTCAATTTGAAATTGTAACGAATTCTGAAACTTTTATTGCAGATAAATTATTGATTGCTGCAGGAAGTAATCCGAAGATTTGGGCTTTGGCAAAGACTCTTGGGCATTCTGTTGTTGAGCCTGTTCCATCACTGTTTACTTTTAATATCAATGATAAACGTATCAAAGAAATTCCGGGTATCTCTGTTCCGAACGCTACGGTTAAAATTGTAAAAACAAAGCTAGAATCTAGCGGACCATTATTAATTACTCATTGGGGATTGAGTGGGCCGGCAGTTTTAAAACTATCAGCTTTTGGAGCGAGAATTTTAGCAGACAAAAATTATCAGTATAATGTTGAGGTGAATTGGATATCAAAATCAACAGAAAAAGTGGTGCTGATTTTAAAATCAATAAAAGAAAAAGAATCAAAAAAACAAGTGATTGTAAGATCTCAATTTTCAGAAATTCCAAAACGATTGTGGGAAAAACTGGTATTGGCAAGTGATATTCGTTTTGATGCTCGATGGGCGGATTTGAGTAATAAACAACTACAATATTTAGCAGATCAATTAACAAAAGGGTTATTTAATGCCAATGGGAAAAGTACTTTTAAGGATGAGTTTGTAACTTCAGGCGGAATCAATTTAAAAGAAATAGATTTTAAACGTTTTGAAAGTAGAATCCATAAAAATCTATTTTTTGCAGGAGAAGTGTTAGATATTGATGCTGTAACGGGAGGATTTAATTTTCAAAATGCTTGGACTGGTGGCTTTATTGCAGGTAATGTAATGGCGGAAAATTAGCATCGTCATCCTATCTGTCTTTTTAGTTCGTATTTTTCTAATAATTGCGGAATGAAGATAGATTCGAAATTATGATCCGATAGCTATCGGATTGAATTATTAGTGTTATTTTTGAAACATTGAAATACTACATCATCAATATTTAGTTTATGCCGTACCAAAATGTGTTTGTTATTTTCTGGGAACAAGTTAAAGAGAGTGTCCAAGAAAACCGATTTTCCAAGTTAACTATGGCAAAGACCGTTGGTAAGCCTAACTTAAGAAACATATTTGTAAGGCCAATCTATTCTGAAAATGGCTTTAAGGTCTTAGTGAAATTTCGCTACAGATCAAGAGAAACCGAGGATACGGAAGATGAACTTACATTAGAAGAGGCTTTTGTGGTCTTGAAATCACATCTCAGAAAGTCTTTTTCATCAGTTCTATTATTTACCACAACAAAGGATGTTACGTTCAAAATTAATAAAAAGGGTGCGGGTAGTATTACCGAGAACTCTCCGACATTCCATGACGTTGTACAGGCTAAAAAGGATGATGAATAGTAAGTGGTTGGGGCGTTAGCATTGATTTGCAATCCTTACTTTGCGTATAGTAGCAACATAAATTAAGCCAATTGTCCACGATGTGGTTTCAATGCGTCACGATACGTTTTCATATCTTTTTCATCAACAATTATAAAAGAAAGGCAATGTAAGTCGGAAATTTCTAAATGACTTATTTCATAAAAATGGAGTTTCTCAATAACGGCAAATTCTTTTAAATGTTTACCATGATGCTCTGCTGTTTTCAGTGCATCTGGTCCTCTAAAATCCCAAATTAATTTAATTTTTCTATCCATTCTTTAAAATTATTATACAAAAGTAATTAATCTTATCTTTGCAAAAACATTATTTTAGTTTGACTGAACAAGATTTTATTCCTCAAAATTTAGACACATCAAAACTCACCAATGGTTCTTTTACTTGGAAAACCCCGAGTAATATTGCCTTGGTAAAATACTGGGGTAAAAAGGAACCTCAAATTCCAGAAAACACCTCTATTAGTTTTACGTTAGATGCTTGCCATACTATTACAACTTTGGAGTTTAAAAGAAATGTCGCTTCGAGTGTGAACGAGAAATCTCATTCTGATGAGACCCTGAAACGAGTTCAGGGTGACGAAATTAACTTCGATATTTATTTTGAAGGTAAAAAGAAAGAGGATTTCAAACCGAAAATCACAGCGTTTTTTAAACGAATTGAGAAATACTGTCCGTATTTGAAGGATTTCGATTTCAAAATTGAATCAGAAAACTCTTTTCCGCATAGTAGTGGAATAGCTTCTTCTGCAAGTGGAATGAGTGCTTTGGCGTTATGTGTAATGAGTTTGGAAAAAGAATTGTTGGTTACTGAGCGTAGTGGAAGTGAAATGGGCGAAGATTATTTTTATAAAAAAGCATCGTTTTTAGCAAGATTAGGTTCTGGTTCTGCTTGTAGATCAGTAAAAGGCGAAATCGTAGTTTGGGGTGCGCACAAAGATATTGATGGTAGTTCAGATTTGTTTGGTGTAGAATTTTCATCAGAAGTTCATGAAATTTTTAGGAACTATCAAGACATTATTTTATTGGTTGATAAAGGCGAAAAACAAGTAAGTAGTACGCTTGGTCATGATTTAATGAACGACCATCCTTTTGCTGAAAATCGTTTTCAACAAGCAGAAGAAAATATCAGCAAAATAAAAGACATTTTAAAGTCTGGTGATTTAAAAGCATTTGTAAATTTGGTAGAGAGTGAAGCATTAACTTTACATGCAATGATGATGACTTCGAATCCGTATTTTATTTTAATGAAACCGAATACCCTAAAAATAATTAATAAGATTTGGGAATATAGAGCAGCAACAAATTCAAATGTATGTTTTACGTTGGATGCTGGAGCAAATGTGCACTTGTTATTTCCTGAATGTGAAAAAGCAGTTATCAACAACTTCGTGTTCAAAGAATTAATGCAATTCTGTCAGAATAATCAGTATATTTGTGACAATGTTGGAAAAGGCGCACAACAAACCTCAATTTAATATTCTATGAAAGGTCCATTATTTTACGCAAAAATTTTACTGTTTGGCGAATACGGAATCATCAAAGATTCTAAAGGATTGGCAATACCATACAATTCGTATCAAGGTGCATTAAAAGTGTCTGATGGTTTGACAGATGAAGCCAAAATTTCAAATAATAATTTGCTAAAATTTCATCAATATTTATCTGGTTTAAATACTGATACTGTTCATTTTAGATTAGATGAATTTAAAAGTGATATTGATAATGGAATGCACTTTGATTCAAGCATTCCACAAGGATACGGAGTTGGAAGTTCTGGTGCGTTGGTGGCATCAATTTATGATAAATATGTTGATGATAAAATTACCGTTTTAGAAAATCTGACTAGAGAAAAATTACTAAAGTTGAAAGAAATATTTTCTTTGATGGAATCATTTTTTCATGGTAAAAGTTCTGGTTTAGATCCATTAAATTCTTATTTGAGTTTACCCATTTTAATCAATTCAAAAGATAATTTAGAAGCAACAGGCATTCCATCACAAAAAGAAGGAAAAGGGGCTGTGTTCTTGTTAGATTCTGAAATGACTGGTGAAACTGCTCCGATGGTAAACATTTTTATGGATAAAATGAAAAATGAAGGTTTCAGAAGAATGTTAGATGAAGACTTTGCCAAATATACAGATGCGTGTATCGATGATTTTTTACAAGGTAATGTAAAGTCTTTGTTCGGTAATGTGAAGCAATTATCTAAAGTAGTTTTATCTAACTTTAAACCTATGATTCCGAATGCGTTTCATAAATTATGGCAACAAGGAATTGATACAAACGCCTACTATTTAAAGCTTTGTGGTTCAGGCGGCGGCGGTTATATTCTTGGTTTTACAGAAGATTATGATAAAGCCAAAGAAATTCTAAAAAAATACAAACTAGAATTGGTTTACAGATTCTAATTGTTAACACTTCGTTCCGATGAATATCGGAACCGCTCAGTGAACAGTAGTTTGTTAGTTGAGTCTTTCGGCTCCGCTCAAGATAAACTAAAGTCTAAACTACAATTTCAATGCCTCAAACAAAAACCACCATCAAACAAAACGGATTAAAAGTATTTAGCCTCTTTTCTGTGGTACGTGGTTATAATATTATTACGTTAATTGTAGCGCAATACCTAGCTTCCGTTTTTATTTTTTCTCCACAAAAATCACTCAAAACTGTTTTACTGGATATTAATTTGCTTTTCATAGTATTGGCATCGACTTGTGTGATTGCTTCTGGTTATATTATTAACAATTTTTACGACAAAGAGAAAGACCAAATAAACAAACCTGTAAAATCGAAAATTGATAATTATGTGAGTCAGAAAACAAAACTGACCATGTATTTTTCGTTGAATTTTATTGGCGTTTCTTTTGCGTATTTAGTTTCTTGGAGAGCAGCCTTATTTTTTGCGGTGTATATCTTTTTGATCTGGTTTTATTCTCATAAACTAAAAAAGTATCCGATAACAGGTTTAGTGGCTGCAACTATTTTAACCATTTTACCATTTTTCGCAGTATTTGTGTATTATAAGAATTTTTCTGAAATCATTTTTGTGCATGCTATTTTCTTATTTCTTTTATTATTGATTCGCGAGTTGATGAAAAGTTTAGAAAATATGGACGGCGATATTTTAGTAAACAATAATACTGTTGCAGTAAAATACGGCGATTTGTTTATTAAAAAACTTAGCACATTTTTATTGTTATTAATTTTGATTCCGATTTACTTTCTATGGCAATACCCAGAAATAGGTTGGATGAAATATTATTTTTATGCTGCAGGGTTTTCTTTGTTTGTTTTCATTTTCTTGCTGTGGAACTCCAACACTAAGCAACGCTATATGATACTTCATAACTTATTAAAGCTCCTCATTTTTGCAGGTATTTTTAGTTTGATATTGATTGATACTTCGGTAATAATAGACAGATTGCTGCAGGTTGCTTAACTTGATTTTGTGATTTAAAAACACTAATTTCGCTTATCGGAGCGATATAAGTCATTGAAGCGATTTATATCTTACCTAATAAGCGAACTCCAAAAAAACCAATTCAAATCTTTGAAAATCATTATTTTACATAGAGCGTAGTCAAAATACAAAATAAGCAGTATCTTTGCCAAAAATTATTTTTAAGATGGCAACAAGAGAAAACTCGTCGAGAGGACGACACGCTAAAAAAACTCCTCCAAAATCTTCTTTCAAGAAGATGAAAACTAAAAATTTTCGCCCCAATCCACAAAATGTAAAAACCTATAAGCGAAAACCCAATGCGACTCCTAAAAAGGAAAATGTTGCTGACGGAATTCGTTTAAATAAATACATTGCCAATGCTGGTATTTGTTCACGCCGTGAAGCAGATGTATATATTGCTGCAGGTAATGCTACCGTTAACGGGAAAATTGTAACCGAAATGGGTTATAAAGTGCAGGTAAATGATGTGGTTCGTTTTGATGGCGCTTTATTATCTATCGAAACAAAACGTTATGTTTTGATGAATAAGCCTAAGAATATGATCACTACGATGGATGATGATAGAGGTCGTAAAACGGTGATGCATATTATTGAAAGTGCAACCAAAGAACGCATTTACCCAGTTGGTAGATTGGATAGAAATACTACAGGATTGTTGTTGTTTACCAATGATGGTGATTTGGCAAAGAAATTGACGCATCCAAAACATAATGTGAAAAAATTATACCACGCATCGTTAGATAAAAAGTTAACGATGAAAGACTTACAAACAATCGCTGGCAATTTCATGTTAGAAGGTAAAATGGTATTTGTAGATGCTATTTCATATGTTGAAGGACAATCGAAAACAGAAATTGGGATTGAAATCCATTCTGGTAGAAATAGAATTGTACGTAAGATTTTTGAAAATTTCGGCTATGCTGTTGTGAAATTAGACCGTGTTATTTTTGCTGGATTGACAAAGAAAAACTTACCACGTGGTCATTATCGCCCTTTAACAAATCAAGAGGTGATTAATTTGAATATGGTTTAGGTTATACAGTAGACAGTAGTGAATAGACCGTAGTTGGCAACAAGCGAAAAAAAACGAAACATAGATGAAAACTGAATTTAAAGAAGAACAAAAATTCACACAATGGTGGCTTTGGTTAATTTTAATTCCAATCGGAGTTTTGCCAATAATCGGAATCTATAAGCAACTGACTAAAGGAGAAGAATTTGGAGACAAACCAATGTCTGACCTTGGATTAATTATATTTTCAATATTTATCTTCTCATTACTCGGACTTTTTTTCATAATGAAACTAAAAACTTCAATTGATAAAAATGGAATCCGAATGAATTTCTTTCCTTTTGTGAAAAAGAAGGTTAATTGGAGTGAAATAAAAAATGCTAAAGTTGTGAATTATGGATTTGTTGGTGGTTGGGGAATCCGACTTTGGACAAAATACGGAACTGTATATAATATGAAAGGGAATAAAGGACTTGCGATTGAATTAAAAAGTGGAAAAAAAATTCTAATCGGAACACAAAGAGAAACCGAATTAAATCAAGTATTAGAAAAAATGCCAGTTGCCAACAGCGTATAAAATTAATTGCTAGTACAAGCTTACTTACGAAAATCCTCGCGGATTTTCTATTTGGTTTGTACTTGCTAAATTTGTTGCTTAAATACGCAACGAAATCCTACACAAACACGCTGTACGCCATTGTGAATAAAATAAAGTGAGGTAATCTCTTATAAATTGAGGTTGCCACATTTTTTTTAAATCTCTTTGCGAGTAGAACGCAGCAATCTGTGCAATCAAAAAACAGGCTACCACAAAACTGTTTCAATTTCCCTCTGTGATGTTATTATTTCAATGCTTTTTTCATTTTCTTAACAATTTCTTCCAAACATAAATTATTTATTGAACCTTCGTGGGTGTGATTCACCGTTTTTTCGGGGTTAAAGTTTCCTTCACCAATCGCTTTTCCAACAATTTTATAAGCATCTCTAAAAGGCGTTCCGTTTTGGACTAATTTGTTCACTTCTTCTACGCTGAATAAATAAATGTATTTGTCATCATCTAAAATTGAGGTGTTAACTTTGATTTGCTCCAATGAAAAAGTCATCATTTCTAAACAAGATTTTAAGGTTTGAATGGCAGGAACAATCCCTTCTTTTAATAATTGTAAATCTCTGTGATATCCGCTTGGAAGGTTAGTGGTAATTAAAGTCAATTCAAAAGGAAGCGCTTGTAACTTGTTGCATTTCCCTCTAATTAATTCAAATACATCCGGATTTTTCTTATGTGGCATAATACTCGACCCTGTTGTTAACTCATCTGGAAAAGAAACAAAATTAAAATTCTGACTCATATATAAACAAATGTCCATACTCATTTTTGATAAAGTTCCAGCAATGCTACTCATTGCAAAAGCAACGGATTTCTCTAATTTTCCACGTCCCATTTGTGCAGCAACAGAATTGTACTTTAGGGTTTTAAATCCAAGTAATTCTGTAGTCATTGTTCTGTCTATCGGAAAAGAACTTCCATATCCTGCAGCAGAACCTAAGGGATTCTGATCTGTAATTTTTTGTGCTGCATTTAAAAAATAAATATCGTCAATCAAACTCTCCGCATATGCCGAAAACCACATTCCGAAAGATGATGGCATCGCCACTTGTAAATGCGTATATCCAGGCAATAAAACTTCTTTGTATTTGTTGGAGAGATTGATAAGTAAATCAAAAAAGTCTTTTGAAAGTTGTTTTATTTCAACCAATTCATCTTTTAAATACAAATGCATATCTACCAAAACTTGATCGTTTCTTGATCGTGCTGTATGGATTTTCTTTCCAGCATCTCCTAATTTTTCTGTAAGGATATGTTCTACTTTAGAATGAACATCTTCAAAAGTATCTTCGATGGTAAAAGTTCCGTTTTCGATTGTTTTTAAGATATTGTTTAACTCTTTTTCTAAAGCATTATTTTCATCAGCCGTTAAAACCCCAATTTTATGCAGCATTTTAGCATGTGCAATATTACCAATTACATCGTATTTTGCAATAATCAAATCTAATTCTCTGTCGTTTCCAACAGTAAAAATATCTATTTTTTTATCGGTGCTAAATCCTTTGTCCCAAAGTTTCATAATAGTATGTTTATTTGTTTAACTGTTGATTTGTTTAATCGTTATCAACAACTATTTTATTTTTATATGACATTCTTACTTTACTCAATTACACGTTTCAACAATTCCACATATAATTTTACTCCTTCTTTAATCTCATCTACATAAATAAATTCATCTGCAGAATGTGAACGTGTAGAATCTCCAGGACCTAATTTTAACGATTGACAATTCAATACAGATTGGTCTGACAATGTAGGAGATCCATAGGTTTTTCTTCCCATTTCAATACCTGCCTGTACTATTTCATGATTTATAGCTATTGATGATGAATTTAATCTCAACGATCTTGGAGTTACTTCACAAGGTGCTTGCTCTTTTATAATATCAAAAACTTCTTGATTCGAATATTTGTCATTTACGCGAACATCAATTACAATACTTGTTTGGGCAGGAACAACATTGTGTTGTTTTCCAGCATTTATTTGTGTAACGGTCATTTTTACATCACCTAAAACCTCTGAAGTTTTTTCGAATTTAAAATTTCGAAACCATTCTAAAACTTCAATAGTTTTATAAATAGAATTGTCATTATTTGGATGTGCCGCATGACTCGGAGTTCCTTTTACAACTCCGTCAAAAACCACCAATCCTTTTTCTGCAATAGCTAATTGCATCAATGTTGGTTCTCCAACAATGGCAAAATCAATTTCTGGTAATTGAGATAATGTGCTATTTAATCCGTTTTTTCCAGAATTTTCTTCTTCGGCTGATGCAACAATTACTAGGTTGTATTTTAAATTTTCTTGCTGATAAAAATAAGTAAAAGTTGCAATCAAAGAAACCAAACAACCACCAGCATCGTTACTTCCCAATCCGTATAATTTTCCATCTTCAATATGCGCATTTAATGGATCTTTGGTGTATGCCAAGTTAGGTTTTACCGTATCGTGATGCGAATTTAAAAGGATGGTCGGTTTGCTTTTATCGAAGTGTTTGTTGTATGCGATAATGTTATTTACGCTTCTTTCAAACGGAATGTCTTCTGAATGAAACCATTTTTCAATCAAAAGCGCCGTGCCTTCTTCTTCTTGTGAAAAAGATTGCGTTCTAATTAAGTTTTTTAATAACTCAATAGCATTATTTGTCAGTTTTTCTATCATAAAACTAAAGTTGTATGAGGTTGCTTTTTATTTTTTAAAATTGTTGGATTTGCAATAATCACTTTGCGAACCCCTTTTTGTAATGCGTTGAAACAATTTTCCATTTTAGGAAGCATTCCATCGGCAATAATTCCTTTTTGTTTTAATTCTTTGTACGAAATTGAGTTGATGTTCTCAATAACAGAACCTTTGTCTTTAATAGAACGTAAAACACCATTCATTTCAAATGTGTAAATAAGCTCAACATCATAATTAGTAGACATTGCTATTGAAACTTCAGAAGCAATAGTATCTGCATTGGTATTTAACAACTGTCCATTTTTATCATGAGTTATGGCACAAAAAACAGGCGTCATCCCATTTTCTAAAAACACATTAATATTGTTGGAGTTTACCGCATCTATATCACCAGCAAATCCGTAATCAATGTCTTTTACAACTCTTTTATGAGCCAAAATACAATTAGCATCTGTACCTGAAAGCCCGAGTGCATTACAATTATTTTGTTGTAATTGTGCGGTGATATTTTTATTTAATAATCCGGCATATACCATGGTAACAATTTCTAAATTTGCCTCGTCTGTAACTCTTCTGCCATTTACCATTTTAGGTTTTAAACCAATTGATTCAGCCAATTCTGTCGCTTTTTTACCACCTCCATGAACTAAGATTTTTAATCCATCTAAATCAGAAAAATCTTTCAGAAAAGAAGAAAGTATTTCTGGGCTGTTGATGATGTTTCCACCAATTTTGATGATATGTAATTTTTGTATAGACATTGTTGTTTTTATTTACGTCACGCTGAACTTGTTTCAGCGTCCCATTCTTTTTTGATGCGATTCTGAAACAAGTTCTGAATGACGGTTAACTCAACTCTTCCAGTATTTTCTTCAATACAATTTGTGCAGAATAAGTTCTATTATTCGCTTGTTCTATCACCAAAGAATTTTCAGAATCAATCACTTCATCAGCAACCACCACATTTCTTCTTACGGGCAAACAATGCATAAATTTAGCATTATTTGTCAACTTTATTTTTTCTGAGGTAATCATCCAATCTTTATCTTGCGGAATTACTTTTCCATAATCTTTATAAGAACTCCAATTTTTTACATATATAAAATCTGCGTTTTCAAAGGCTTTTTCTTGGTTGT
>CAZUFO010000021.1:0-27010 GCA_964619615.1 uncultured Lutibacter sp. | reverse complement strand
CAAGAGAAAAAGAAGACTTTGCAACAGGATTTATAGCGGGTTCAATAAATGCTCCTGCAAGTGATAATTTTTTTGCAACAAAGGTAAGTCTCTTTGTAAATTATGATGAAGAAATCATGCTTCTTGCAGATGAGTCTCAAATGGATGAATTAACTAGAAAGCTAATGCGAATTGGTCTTGATAATGTAAAAGGATATATTACATCAACAGATGCTTATGACGGTGGACTTGAAAAAGTAAATTTTGTGAGTATGGAAGAAATGGTATCAATGAAAAACCAAGGAACTCCAGTAATTGACCTAAGAGGTGCTTCTGAATATAAAGAAGGACACGTTGAGGGAGCAAAAAATGTGTTTTTTGGAACAATTGAAGATAATTTAGATCAAATACCAAAAGATAAAAAAGCAATTATTCATTGTCAAAGTGGACACAGAGCTTCTATTGCTTATTCAATATTAGTAAAAAATGGATATACCAATATTATTAATTGGTCTGGCGGAATGGATGAATGGATTATCAATAATCCAGTAGTTACATGTATTTAATTAAGCAACTTTATTTTGTAAAAGTTACTTTTACAAACTGAATAGTTTAATCAAAATTTAGAGAGGTTATCATATAGATAACCTCTCTTTTTTAGTATAAATTTTACACTATACCCAATAAGAAAAGCCTAATGAATAAATTATTTAATTTCAAACATTGTAATCCGCATTAACTTTGGTAGTAAATTAAAAAATTACACTTCCTAAATCGACTACTATTCTTATACAAACCGATAAGCGAACACCTTACAAACACTTCAAAAATTCTTCCCTTGAGATTTCTTTAGCACCCAAACTTGCTAAATGGTTATTGTAAACTTGGCAATCAATGAGTTTATAACTATTTGTTTGAACTAAACTAGTAAAAGCAATTTTCGAAGCATTACTTACATTACTAAACATGCTTTCACCACAAAAAATATTTCCAATTTCGAGTCCGTATAAACCGCCAACTAAGTGAGACTTTTCTTGGTCACTTCGACTACGCTCAGTGTTCAGTTTCCAAACTTCAACTGATTTTGCGATTCCAAGTTTATGTAATTTTATATATGCTTCTTGCATTTCATCTGTAATCCAAGTTCCTGCTTCTCCTTGCTTTTCTCTATTTACTGTTTTACAATTTTGAATTACCTCTTTAAATGCCTTGTTAAAAGTTACTTTAAAGTCGCTCTTTTTCAAAATCTGGCGCATACTTTTAGATATTTTCAATTCCTCAGGAAACAATACCATTCTTGGGTTTGGACTGTGCCAAACAATCGGTTCGCCTTCTGAATACCACGGAAAGATGCCGCTTTTATAGGCAAGTAGTAATCTTTCTGTTGACAAATCTCCACCTATTGCCACCATTCCATATTTATTGGCGGCTTCAACAGGAGGGAATTCAATTTTATCGGTTAGGAAATGCATTTGGTAAAAATAGTAGTTTTCAAATATTTTAATGTTATCGTTTCAATAAATAAGATTGTAATCTCTTTATATGAGATTTCTCGACTGCGCTCGAAATGACATTCTATTTCATTTAAAGTAAAAACCAAAAAAAACCGAAGCATAAACTTCGGTTTTTTTATTTTACATCTGTCGCATTGCGACTTAAAATGGTAAATCGTCTGGCTCATTTTCAGATAAATCTGTAGCCTGTAATTCTTCTAATGGTGGCATTTCGTTTTGAGGTGCTTCTGGTTGCAACCCTTCAATTCTCCAACCTTGAATAGAGTTGAAATATTTTGCAACGCCTTCTGGGTTAATCCATTCGCGCCCTCTTAAGTTTATTGAGATTTTTACATCTTGTCCAACTTTGTAATTGTTTAACAAATCACATTTATCTTGCACAAATTCAACCATTAACATTTGTGGATATTGCTCACTTGTTGTGATTACCACTTCTCTTTTCCTAAATCCGCTTGCTCCAAAAGTTTGCTCTTCGTTTATCAGTTTGATTTTTCCTGTTATTTCCATTTTTCTCTTTTATTTAATCAAAAGTACTTTCCAGGCACTATTTATATCATTATTATTTAAAAACTCTTGCGCAAATGTATGTTTTTTTGATGTTTCTACACCCATATATTCAGGATGTTCTTCGGCAAACTTATCAACATCTTGTTGATTCGGAAAGTTTTCAATATTACCTAACATTCCTAAATCATTTCCTGTTAAAACTGTACTTTTTAGTATTTCTTCTGGAAGTGAATCTACTCCTATCCCAAGAGTTGATAATGGTTTTGGCACTTCAAACAACCCTTTATTTGCTCTCGAATACAAGTTGCCTCCCATTCTAGAAACTAAGTCTATTTTATGTTGATCTATAACTCCGTTTTCATCCAAAATAGTTTCATCAATATGTAGCTTTACAACTTCACAAATAATTAAATTTCCTGCGCCGCCTTCAGAACCTAATTCAATTATTTCATTGACTTTACATTCTAACTGAACCGGTGATTCTGCCACTCTAAAAGGTTTAACTACATCTGATTTTAACATCGTCAGTCCAGATTTTTCAAACTCATTAACACCTTCAGCATATTCTGTACTAGCCAAAGACATTTGCTGTACCATTGAAAAATTTACAATGTTTATCACTACTTCTTTGGTGTTTTGAGCATTGATCAACGTATGCTTTATTGTATTATTCCGCACTCTTCGCGCTGGCGAAAAAATTAAGATTGGTGGATTGGCACTAAACACATTAAAAAAACTAAATGGCGATAAATTCGGGTTACCCTTTTCATCCATTGTACTTGCAAAAGCAATGGGTCTTGGAGCAACTGAACCTAACAAATAACCATGTAGTTTAGCAGTTGATATATCTTGTGGTTTTATTGAAATCATATCACAAAAATAAAGAAAGCTGCGCAAACATAATATCAAATTAGTTTTTTAGTTATATCAATAGATAAATTTTATATTTGTGTAAATGACTACATTTAGTAAATCACAATTATTTCGAGGGATTGCCATAAGTGCATCCTTTATTATTGTTGCCCTTATTTTATGGAATACCTATTCTTTTTTTCAGAAATTTAAAACTGAAGAACGAAAAAAAATGGAAACCTTAGGCAAGGCATATGAAAGCATGGGCTATTTTGACCTTGATGCAGATATACAACTAGAACTTTTTATTGTTGAAAATTACACCGACAATCCAATAATAATGACTGATAAGGATGGCGAAATTACCAATTGGAATATTAAAGATGTAAATGATACGATATCAAATTACGACTCATTACCTGATAATGAGAAAGCTATTTTAAATAAGAATCTGCTCATTATGAAAGCCCAAAATGAGCCCATTAAATATAGTTATCATGCTTTTGATGCCAATATTGAACAAGTTGTTTACTATCGAGATTCCGAATTATTAAGTAAACTAAAATATTATCCGATTACTTTAATCTTAATTTTATTACTCTTCACTTTTGTGATTTTCTTTTATTTCAAATCTTCTAAAATTGCTGAGCAAAATAAATTATGGACCGGAATGGCAAAAGAAACTGCCCACCAGATTGGCACACCTTTATCTTCTTTATTAGGTTGGATTGAGTTACTTAGGCTAGAAAATACAGATGAAATGATTGTATCTGAAATTGAAAAAGATGTAACTAGATTAAATGTAATTGCAGAACGGTTTTCAAAAATAGGATCCATTCCAGTTTTATCTAAACACAATGTAGTAAAAGAAACAGAAAGCGCTTTCGCCTATTTAAAATCACGAAGTTCTAAACAAGTAAAATTTACTTTTGCAAGTGAATCATCAGAATTGTTTTCAAATTTAAACCTACAATTGTTTGGCTGGGTAATTGAAAACTTGGTGAAAAATGCAATTGATTCTATGAAAGGAAAAGGGAGTATCTCTATAGCCATTTCAGAAAATCAAAAGTATATTCAGATTTTAATTTCTGATACAGGTAAAGGAATTCCTAAAAATCTTCGTCATCGTATTTTTAGTCCTGGTTTCACTACAAAAAAACGAGGCTGGGGTCTTGGGCTCTCCCTTTCAAAACGAATCGTAGAAGAATATCATAATGGAAAAATATTTGTAAAAAAATCTGAAATTGGAAAAGGAACCACTTTTTGTGTGAATTTAAAAAAACTATAAATTCATAGCAATAGAATTTGCTATTGCTTCAAATTCTTGTTTAGTTAAAGATACCTTTTTTTGAAACTGAATATCAGCCATTGTATTTAAAGGTATTAAATGTACATGAACGTGTGGCACTTCTAAACCAATAACCGACATTCCTATTCGTTCGCATGGAATTGCTTTTTCTAGTGCAACAGCTATTTTTCTTGAAAAATCCATCAATCCATTATAAGTGATTTCATCTAAATCAAATAACTTATTTACTTCTTGTTTTGGCACCACCAGTGTATGCCCTTTTGCATTCGGATTAACATCCAAAAACGCAATAAAATTATTGTTTTCTGCAACTTTATAACAAGGTATTTCGCCGTTGATTATTTTTGTAAATATGGAAACCATTATCTAGATATTTCAATAATTTCGAATTTCATAATTCCATTTGGCACTTGAATTTCAGCAATATCGCCTACTTTAGTACCAAGTAATCCTTTACCAATTGGAGAATTCACAGAAATTTTACCTAGTTTCAAATCCGATTCAGAATCTGCCACCAAAGTATAGTTAAACTCCATTTTATTAGTGGTGTTTCTAATTTTCACTTTTGATAAAACTAAAACTTTAGAATTATCTAATTGAGAATCGTCTAATATTCTTGCATTTGAAAAGACATTTTTCATCTTAGCAATTTTAAATTCCAAATGCGATTGCTCTTCTTTAGCAGCATGATATTCAGCATTCTCACTCAAATCGCCTTTATCTCTAGCATCCGCAATATCTTGTGTAACTCTAGGTCTATCTACAGTTTCTAATTGCGCTAATTCTTTTTTTAATTTTTCAAACCCTTCCGGTGTGTAATATGAAATATCACTCATAACTCATCATTTTAATAAACAAAAAATCCCATAACCGATAATCAGCCTGAGACGTATAGTATCATAAATAATACACTACAAATGTACAAAATAATTGTAAATTGCCCACGTTTTATTAACATCATTAACAATTTAGCATGAAAAAAATAGTTTTCCTTTTATCATTTATCTTTTTATTAAGTTGTGAAAGTGATGGCACTAACCAGCATTGCGATATTATTAATATTGAAACCATTAATCTTGCCAACCCACAATTTATAGATTTACAAGTTCCAGGAGGCTGGGCATATTCAAATGGAAGTGTAAAAGGGCTGGTGGTTTATAATTTCGGGAGTTCGTACAGAGCCTTTAGTAGAGATTGCCCTCATACAAATTGCGCTAGTAAAATGAATGTGGTGAATGATATTAAAATTGTTTGTCCCTGTGATGATGCCGAATTTAGCATTTTAGATGGGTCTCCACAAACTGCTGGAATTTCAGAATCTGCTTGTGAATTTAGAGTTGTTCAAGTAAGTAGTTCTATATTAAATATCACCAATTTTTAAGCTGTTATTGGTTTCGTATTCTTATTTTTGTCCGAAATAATTAATACGTGAAAAATTATTTTTCTTCCGATTTTAAATTAGGTGTTTTAGGTGGTGGTCAACTTGGAAAAATGTTGCTGACCGAAACACACAAATACGATATTTACACCTTAATTTTAGATAGTTCAAACGACGTGCCTTGTGCACAAATTTGCAATGAGTTTCATAAAGGTGACTTAATGAATTATAATGATGTCTTAAATTTCGGGAATTTAGTTGACGTATTAACTATCGAAATTGAACATGTAAATGTTGATGCTTTAGAAACATTAGAAAAACAAGGTAAAAAAGTATTTCCCTCCTCAAAAGTGTTACGAATTATTCAAAACAAGGCGATTCAAAAACAATTTTTTGTTGACAATCAGATTCCGACTGCTCCATTTTTTAGTTATAAAAACACATCAGAATTAGTAGATTTAGCAAACAAAAGAAGTATTCCTTTTCCTTTTGTATGGAAAACAGCACAATTTGGCTATGATGGCACGGGAGTTAAAGTCATTAAATCAATTTCTGATTTAGACAACTTACCAAATGTTGAATGTATTATAGAAGAATTAATTCCGTTTAAAAACGAACTTGCTGTTATTGTTGCAAGAAATAGTGATAGAGAGGTTAAAACATATCCGGTGGTTGAAATGGAATTTCATCCAGAGGCAAATCAAGTAGAATATGTTATTTGCCCTGCTAGAATTGATAATGAAATTGCTTTAAAAGCACAAGATATTGCTTTAAAAGTAACAAAGGCATTCGATTTTGTAGGTTTGCTGGCCGTTGAATTATTTCAAACTCAAGATGATGAAATCATCGTAAATGAAGTTGCTCCAAGAACACATAATAGTGGTCATTATAGCATTGAAGCATCATTTACAAATCAGTTTGAGCAACATATTAGAGCCATTTTAAATTTACCTCTAGGCGATACGTCAAGCAAGGTTGCCGGAATTATGGTAAATTTGGTAGGTGAAGAAGGTTTTAGCGGTGATGTTGTGTATCAAAACATTGAAGATATATTAAAAATTGATGGTGTAACGCCACATATTTACGGTAAAAAACAAACACGACCCTTTCGAAAAATGGGACATGTAACTATTGTAAATAACAACATAGATGAAGCTCGAAAAACAGCAGCGATTGTTAAAAAAACAATTCGAGTAATTAGCAAATAAACGATTAAAAAATAGACCAATGGCAAAAGTAGGAATCATCATGGGGAGCAATTCAGATCTTCCAGTTATGCAAGGAGCAATTGACATATTACAAAGTTTCGACATACAAACTGAAGTTGATATTGTATCGGCACATCGCACTCCAGACAAACTTTTTGATTATGCTAAAAACGCCCATTTACGTGGGATTTCAGTAATAATTGCAGGGGCTGGTGGCGCTGCACATTTACCTGGTATGGTTGCTTCTATGAGTCCGTTACCAATAATTGGCGTACCTGTAAAATCTCGAAATTCTATTGATGGCTGGGACTCTGTTTTATCAATTTTACAAATGCCTTCTGGAGTCCCTGTTGCTACTGTTGCTTTAGACGGAGCAACAAATGCAGGAATTTTAGCCGCCCAAATTATTGGCACTTCAGACAAATGTGTTTTAGATAAAATTTTGTTTTATAAAGAAAGTCTGAAAGTAAAAGTGAATAAGGCTTCGGACGAACTAAAGAAATAAAAGCGCAAACTCTGAACGTTACTAGATTCGTTTTTTTATTTTTTACTATAATAATAACCCCCTTTTTTAAATTGATATGAATCCTCTTTTAAAGAATTTTGATACTCCGTATGCATCCGCTCCATTTTCAAAAATTAAGAATGAACATTTTGAACCTGCAATAATTGAATCTATTATAGCTGTAAAAAAAGAAATTGACGTTTTTACAAATTCAAGCGAAATACCTACTTTTCAAAACACCATTGAAGCATTAGAGTTTTGCGGAATGCAATTAAAAAGAATAACCAGCGTATTTTTTAATTTGAATTCGGCCGAAACTAACGATGATATTCAAGAAATTGCACAAAAAGTATCTCCTCTTTTAACTGAATTTGCGAATGACATCAGATTAAATAAAAAATTATTTGAACGTGTTAAAACCGTTTATCATCAAAAAGATAAACTAGATTTATCGCCAGAACAATTAACACTGCTAAGCAATCAATATAAAATGTTTGTTAGAAATGGCGCTAATTTAAACAATGAAGCTAAAGAAAAATTAAGAGAGATTGATACCCAATTATCAAAGTTGTCTTTAAAATTTGGTGAAAATATTTTAGCAGAAACAAATGCTTTTGAATTACACATTACCAATGAAAATGATTTAAAAGGCTTGCCTGATGGAGCTAAAGAAGCCGCAAAATTAACTGCAAAGCAAAAAGAAAAAGAAGGCTGGGTTTTTACACTAGATCACCCAAGTTATATTCCTTTTATGACATATATTGATGATAGAAGTCTGAGAAAGCAATTGGCAATTGCATTTGGAGCAAGAGCATTTCAGAATAATGAATTTGACAATCAGCAAATTGTTTTAGATATTGTATCATTAAAACATCAAAGAGCGAACTTATTAGGTTATAAAACGCATGCGCATTTTGTTTTAGAAGAACGGATGGCAGAAACTCCAGAAAAAGTAATGGCTTTCTCTAACGATTTACTTTCAAAAGCAAAACCAGCTGCAAAAAGGGAATTTGAACAATTAGAAAAATTTGCAAAGAAAGAAGGCCTAGATCAACTACAAAAATGGGATGGTGCGTATTATTCTGAAAAGTTGAAAACAGCGCTTTTTGATTTTGATGAAGAACAATTAAAACCATTTTTTAAATTAGAAAACGTTCTGAATGGTGCTTTTATCATTGCAAACAAACTATTTGATTTAAATTTTGAAGTAATTGATACGATAGATACGTATCATAAAGATGTATTAACCTATAAAGTAACTGATAATAACAAGCAGTTTATTGCTGTTTTTTATGCAGATTTCTTCCCGAGAAAAGGAAAAAGAAACGGTGCTTGGATGACTTCTTTTAAAGATCAATGGAAAAAAGATGAAGAAAACTCTCGCCCGCATATTTCAATCGTTTGTAATTTTACCAAGCCAACTGAAACAAAGCCTTCATTATTAACATTTAATGAAGTAACAACCTTATTTCATGAATTTGGTCACGCATTACACGGCATGTTAGCAAATACAAAATACCCTAGCATTTCAGGCACAAACGTACATTGGGATTTTGTAGAATTACCAAGTCAAATATTTGAAAATTGGTGTTATGAAAAAGAAGCACTCGATTTATTTGCCAAACATTACGAGACCAACGAACCAATATCAATGGAATTGGTAGATAAAATAAAAAAATCTTCTAATTTTTTAGAAGGTATTGCAACATTGAGGCAATTAAGTTTTGGATTGTTAGATATGAGTTGGCACGGTGGCGAATCGCCACAGACAATTACTTCTGTAAAAGAATTTGAGGATATGGCTTTTGAAAACACTAAATTATATCCTGACGTAGTTGAAAATTGTATGAGCACTGCCTTTTCTCATATTTTTCAGGGTGGTTATTCTTCTGGCTATTATTCTTACAAATGGGCGGAAGTTTTAGATGCTGATGCTTTTGATTATTTTAAATCCGAAGGAATATTCAATAAAGACATCGCGAATAAATTCAAAGAAAACATTCTTTCAAAAGGTGGCACCGAAAAGCCGATGACTTTATACAAACGCTTTAGAGGAGAAGAACCTAATGCAAATGCGCTTCTAAAACGTGCTGGATTGTTAAAATAACTATTTCTTGAATTCAATAACTTAACGCAACAAATCTAAAATAATAAATTTGTAAACCAAAAAATTGCATTTGCTAGTTGAATCTACCAATAAACACTAATATTAAAATACGTCTATGTCTCTTTTTATAGTTTAGTATTCCATTATTTTAGTACTTTTGCTTTTCAATTTTGATACAATTTTTATGAGCACATATGATGTTACCGTTATCGGTTCTGGACCAGGAGGTTATGTAGCCGCAATACGTTGCGCGCAGTTAGGTTTAAAAACCGCATTGATTGAAAAATACAATACTCTAGGCGGTACTTGCCTTAATGTAGGTTGTATTCCTTCAAAAGCATTGTTAGATTCTTCGCACCATTATCATGATGCAGTAAATCATTTTGAAAAACATGGAATCGAAACTACTGGCGTAAAAGTGAATTTCAAACAAATGATTGATCGTAAAAGTGAAGTTGTTGCTCAAACCTGTAGTGGAATTGACTTTTTAATGGATAAAAACAAGATTGATGTTTTTAAAGGTTTTGGAAACTTTGTTGATGCTACGCATATTGCGATTACTTCTGACGAAAAAACAGAAACAATTGAATCTAAACATACTATTATTGCAACGGGTTCAAAACCCTCAACACTCCCATTTATTACTATTGATAAAAAAAGAGTCATAACAAGTACTGAAGCGTTGAATTTAACTGAAATTCCTAAAAAACTACTCGTTATTGGTGGTGGAGTTATCGGTTTAGAATTAGGGCAAGTATATAGTCGCTTAGGCACCGAAGTTTCGGTTATTGAATATATGCCGAAAATTATTCCTGGAATGGATGGAATGCTTTCTAAGGAGTTACAAAAATCACTAAAAAAACAAGGAATTAAATTCTTTACAGGTCATAAGGTTACTTCTGTTAAAAATACTGGAGATTCTGTTACTGTACTTGCAGATAACAAAAAAGGTGTTTCAACCGAATTTAATGCAGATTACTGCTTAATTGCTGTTGGAAGAAAACCATATACCGATAAATTAGGTTTGGAGAATGCGGGTGTAAAAGCGAACGAAAGAGGTCAAGTTGAAACAAATGATCACTTACAAACTAATATTCCGAACATCTACGCTATTGGTGATGTTGTAAAAGGTGCCATGTTGGCTCATAAAGCAGAAGAAGAAGGAACGCTAGTTGCTGAAATCATTGCTGGTCAAAAACCACATATCGATTATAATTTAATTCCGAGTGTAGTTTATACTTGGCCAGAAGTTGCTTCCGTAGGAAAAACAGAAGAACAATTAAAAGAAAGCGGTGTAAATTACAACGTTGGAAGTTTTCCAATGCGTGCCCTTGGAAGAGCGCGTGCAAGTATGGACCTAGACGGACAAGTAAAAGTGTTAGCAAATGCTGATACTGATGAAATATTAGGAATGCATATTATTGGTGCTCGTGCTGCAGATATGATAGCTGAAGCGGTTATTGCTATGGAATTTAGAGCGTCATCAGAAGATATTGCACGAAGTTCTCATGCGCATCCAAGTTATACAGAAGCGATAAAAGAAGCCTGTTTAGCTGTCGATGGAAGAGCGATTCATAGTTAATTGATAAGAAAAATAACATTAGTAGTAAATATTAGCTTTTGGCATATACTTTCTATTTTAGAATTTTTACAAAATGATTAAAAAAGGGTTACCTATTCTTATCTGCTTATTTTTAACTAAACTAATTTTAGCGCAAGAGGTAAGTTCTTTATCATTTAAAAACGGAATTGACAATCCGACTACTGTTACTTTACATCCTTTTGGAATTTTTAGCGCACGTATTAACCAAAATTTTAAAATCAATCCTCCAAAAAAAATAACATTTGGATTCAATTATACTAGTGCAAATACTTTTTTGCCTTTTGTAGAAGCTTATTACCCAGAAGATCCAGCAGTTAGAGAAGCCTTAAGTAACGTTGTTTGGTTTGACCGAAATTTTACTTTTATAGATCAAGAAACAACACCTGCTGCATATACCAATATTATAATTGATGCCGTAATAAAGGAGTTTCGATTCGATTTTAACATAAAATTAGCCAAAGAACATGAATTAGGAGTTTCTCTACGCTCATATTTAATTACCAAAGGCAATGCGCCATTCTCTACTATTACAGGAGATAATTTCATAGAATGGTTTCACAGTAAAATTGCTGGTGGCGAAGACCCTTTTGGAAGGAGATATTATGGACTCAATCAAGTAAATTACAAATACACTGATAGAAATGGCGAAGTATTAGAATTAAATTCTGGTGATTTTTTTATTGGAGGCATCGAGTTCAACCACTTTTATTATCCTAAATCCCTCAACAATAAAAAAAGAAATATCTTTGTTAATTTCGGAAGCCATCTAGGCATCAATACGTCTAAATACAACCCTTCTATAGATTTCGGATTATCAGGTAACGCGATTAAAACCATCAACTTAAAAAGCAACAACCAAATTAATATTGCTTTTGGAGCGAGTGTTTTAATAAAAAATATTGCCAACTTTGATACTGTAATAGAACTGGGTAATAATAAGTTTTTAGGAAGTTTAGAAACCGAAGTCGAATACACTTTATACACTAAAAAAAGAAACTATCATTCTTTTGGAATCTTATACCAACTACAAACTAGTTATAACAAAAGAAAAGAAGCCAATTATTATAAATTACTTGGAAAATGGAGCGAAATAAATGCAGGTTGGCATAATGGTGCAACAACCTTACATCAAAATTTATCTAATTGGACATTTATGTATGCCTTTGCAACACCAAAATTTAAAATTTACACTTATTTAAAACAAGATTTAAATGTAAATAACGCACCCGACTTACAAACTTCAATTGGTGTTAAATTTCCGTTTGGTAATAATTAAGATGTGTATTTTTGTAGTGTGATGTTAAGAAACAACCAAGATTTTATTATTGATAATATTTCCAAATTCAAAACCAATCTATTAGCATGGGCACAACAATTTGAACATGTTATTTGGTTAGACTCTAATAACACCACAAACCCTGTTAATCAGCATCAGTTTGATGCTGTTTTGGCTGTTGATGCACAAACAGTTTTAAAAAATAACACTAAAAATGCATTTGAAAATTTAAAAAAATACCATCACTCCACTTCAGATTATATATTTGGCTATTTAGGATACGATTTAAAAAATGACATTGAAGACTTAACCTCTAATAATTTTGATGGATTAGAATTTGAAAACATTACGTTCTTTCAACCAAAAAAGATATTTTTTATTAAAGGTGATATTGTAGAAGTGAAATATTTAACCGAATATTCTAATGAAATTGATTCGGATATCAATACTATTTCAAACTTCCAAAGCAATACAATCTTTGCTGAAACTAATGATATTAAAATTAAATTACGGATTCATAAAGACGAATACTTAAAAAAAATAGACCGTATTCTTTCTCACATTCATAGAGGAGATATTTATGAAGTGAGTTTTTGCCAAGAATTTTATGCCGAAAATTCGACGATTGACCCTGTAAAAGCCTATAACAAACTCAATAAAATTTCAGTTCCGCCATTTGCAACCTTTTTAAAATTGGGCGACAAATTCTTGTTATCTGCTTCCCCTGAACGGTTTTTAAAAAGAAATAGTAATACGATTATTTCTCAGCCGATAAAAGGAACTACCAAACGTGGAACCTCAACAATCGAAGACGAATTATTAAAATCATCTTTAGAAAACGATTTAAAAGAACGCGCTGAAAACATCATGATAGTCGATTTAGTACGTAATGATTTATCAAAAACCGCCATTAAAGGAAGTGTAAAAGTCTCAGAATTATGTAAAGTATATTCTTTTAAACAAGTACACCAATTAATTTCTACAGTAATTTCTGAAGTAGAAAGCGAAACCAATTCTGTTGACATTATCAAAAGTTTGTTCCCGATGGGAAGTATGACTGGCGCACCAAAAATTGCTGCCATGAAAATTATTGAAGAATTAGAAGAAACCAAACGCGGTTTATTTTCTGGTGCTGTTGGCTACCTCGCTCCTACTGGCGATTTCGATTTTAATGTGGTCATTAGAAGCATCTTGTATAATGAAAGTAAAAAATATATTTCGTATTCAGTTGGTGGTGCAATTACAGCAAAATCAATTGCTGAAAAAGAATATGAGGAATGCTTATTAAAAGCAAAGGCAATGCGAGAAGTTCTTTTAGATTCTAATTAGTATCTTTATATAATGGTTGCTAAATTTCAAAAACATATCGATTTAAATTTTCCTTTTTTAAAGGATGAAAAATTGCTTTTGACTGTTTCAGGCGGAATTGATAGTGTAATTTTAACACATCTTTTACATCAAAAAAACTATGATATTTCTATTGCGCATTGTAATTTTAATTTACGTGGAAAAGAGAGTGACTTAGACGAAACATTCGTAAAGCAACTTGCAAATAAATTAACAATCCCTTTTTATACGATTTCTTTTAAAACGAAAACTTACGCTAAAAACAACAAATTATCAACTCAAATGGCTGCGCGAAAATTACGTTATGCTTGGTTTGAAGAAATCCGTAGTGAAAATAATTTAGATACTATTTTAACTGCTCATCATGCTGATGATGTTTTAGAAACTTTCTTAATTAACTTAACCAGAGGTACAGGATTGGAAGGCTTGACTGGAATACCAGCAATAAACGGAAACATTATTAGACCATTTTTGAATATTTCTAGAGAAGAAATTGAAACCTACGCTCAAGAAAATAATATAAAATGGAGCGAAGATTTGAGCAACGCTTCCACAAAATATTTCAGAAACAAAATCAGACATCAAGTTGTACCTATTTTAAAGGAATTAAATCCGAATTTGTTAGATACGTTTAAAAACACCTTGAATAATTTAAAAGGCAGTCAACAATTAATAGATGAAACTGTTAGAAATAATAGCGAGAAAATGCTATCAACCAATGGTAATATTCTTCAGTTTAATATTGAAGAGATTAAAAAATTATCCGCCCAGAAAACTTATTTATTTGAAATCCTAAAAACATACAATTTTACCGAGTGGAATGATATTTTAAATCTTTTAAACGCACAAAGTGGCAAACAAGTTTTTAGTAAAACGCATCGATTAATCAAAGATCGGGAGTATTTGTTATTGGATAAAATCATTGAAAACAATTCACCATCATCTTATACTATTAAGAACTTTTCTTCTAATTTATCAACTGAAGACTTTACACTAATGTTTGAACTTGATAAAAAACCAACATCAAAAAACAATAGCAAAACTGAAGTCTGTATTGATTTCGATAAAATCAAATTCCCACTAACACTTCGTAAATGGCAGCATGGAGATTATTTTTATCCAGCAGGAATGAAAGGTAAAAAGAAGCTAAGCAATTTCTTTAATGATGAAAAAATGTCAATTCTTGATAAAGAAAAAGCATGGCTACTTACAAATTCTAAAAATGAAATTATTTGGATTGTTGGTAAACGACTTGACAATCGGTTTAAAGTTAATTCAACTACAGAAAAATTTATCCAAATAACCTATTCGAATAAATAATTCTAAAGAAAAAAAAATGCGAATTGAGATGAGACCCTGAAACAAGTTCAGGGTGACGATTTTCAATCATCTTCATCTAAATAAAAAATATCATTTACGTTTTTTTCAAAAATATTGGAGATTTTTAACGCTAATACTGTTGAAGGAACGTATTTATTCAACTCCATTGCATTAATTGTTTGCCTACTCACACCAATTATTTCGGCAAGTTTTGCTTGTGTCATATTTTTTATGGCACGTTCTACCTTTAAATTATTCTTCATGTTGCAGTATTTTTTTAGACTTATACAAGATATAGTGAAACCGAATTATAAAAAACAATAACAAGGTAAACATGTTATAAATCATCACACTAAAAAAAGCCATATCAAATACAAAAAGCACCGTTAATAATAAAATAGCGTAGTTTACATAGGTTGCCCAAATCAACGACTCTGTTCTAA
Organism: uncultured Lutibacter sp.; assembly: GCA_964619615.1. Lineage (GTDB taxonomy): Bacteria > Bacteroidota > Bacteroidia > Flavobacteriales > Flavobacteriaceae > Urechidicola. Next base: position 11,662 of record CAZUFO010000021.1, on the reverse strand, counting down.
TTTTTGAAATATATTCGTCCTCGTCTTTTGATTTGCTGAATGCGACTAAAATTCCTCCAATAATTATTAATATAGAAGCTAGTTCATCAGAAATATTATTTTCTGACCAAGTCAAACTTTCATTGTCAGTAAAAACACCTGCTTTTTCTCCGATTAAAGGAAAAACGTTCATCGCCCAATCTGGAGTTTCAAATTCATTCAATACTAAAACAATTCCTAAGATTAATCCAAGCAAAAGTAATACCCAACCCATTGTTTTGTATTTGTACGAAAATAAATATCTTGTTTTCATCTATAAACTATTTAAAATTATTTTACAAAAGTAAGGTTTATTTTACTTTTAGACAAATATTTAATTCTTTTTATAATTTTACTGTAGTTAGTTGACAATTGAATATTGTCGATACAACAAAATTAAACCTCAATTCTTATATATTAATAATTAAATACAGTATTGACTGATATTCCTGTAAATCTGAAATTCAATTGTTTATTGTACAAGAATCCTTTCGTAACTTTGCAGAAACTTTGAATATTTTGCAATGGCAACACAGACTAAACTAAAAAGATTTAATGACAATGTTTTAGATAAATATCAAATCTATAACAGCATATTCACTTCACTTCCTTTTGATAATATTACAACAACAGGAGTGCTTCTTCCTCTTTTTCACGAAACATGTAAAAAAGGGTTTGAGAATCATAAAAACCCTACAGAAATTGTTGAACATTTCTTCAAAAAATATCAAGATGAGCCATCAGAAAACGATCAAATAAAATTGCTCTTTAGGTTTATTCAATATATAGAGCGTCAAGTTGTTTTGTTTGATGCTATTGAAGATGCAGCATTCCCAATCATCAATAATATGAATGGATTGGGAACTTTAAGAAATATAAAAGAGATTGTAAAATCTGAACATAAACGAGAAGAGTTAGTAAAATACTTGAACGATTTTAAAGTTCGAATTGTTTTAACTGCACATCCAACTCAATTTTATCCAGGAACTGTACTCGGTATCATTACCGATTTAACCAAAGAGATAAAAAATGGAGATTTACTAATGATTAAAAAATTATTAGCTCAACTTGGGAAAACACAATTTTTCAAACAAGTTAAACCAACTCCATTTGACGAAGCTGTGAATTTAATTTGGTATTTAGAGAATGTGTTTTATCATTCGTTTTCAAAAATCAGCAACTATATTCAAAATAATATCACTTCAGGAAAACAATTAAATAACGAAGTAATAAATATTGGGTTTTGGCCTGGTGGCGATAGAGATGGAAACCCTTTTGTAACTACCGAAATTACTTTAAAAGTTGCGGAAAGACTAAAACACACCCTATTAATTAACTATTTTAGAGACTTACGAAAACTAAAACGACGCTTGACTTTTGATTTAGTAAAAGAACCTATTGCAGCTTTAGAACGAAGAATTTATGAAGAAATTACCTATCCTGTTGCACAAAGAAGTCAGTTAAAACTAAATGATTTAGTAAGTGAATTGAATGCTATTAAAGAAACATTAATCACCAAACACAAATCATTATTTTTGGATGAATTAGATGATTTAATTCAGAAAGTAAATTTATTCGGATTTCATTTTGCAACGTTGGACATCAGGCAAGATAGCCGTGTGCATCATACAGCGTTTACAGAATTAGTAGCTGAACTTCAAAATGAAGGCGACACTACTTTTCCAACTGATTTTAGCACATATTCAGAAAGAAAACAAGTGGAATTTTTATCGACCGTAAAAGGGAAGATTAAACAAACTGGCTATAAAAATGAAGTCTTAGAAAAAACTATTGGCTCTATTTACGCATTAAAAACCATTCAAAAGAAAAATGGAGAATTGGGTTGTAACCGTTATATTATTAGTAATAACCAGACTTCATTAAACGTTATGGAAACATTTGCAATGCTTAACTTATGTGGTTTTGGAAGCAAACTACCAGTTGATGTTATTCCGTTATTTGAAACTATTGAAGACTTAGAAGTTGCCCATACAGTGATGGAAGAGTTGTATCAAAATAAAGCCTACATCAAACACTTAAAAAACAGAAAATACAAACAAACTATTATGCTTGGGTTTTCTGACGGAACAAAAGATGGCGGTTATTTAATGGCGAATTGGGGAATTTATACCGCAAAAGAAAACTTAACAGCCATGTCTAGAAAATACGGTATTAAAGTAATTTTCTTCGATGGCCGTGGTGGACCTCCGGCTCGTGGTGGTGGAAAAACACATCAGTTTTATGCTTCATTTGGACCTTCAATTGAAAATCAAGAAATTCAACTTACAGTTCAAGGGCAAACGATTAGCTCTAATTTCGGAACTTTAGATTCATCACAGTATAACCTTGAACAATTATTAAGTGCTGGTATTTCTAACGAATTATTTAGTGGCGCAAAAAATGTTTTATCAAAAGAACAAAAAGAATTGATGGATGACATGGCTCAAACAAGTTATGAGGCTTATGTGAATTTCAAAAACCATCCAAAGTTTTTACCTTATTTAGAACAAATGAGCACCTTAAAATATTATGCTAAAACAAATGTTGGAAGTAGGCCTTCAAAACGATCTAACGACAGCAAATTAAATTTTTCAGATTTGCGTGCCATTCCGTTTGTTGGCTCATGGAGTCAGTTAAAACAAAATGTTCCTGGTTTTTTTGGCGTAGGAACAGCTTTAAAAAAACACGAAGACAAAGGTGAATTAAATAAGGTTAAAGATTTATACAACACCTCTGTATTCTTTAAAACATTGCTCGAAAACAGCATGATGTCGCTTTCAAAATCGTTTTTTGAGTTGACAGCTTATATGGCAGAAGACGAAGAATTCGGTGAATTCTGGAAATTAATTTTCAAAGAATACGAATTATCAAAACGTTTAATTTTAAAAGTTGCAGGACATACAGAATTAATGCAATCGAGCCCTGAAGGGAAAGCTTCAATTGACATAAGAGAAAATATTGTATTACCTTTACTAACTATACAACAGTTTGCATTGCGAAAAATACAAGAACTGAGAAAACAGCCAAAAATAAATGCTAAAGAAATAGCTACTTATGAAAAAATGGTGACTCGCTCTCTTTTCGGAAACATAAATGCAAGTAGAAATTCGGCATAAAATGACAGTAAGTGATTTAAAAGATAATGAGTATTTAGATTATTTTTCAACGTATATTTCAAAAGTTAAAGACCAAGAATTAATTCAAGGTTTTATTGAAAGCAAAGATAAAACACTTGTTTTGCTGGAATCAATTTCAGAAAAAAAATATGGTTATTCCTATGCCGAAGGTAAATGGACTATTAAAGAACTTTTACAACACATAATAGATACGGAACGGATTTTTAGCACAAGAGCATTACGAATTGCAAGGAACGACCACACAAAATTACCAGGTTATGATCAAGATGAATTCAATCCGTATTCTGGCGCAAACGATCGTTCGAAGTCTGAATTGATAACCGATTATATTGCTACAAGAAATAATACCATTTCTCTTTTTAGTTCTTTTTCTGATGAAATGCTTTTACGTATTGGTCATGTTAGCGGGCATAATTTATCAACAAGAGCCACAGGATTTATTTTAATTGGCCACGAAAATCATCATGTCGAAATATTAAAAGAGCGCTACTTATAAAATTTACTTTTCTTCACAAATAACTTATTTTGAGTAATTAAAATTTACCTATATTTATCGTGAATAAATTACAGCAATTTTAAATACTATTTGATTATGAAGAAACTGTTTTTCCGAATTTTTAAAATCCTACTTGGTTTATTAATCATCTTATTTATTGGAGGATATTTCTTTATAAACACACTCAAACCAACTTATGAAGGAGAAGTATCTATAAAAGGGCTTTCAGCAGAAACTACGATATATTTTGATGATTATGGCGTTCCGCATATTTATGCAGAAAACGAAGAAGACGCCATGCAATCTTTAGGCTATCTACATGCACAAGATAGATTATGGCAAATGGAATTGATGCGCAGGATTGCTCCAGGGAAATTGTCAGAAATATTTGGCGAAGTCGCTTTAGAAAATGACAAACTATATATTGGTTTAGGCATTGAAGAAGCCACAGCACAAACACTTAAAAACATCGATAAAAATAGTGTCGAAATAAAACTTGCTCAAGCTTATCTTGATGGAATTAATCAATTTATTGAAAACGGCCCTACTCCTATTGAATTTTATATTTTAGGAATTGACAAGCAAAAATTTGAATTAAAAGACACCTATAATATTTTTGGGTATATGGCATTCAGCTTTGCAATGGCTCATAAAACTGACCCGTTGATTAGTTCTATTCTAGCTAAATACGGTGAAAAATATGTAAAAGAACTCGGCATTGATATTGACCCAAATTCGCTACTCATTAAAAATTACAATCCTTTAAATGAAACTATTGCTAATACCGTTGCTAACATTTTAAACAGTTCACCAATTCCTGCATTTATAGGTAGTAATAGTTGGATTGTTGGCTCTGAAAAAGCAAAAAACGGAAAAGTGCTCTTTGCAAACGATCCACATATGTCTTACGCATCACCAGCCGTTTGGTACGAAGCGCATATAAAAACTCCTGATTTTGAAAGTTATGGTTATTATTTAGGTGGAATTCCGTTCCCTCTACTATCACATAATAGAGAATATGCTTATGGACTAACAATGTTTGAAAATGATGATATTGATTTTTATCAAGAAGAAAACCATCCATCAGATGACACATTGTATAAAACTTCAAATGGTTATAAATCTTACACAACTATACAAAAAACAATTAAAATAAAAGATGCTGATGACCTTGTTTTAGAAATAAAATCAACACAGCACGGTCCAATTATAAACGATTTCATTACAACTGTTGAAAGTGCTGAACCAATGGCAGTTTCGTGGATTTTCACCAAAATGCACAATCAAGGGTTAAGTGCTTTATATCAAATATCAAGAGCAAAAAACAAAAGTGAATTTGAGCAAGGCGTATCACTAATTCACGCGCCTGGTTTAAATATTATGTATGGTGATGCAAAAGACAATATTTCTTGGTGGGCAGCTGCACAACTTTATAAATTACCGAAAAACGTAAACCCTAAACTTGTTTTAGACGGCACAAGTGGAACTAACGAAATTGTTGAATATTTAGGCTTTAATCAAAACCCTCAAGCGCATAATCCGCCTTGGAATTACGTGTATTCTGCAAACAATCAACCAGATAGTATTGCAGGTATTTTATACCCAGGCTATTATTTGCCTGAAGACAGAGCCAAAAGAATTGTTGAATTAATCGAACCAAAAAACGATTGGACCAAAGAAGATTATATGCGTATGTTTACCGATTCAAAATCAGCAGTAGTTCCTTCAATAACAAAAATAATTAGCAATCATGTTAATGGTCAACTAACTACCGAAAACGAAAAAGAAGCCTTAAAAATAATTGCAAATTGGGATGGTGATTTTATTACATCTAGTGTTGGCGCAACAATTTACACCAAGTTTTTATATACTTTTTTATATAATACTTTTGAAGATGAAATAGGTGAAACTTCTTTCGAAAATTTTCTAGACACACATTTAATGAAACGCTTAATTGCTGAACAACTTAAAAAAGAAGAATCCGTTTGGTGGGATAATATCAATACTCCAGAAATAGAAAATAAAACTCAAATATTAGTACAATCCTTTTCTGAAGCTGTTACATCTCTTGAAAAACAATTGGGGAATGATGTAACTTCTTGGACATGGGGTCGTGTACATACACTTAATCACAATCATGCTTTAGGGAGTGTAAAAATACTCGATTATCTATTTAACTTAAATGTTGGTACTTTCGAAATGGATGGCACAAATGAAGTCATCAACAATCAACACCTTAAAATAAATAGCACAGGGATTTATGATGTTTATGGCGGCCCATCTACTCGTAGAATTGTTGATTTTTCTGATGTTGAAAACAGCATGAGTATTTTACCAACTGGTAATTCTGGAAATCCTTTTAGCAAATTTTATAGAGATCAAGCAGAAATGTTTGTAAATGGAGAGTTTAGAAAAATGAAACTGAACAAAGAAGAAATTGAACGTGTCTCAACCAAATTGATGTTTTCGTCTAAATAGATATTTTTTTCTTATTTTTATAAAAAAGAAAAATATGCTAGTTAAAGTTTTTGGCAGCGCTGTTTTCGGTGTTGAAGCAACCACTATTACCATTGAAGTTAATATTGATAAAGGTATTGGTTATCATTTGGTTGGTCTTCCAGACAATGCTATTAAAGAAAGTTCTTATAGAATTTCTGCTGCACTAAACAATAATGGCTACAAGCTTCCAGGTAAAAAAATTACCATAAACATGGCACCTGCCGATTTACGAAAAGAAGGAAGTGCCTACGATTTAACGCTAGCAATCGGAATTTTAGCCGCATCTAAACAAATAACAGCCACCAAAATAAATGAATATGTTATTATGGGCGAACTTTCTTTAGACGGAAGTTTACAACCCATAAAAGCGGCACTTCCAATAGCAATAAAGGCAAAAGAAGAAGGATTTAAGGGTTTTATTTTACCAAAACAAAATGCTAAGGAAGCTGCCATAGTTGATGGCTTAGACATCTTTGCTGTTGAAAACATACAAGAAGTTATTGATTTTTTTGAAGGAAAAACAATATTAAAACCTTTAATAATCGACACTAGAAAAGAGTATTACGAAACACTAGAAAACCCTGAGTTTGATTTTGCAGATGTTAAAGGACAAGAATCTATAAAACGCTGTATGGAAATTGCTGCTGCTGGCGGACATAACATTATTTTAATCGGCCCACCAGGAAGCGGAAAAACGATGCTCGCCAAAAGATTACCCACCATTCTACCACCAATGACCCTAAGTGAAGCACTAGAAACCACAAAAATTCATTCTGTTACTGGGCGTATTAAGATAAATAGCGGATTGATGAACCAACGTCCGTTTAGAAGCCCACACCATACGATTTCAAATGTAGCGTTGGTTGGCGGTGGAAGTTATCCGCAACCCGGCGAAATTTCTTTATCGCATAACGGTGTTTTATTTTTAGATGAATTGCCAGAGTTTAAACGAGATGTTTTAGAAGTAATGCGCCAACCTTTAGAAGATAGAGAGGTAACTATTTCGAGGGCAAAATTTACTGTTACATATCCAAGTAGTTTTATGTTAGTAGCAAGTATGAATCCATCACCAAGTGGTTATTTTCCTGATGATGCGCAGGCAACTTCAACATCAGCACACGAAATGCAACGCTATTTGAGTAAAATATCTGGACCATTGTTAGACCGAATAGATATTCATATTGAAGTGCAACCAGTTCCGTTTGAAAAACTGACTGAAGAAAGACGTGGCGAACCAAGTGCTAAAATTAGAGCACGTGTAACTAAATCAAGAGAATATCAATCAGAACGGTTTAAAGATATTGATAATGTGCATTACAATGCCCAAATGAGTGTAAAGCAAATCAGAAAATATTGTAAGTTGAATGACGAGTCAAAATCTTTGCTAAAAAATGCGATGGAACGCTTAAACTTGTCAGCAAGAGCCTATGATCGAATTTTAAAAGTAGCACGTACTATTGCTGATTTAGAACAAATAGAATCTATTACTCCAAATCATATTGCAGAAGCCATTCAATATCGGAGTTTAGATAGAGACGGTTGGTTGGGTTAAATAATCAACCAAAGTTATTGTCCTTGGAGTTCTTTTAAGAAAATAGTGTTTTAAACTCTCGTATAAATTCACTAATTTAAATGGGCTGATTTCACAATTTTTTTATTCAATAATTATTATGATACCTTTTAGAACAGAAATCAGAAATGCACCTAGAGAACAAACTATTAAGGTTTATTTAAGTGATTGTGACATGAATGAACAGCTTAAAGAACGGTTAACAAATTTATACGGAATTAAATCAATCGAAATTCAAAAAAGGTTACATTCAAAACGTGCTGTTATTTATTGCAAGCCTTGCTATTTTTCTTCGTTTTATAGCTTTTAGTTGATGTTTTATGATTAGTATTGCACACTAATTTATAGTGCTGATTTTACAGTCATTTATATCATTTAGTGCGAATTACAAATAAAAAACATGTCCATCAAACACAAACTACAGCGACTTTCACAAAATATTGAAGGAACACTTTATTTTGATAAATTACATAAAAGTATTTACGCAACAGATGCATCAGTGTATCGTAAAATACCTTTGGCTGTATGCTTTCCGAAAAATATTGCTGACATTAAACAATTAATTCATTTTGCTCAAGAGCAACTTATTTCATTAATTCCACGTACTGCTGGAACTTCTTTGGCTGGGCAATGTGTTGGTGATGGAATTGTAGTTGATGTTTCTAAACATTTTACGAAAATTATTTCTATTGACGAAAAGAACAAAACGGTAACTGTACAACCGGGTGTTATTAGAGATGAGTTAAATTTTTTCTTAAAACCCTATGGATTATTCTTTGGACCAGACACCTCAACCACAAATAGATGCATGATTGGCGGTATGGTTGGCAACAATTCATCAGGTACTACTTCAATTAGATATGGAGTAACAAGAGATAAAGTTGTTTCATTAAACACCATTTTATCTGATGGTAGTGAAGTTACTTTTAACTCGCTTACAAAAGACCAGTTTCAAAAAAAAACAAAAGGAAATTCCCTAGAAAATAATATTTACTCCACCTTACTTTCAGAACTTTCAAAACCTGAAGTTCAAGAAGAAATTAAAAAAGGGTTTCCTAAAAAAAATATCCACAGGAGAAATAATGGGTATGCGATTGATCATTTAATCAATACTTCTGCATTTTCTGATTCCGATGAAGCCACCAATATTGCAAAATTACTTTGTGGTAGCGAAGGCACATTGGCTTTTACAACTGAAATAACAGTTAGCGTTGATAACTTGCCTCCAAAAGAAAGTGTTTTAGTCGCAGCACACTTCACCTCTATTCAAGAAAGTATGGAAGCGGTTGTTGTGGCAATGAAACATAATTTATTTATGTGTGAATTGATGGATAAAACCATCTTAGATTGCACTAAAAACAACAGAGAACAAAGCAAAAATCGCTTTTTTGTTGAAGGAGATCCAAAAGCAATATTAATGCTTCAATTATCTGCCGACAACAAAGAACTTGCTAATTCACTTGCAGATAAATTAATAAGCGACTTACAAAAAAATAATTTTGGATATGCACATCCTAAATTAAAAGGAGTGGATATTGATAAAGCATTTTCATTGCGTAAAGCCGGTTTAGGCCTTTTAGGAAATATTATTGGCGATAATAAAGCCGTTGCGTGTATTGAAGATACTGCAGTTGAAGTAAATGACTTACCAAATTATATTGCCGAGTTTAGTGCCATGATGGAAGAGTATGGTCAAGACGCTGTGTATTACGCACATGCTGGTGCCGGTGAATTACATTTACGTCCCATTTTAAATTTGAAGAAAAATATTGATGTAAAACTCTTTAGAGAAATCACTACAAATGTTGCAAAACTTGTAAAAAAATACGGCGGTTCAATGAGCGGTGAACATGGTGATGGAATTGTACGTTCAGAATTTATTCCAATGATGATTGGTGAGAAAAATTACAAACTCATCAAAAAAATAAAATACACTTTTGATCCTAATAATATTTTCAACAAAGGAAAAATTGTAGATGCTTTACCGATGGATAAATCACTTCGATATGAAGTTGATCGCATTGAACCAGAAATTGAAACCATTCAAAATTTTTCTGATTCACAAGGAATAATTAGAGCCGCTGAAAAATGTAACGGTTCTGGAGACTGTAGGAAATCAGTTTCTGCAGGCGGAACTATGTGTCCGAGTTATAGAGCAACCAAAGACGAAAAAGATACTACACGCGCAAGAGCCAATGCATTAAGAGAGTTTTTGACCAATAGTGACAAAAAAAACAAGTTCAATCACAAAGAATTAAAAGAAGTTTTTGACTTATGCCTAAGTTGTAAAGCGTGTGCTAGCGAATGCCCAAGTAATGTTGATATTGCTGCTTTAAAAGCTGAGTTTTTATATCAATATCAAAAAGAGAATGGTGTTTCGTTTAGAACAAAAATGTTTGCCGATAATGTAAAGTGGAATAAATTAGGAAGCCTTACTCCTAAACTTACCAACGCTATATTAAACACCCCTTTTGCTAAAAAAATAATGGGTATTGCACCCAAAAGAAGCATCCCTCATTTAGCAAATACAACAGTATTAAAATGGTATAAAAACAACAAGAAAAAGTTTGATTCAAAAGTATATAAAAACGGAGAATTACATCTTTTTATAGATGAGTTTACCAATTACTATGATGCAAATGTAGGTATAGATTGTATTGAAGTTTTATCAAAATTAGGATATAAAGTAATTATTTCTGACCATAAAGAAAGTGGGCGAAGTTTTATTTCAAAAGGACTTTTAGATGAAGCAAAAGCATTGGCTAATTATAATGTGAATCATTTTAAAGATCTAATCACAAAAAATATTCCCTTAGTTGGAATTGAGCCTTCTGCAATATTAACTTTTAAAGATGAATACATTCGTTTGGCTGATGATAAAGAAAGTGCTAATCATATTGCAAATAATACGTTTACTATAGAAGAATTTTTTCAAAAAGAAATTGAGAAAGAGATTATTGCTTCAAATCAATTTCAAGAAGAAGAAAAAACCTTAAAAATACATGGGCATTGCCATCAAAAAGCATTGACAAATATGTCGGCATCTTTTACTATGCTTAATTTACCCAAAAACTTTAGTGTAACTATTATTAATTCTGGTTGTTGTGGTATGGCAGGTTCTTTTGGGTATGAAAAAGAACATTACGATATTAGTATGCAAGTTGGAGAAGACACTTTATTTCCTAAAATCAGAAACACAGATGAATCTGTTGAAATTGTAGCAGCTGGCACAAGTTGTAGGCATCAAATTTTTGATGGAACTAAACGAACTTCACAACACCCAATAAGTGTTTTAAGAACCGTATTGAAATAATATTTTTTATGGAGAGGGACGAGTTCGAACTGCCGTCCTCTTGATTACCAGTTAAATGTTATATGTTTTTACGTAACTATTCAGCCATTAATAATATCGTAATAGAATGATTATCATCCTTATGATTTAACCGCAAGGATCGCTAAGAAATACGCTAAGTTCGCAAAGTGCTAAAAAACAACAAATTAGTCATAGCGTCCTTTGCAAAAAAACGTTGCGTTCCTTGCGGTAAAAAAATAAAACACTGGTTACAAGTTAAATGCAAAATATAATTAGGCTGAATAGTTGCGTTTTTACTACACTTATAAAGGCTCAAAATCAATTTATTTTGTATTTTTAGCGTATAATTAATCTTGAGACATATTAATAACAACTAAAAAGCAACTATTATGGGCAGTAAATTCTTTGGTAATAAATCTGAACAACAAACTAATAAAAAAGGAAAAACTAAGGCTGGAAAAAGCAATAATAATGTGAATAAATCAGCGAGTATTAAAAAGAGCGGGAGAGGAAAATAAAATAAGGGTTTCAATTTCTTGAAAGCCTTATTTTATTTTCGTGGAGAAGATGGGATTCGAACCCACGACCTCTTGACTGCCAGTCAAACGCTCTAGCCAACTGAGCTACAT
>CAZUFO010000020.1:0-27045 GCA_964619615.1 uncultured Lutibacter sp. | reverse complement strand
TCTTCAATATCAATCAAAATAGGAGTTAATTTTAAAAGCGCAATAACTTCAACGGTTGCTGCAAAGGTAAAATCTACGGTTATAACTTCATCGCCTTGTTCTAAGCCAAGTCCCATCATTGCAATTTGCAAGGCATCTGTTCCGTTAGCGCAAGGAATTACATGTTTAATATCTAAATACTCTTCTAAGTCTTTTTGAAATCCATGAACTTCTGGACCATTAATAAAAGCGGTAGATTCTATAACATTAATAATAGAAGTGTCTATTGTAGTTTTTATTTTTTCATATTGACCTTTAAGATCAACCATTTGAATTTTTTTCATTTTTCAGGAATTATTATGGAATAGCAAAAATACGAAATAAAAGACTCTTTTTTGATACGTATTTAAGAGGAGGTAATCTTAACGAGAAGAAAGGATTGTTAGAGTAAATTTATGATTTACTTCGCAGTGATAAATTTTAATCGAACAAATCCGAAGATAAATAACGATCACCTCTATCTGGAATAATTGTAACGACGGTGCCTTTTTCTAGTTGTTGCGCTACTTTTAAAGCCGTAGCAACAGCGCCTCCAGCACTCATTCCGCAAAAAACACCTTCTTCTTTAGCTAAGCGTTTACACATTGCTCTTGCTTCTGCTTCACTAACATCAATAACAGTATCTACTTTTGATGCGTCAAATATTTTTGGTAAATATTCTTTTGGCCATTTTCGAATTCCTGGAATTTTTGAACCATCTGTTGGTTGTGTTCCAACAATTTGAATGTTTGAGTTTTGTTCTTTTAAAAAAGTAGAAACTCCCATTATGGTTCCTGTGGTGCCCATTGCCGATACAAAATGAGTAATTTCCTCATTGGTATCTCTCCAGATTTCTGGACCAGTTGTTTTGTAATGCGATTTCCAATTGTCATCATTCGCAAATTGATTAAGCATTATATATCCTTCTTCCAAAACTTTCTTATCTGCATAATCTCGAGAACCTAAAATGCCATTGTCTGCAGATGTCAATGTAACTTTTGCACCATACGCACGCATGGTTTGTACACGTTCTTTGGTAGCGTTTTCGGGTAGCACTAATTCGATATCTAACTTAAGAAGTTGTGCAATCATTGCTAATGCAATTCCAGTATTTCCACTAGTTGCTTCAATCAATTTTGAATTGGAATTAATTTCATTTCTATCTAAAGCAGACTGTATCATATTGTAGGCTGCACGATCTTTGACACTTCCACCTGGATTATTTCCTTCCAATTTCAGCAATAAACTTACACCTTCATTTTTGAAGATATTTTGAACTTTTATTAACGGAGTGTTTCCAATAGTATCTAATAAACTAATTGAATTCATAATTTATCTCTTGGGTTTCATTTGGGTTTCAGGATTGTGATATACCAATGAATCTTTCGGCACTGATTTTGTAATCCAGACATTACCGCCAATAATACTATTGGCACCAATAATAGTATCGCCGCCTAAAATTGTTGCATTGGCGTAAATAGTTACATTTTCTTCAACGGTTGGATGTCTTTTCAAGTTTTTTAAACTCTTTTTAACCATTAAAGCACCTAAAGTAACCCCTTGATAAATTTTTACGTTTTCCTTAATAATACAAGTTTCACCAATTACAATTCCGGTTGCGTGATCAATAAAAAAAGATTTACCTATTGTTGCTCCAGAATGAATGTCAACTCCTGTTAAAGTGTGTGCATATTCACTCATTAATCGTGGGATTAGTGGAATGTCTAACAAATATAATTCATGACTAAATCTATAAATAGCTATTGCGTAAAAGCCTGGATATGCTAAATAAACTTCTTCAATACTGTTTGATGCAGGGTCATTATTAACAATTGCATTCGCATCTAAGTTTAATTGTTCTAATAAATTTGGTAGTTTTTCAAGAAATGAATGCCAAAGAGGTGCACATGGTTTTAAAGGGTCAAAACAAGCCAATCTATAAATTTCTGAAAATTGTATTTCTAATTCATTAATATTTGTTTCAATACATAGCCTTGCATCAAAAAGCGTGTGGAATAAATTATTGGTAAAGTTTTCAGTTTTGCTTTTTAGGCTAAAATCTAAATGTGGTGTAACTTGATTGGAAATTATTTTTTCTATGATAGATTCTTTAGTCATATATTCATTTCTTTAGGGTGGAACTACAAAATGTAGTCGACTAAATTATGAAGCCTTACTCATTTCCATCAATTGGTGAATATCGTCATCTAAAATTTCCTTTTTTTGATCAGCAAATTTCAAAAACTCAGGATACAATGCGTCTAATTGCATTTTGGTTAATTCATATCCAATATTTTTTGCGCGATAAGCCAAAGCGGCTCTTCCGCTACGAGCGGTTAAAATAATAGATGATTTTGTAACGCCAACATCTGCTGGATCCATAATTTCATAAGTTTCACGATTCTTAATAACACCATCTTGATGAATTCCAGAACTGTGCGCAAAAGCATTATCTCCAACTACGGCTTTATTTGGCTGTACAACCATTCCCATGTGTTCTTGAACCAATTTACTAGTTTCAAATAACATTTGAGTGTTTATATTGGTGTCTAAATTTAAATATGGATGTTGTTTTAAAATCATTACAACTTCTTCTAAAGCGGTATTTCCAGCGCGTTCGCCAATTCCGTTAATTGTACATTCAATTTGACGTGCGCCATTTTGAACTCCTGCAATTGCATTTGCAGTTGCTAACCCTAAATCGTTATGGCAATGACATGATAAAATAACATTTTCAATACCTTTTACGTTTTCTCTTAGGTATTTCATTTTAGCACCATATTCTTCTGGCAAACAGTACCCAGTAGTGTCAGGAATGTTTAAAACAGTTGCACCTGCTTTAATAACTGCTTCGCAAACTCTAGCTAAATATTCATTGTCCGTTCTACCAGCATCTTCTGCATAAAACTCAACATCTTCTACAAATGATTTTGCATAGGTAACCGCACCAATTGCGCGTTCAATAATTTTTTCTGGAGTAGAGTTAAATTTATATTTTATATGCGATTCTGATGTACCAATCCCAGTATGTATTCTCGGTCTTTTTGCATAAACTAATGCTTCCGCAGCGACTTTAATATCGTTTTTATGAGCACGCGTTAAACCACAAACAGTAGCATATTTTACAAGTTTAGAAATCTCTTCAACAGATTTAAAATCGCCAGGACTTGAAGCCGGAAATCCCGCTTCAATAACATCAACTCCAAGGGCGTCAAGTTGCTCTGCAATAATTAATTTTTGTTGCGTATTTAACTTACATCCTGGTACTTGTTCACCATCTCTTAAAGTAGTGTCGAAAATTTGAACTTGATTTGTGCTCATTATTTAAATAATTTTATCACTTTTGAATATTCAAAAATACGTATGTAGTCATAAATGAATTTCTTTTATTAGTGTTCTATACTACATTCAATGAATAACGTATAATAGTAAGTTACTTAAAATCAAATAGATAAAACGATTTATTTACAATGGCTACAGAAAAAAAAGATGCATTATTTGCATTGATAAAATCTTTGTCGAAATCTGAAAAAAGACAATTTAAATTGTATGTCGGTCGATTAGGCGGTAATGCCGACGCAAATTTCATTGCTTTATTTAATGTAATGGAAAAGCAGCAAGCGTATAAAGAGCGTTTAATTCTTAATAACACCAATATAAAAAAACAACAATTATCAAATTCTAAAGCACATTTATATAAGCAGTTATTAGTGAGTTTGAAACTAAGTCCTCTGCATCAAAATGCAAAAAGCCAAATTAGAGAACAAATAGATTTTGCAACAATTCTATATAATAAAGGATTGTATAAACAGGGGTTAAAATTATTAGATAAGGCGAAAACATCAGCATTAGAAAATGAAGAAAATAATTTAGCGTACGAAATTGTTGAACTAGAAAAAACAATTGAATCTCAATATATTACTAGAAGTTTAAATAACCGTGCTGATATACTTTCAGTTCAGGCAAAAGAATTGAGTATTAAAAACGTGATGATTAGCAAACTCTCTAATTTATCGCTGCAATTGTACAGTTGGTTGCTGCGAAATGGGTATGCCAAAAGTATTGATGATATTGAATTGGCGACACATTATTTTAATTCGCATTTGCCTACGTATAAAATTTCTAAACTTGGTTTTAAGGAAAAATTATTTTTATACAAGGCATATTTATGGTTTAGTTTAATAACGCAAAATTTTGTGAGTAGTTATCGATATTCTCAGAAATTGATTGATATTTATAATGACAATCCTAGAATGAAAATTGTAAACCCCGTATTTTATTTAAAGGGGTATAATTATTTGTTAGAGTCTCTTTTTATGATAAAACATAATAAGAAATTTAAAATCACTTTAGAGAATTTGTTGAACGATATTGAGCAAAAAAACTTTTTATTGAATGACAATACAGAGGCCATTGCATTAACATATTATTATCAGAATCGACTTAATTTATTTTTCTTAGAAGCCAATTTTAGCGAAGGAGTTAATTATGTTCCAGTGGTATTAGAAAAAGTAGAGCAACTTAAAACGAAGATAGACCAACATCATATAATGGTATTTTATTATAAAATTGGTTGTATGTACTTCGGAATTTCAGATTACAAAAACTGTATTTTATATCTCAATAAAATTATTGCAAATAAAGAATTAGAAATGCGCGAAGATTTATTATGTTTTTCTAGAGTCCTAAATTTGGTAGCGCATTATGAAGCAGGATTAGATGAGAATATTGATGTCTTGATTAAAACAACCTATAAGTTTTTAATCAAAATGAATGACTTACAACATGTACAACGTAAAATGATTGATTTCTTAAAAAGTTTGACAGATTTATATCCAAGTGAATTGAAAGGAGCGTTTAAAAAATTACACGCTGAATTAAAAAAATATGAGAATCATCCGTATGAAAAAAGAGCCTTTTTATATTTAGATATTATTTCTTGGCTCGAAAGTAATATAGAAGGTATTCCAATTGCCAAAATTATTCAGCGGAAGACATTGCTTTTGAATAAATAAGTTATAATTTTGACCAAGCAAATGAGAAACACTGTTTTAAATATAAGTTCAATTATTGCCCTTTCTGTGATTGTTATCACATGAAAGCAATAAGGGATTGATATATTTTAATATAAAAAAATAGAACCTCCCTTTATTTAGGGAGGTTTTTTTATGAATAGAATAAAAGCAATTATCAATATTAAGTGTGATTGGTGTAAAACAAACCCACTTAATCAACTTGCAATCAGAGTGTTAAATTAAGAGTAAGACCTTTAAATAGTGTAAAAAAAAACAATAAGAATTGATGAGGTGAAAACCTCGCAGTATTTTTGAATATTATATACAGAAAAAATATAGATGGAATTAAATAAACATAGCAAGAGATTAACTCAAGACGAATCTCAACCTGCATCGCAAGCAATGTTATATGCAGTTGGATTGACAGATGAAGATATGAGCAAGGCTCAGATTGGGATTGCTAGTACGGGTTACGAAGGGAATCCATGTAATATGCATTTGAATAATTTAGCCGCTGAGGTGAAAACGGAGTGTAATATTGCAGGTCAAGTCGGACTTGTTTTTAATACCATCGGAGTGAGTGATGGAATTTCTATGGGAACTTCTGGAATGAATTATTCGTTGGCTTCTAGAGATATTATTGCTGATTCTATTGAAATAGTGATGCAAGCTCAAAGTTATGATGCATTGATTTCGGTTGTTGGATGTGATAAAAATATGCCAGGAGCAGTGATTGCGATGTTGCGTTTAAATCGCCCGTCAATTATGATGTATGGCGGTACAATTGCATCTGGTAAATACAAAGGAAGAAAATTAAATGTCGTTTCAGCTTTCGAAGCCTTGGGGCAAAAAGTTGCGGGAGAAATTGATGATGTAGAATATAAGGAGATTATAAAAAGTGCGATTCCGGGTGCTGGAGCTTGTGGAGGAATGTACACCGCAAATACAATGGCATCAGCGATTGAAGCGATGGGATTTTCATTGCCATATAATTCTTCGATTCCTGCTGAGAATCCGAATAAATTATCTGAAAGTGAACGTACTGCTTTGGCAATTGTAAACTTGATGGAGCAAGATTTAAAACCGTTGGATATCATCACTAAAAAATCATTAGAAAATGCAATAGCATTGGTAAATGCTTTAGGTGGGTCAACAAATGCGGTATTACACTTTTTAGCAATTGCACATGCTGCAGACATCGAATTTACTTTAGAAGATTTTCAAAGAATAAGTGATCGGACTCCGTTAATTGCAGATTTAAAACCATCAGGAAAATATTTAATGGAAGATGTTCATGGTGTTGGCGGAACTCCAGTAGTGATGAAATATTTATTAGACAATGGTTTTTTACATGGCGATTGTATGACCGTTACAGGTAAGACTTTGGCAGAAAATTTAGAAAACGTTACCCCACTTTCTTTTGATGGTGATCAAGATGTGATTTATCCAAAAGATAAAGCATTAAAATCTTCAGGAAATTTGCAAATAATGTACGGTAACCTTGCTACAGAAGGATCTGTTGCAAAAATCTCGGGTAATGAAGGGTTGCTGTTTGAAGGAAAAGCAGTCGTTTATGATGGTGAGCAAGCGGCAAATACGGGTATTTCGAATGGAGAAGTTGAAAAGGGAGATGTTGTGGTGATTCGATATGTTGGGCCACGAGGCGGACCGGGAATGCCAGAAATGTTAAAGCCAACCTCTTTAATTATGGGAGCAGGTTTAGGAAAATCGGTTGCATTAATTACCGATGGTCGTTTTTCTGGTGGAACACACGGTTTTGTGGTGGGTCATATTACTCCAGAAGCACAATCAGGAGGAACCATTGGTTTGTTAAAAACAGGAGATGTAATTAAAATTAGTGCTGAAGACAATACCATTAATGTATTGCTTTCTGATGAAGAATTAGCAGAAAGAAAAGCACAATGGACAGCGCCAGAATTAAAGCATAAAAAAGGAATATTATATAAATACGCAAAAACTGTTGCAACAGCATCTGAAGGATGCGTAACGGATAAATTTTAAAGTATGAGTACGCAAAGAATTATAGGAGCAGAAGCGGTAGTTAAATGTCTTTTAGAAGAAGGAGCAGATTTAATATATGGCTATCCGGGTGGCGCAATTATGCCTGTTTATGACGAATTATTTAAATATCAAGATAAAATACATCATGTGCTTACAAGACACGAGCAAGGAGCAATTCATGCTGCTCAAGGTTTTGCAAGAGTTACAAGTAAGGTTGGCGTTGCAATTGCAACATCAGGTCCAGGAGCAACAAATTTAGTTACCGGAATTGCAGATGCACAGATAGATTCTACTGCGGTGGTTTGTATTACAGGTCAAGTTGGTTCACATCTTTTAGGAAGTGATGCTTTTCAAGAAACAGATATTATTAGTATTTCTGCTCCGGTTACAAAGTGGAGTTATCAAATTACCAAGGCTTCTGAAATTCCAGAAGTGTTTGCGAAAGCATTTTACATTGCAAAATCAGGCCGTCCAGGTCCTGTTTTGATTGATATAACCAAGGATGCTCAGTTTGGAGAGTTGGATTACGAATACAAAAAATGTAAGAGTATTCGCAGTTATGTACCTGTTCCGATGATTGATCAAAAAATGATACAAGCTGCTGCAGATGTCATCAATAGTGCAAAAAAACCTTTTGTTGTATTCGGACAAGGAGTTACTTTGGGAAAAGCAGAAAAAGAATTTAAAGCAGTAGTTGAAAAAATGGATATTCCATCGGCATCTACATTATTAGGTTTGTCAGCGTTTCCAACAAAACATAGATTAAATGTTGGTATGGTTGGTATGCATGGTCATTATGCACCCAATAAATTAACCAATGAATGTGATGTGTTAATTGCTATTGGAATGCGTTTTGATGATCGAGTTACAGGAAATTTAGATGCCTATGCAAAGCAGGCAAAGATTGTCCATTTTGATATTGATCCTGCTGAAATTGATAAAAATGTAAAAACAGATGTTGCCGTTTTAGGGAATGTGAAAGATACATTGGCTCAAATTCTACCATTGCTAAACGATAATTCAAATGAAGCATGGTTGCAAGAATTTAAAGATTTGTATGCAATCGAATACAGAGAAGTTATTGATGCACAAATTCATGCAAACGGAAGCGGAATTACAATGGCAGAAGTTATTGAAGCTATAAATAAGGAGACAAAAGGGGAAGCGGTAATTGTTTCTGATGTTGGTCAGCATCAGATGATTGCGAGTCGATATGCAAATTTTGAACTACCGCAAAGTAAAATTACTTCGGGTGGTTTAGGAACTATGGGCTTTGCATTGCCAGCAGCAATCGGTGCTAAAATGGGCGCTCCAGAAAGAGAAGTGGTTGCTATTATTGGTGATGGATGTATGCAAATGAATATTCAAGAATTAGGAACAATTTTACAAACCAAAGCAGCCGTGAAAATTGTGGTATTGAATAATGATTTCTTAGGAATGGTGCGTCAATGGCAAGAACTGTTTTTTGACGGGCGTTATGCTTCCACAGAAATGACAAACCCTAATTTTGTAAA
The DNA here is from genome assembly GCA_964619615.1 of uncultured Lutibacter sp. GTDB lineage: Bacteria > Bacteroidota > Bacteroidia > Flavobacteriales > Flavobacteriaceae > Urechidicola. The sequence continues at coordinate 18,476 of CAZUFO010000020.1, read as the reverse complement.
AATTGCTGAAGGATATAGTATCAAAGCAAAAAAAGTAACAAAAAGAGAAGATTTAGCAGCAACAGTTAAAGAAATGATTGCGTCAGATGAATCGTATTTCTTAGAAGTTTGTGTAGAAAAAGAAGGGAATGTATTTCCGATGATTCCAACAGGAGCTTCAGTTTCAGATGTTAGATTAAAATAAATATTATGCTAATGTGTTCTAAAATGTCACGCTGAGCTTGTCGAAGTGAATTCAGAATATAAAATTAATTAAAATGGAAGAACAAACATATACCATATCAGTTTATTCAGAAAACAACTTAGGATTGTTAAATAGAATCTCTACAATTTTTTTAAAGCGACATATTAATATTGAAAGTTTAACAGTTTCAAGTACAGAAATTGAAAACGTTTCAAGATTTATTATTGTGGTTAATATGACCGAAGAAAAGGTAAAGAAAATTATTGGTCAGATTGAAAAACAAATAGAGGTGATTAAAGCGTATTATCATACCAATGATGAATCTATTTATATTCAGACGGCATTGTTTAAAATAAAATCTGATTTGCTATTTAATGAACGTCAAATTCAGAATATTATTAAAAATAGTAATGCCCAAATAGTAACCGTTTTACCTGAGTTTTTTGTGATAGAGAAATCAGGAAGAAAAGAAGAAATTGAAACATTATATGATGAACTACTTCCCTTCGGAATTATGCAGTTTGTGCGTTCGGGAAGAATATCAATATCAAAAGAAGAAATGAAAATTTCTGAATTATTAAATAAACAATTAAATTAATAAATTAAAAAGATGGCAAATTATTTTAACACACTTTCATTAAGAGATCAATTAGCACAGTTAGGTATGTGTGAGTTTATGGAAACTTCAGAATTTTCAGATGGAGTAGAAGTATTGAAGGGAAAGAAAATAGTAATTGTTGGTTGTGGAGCACAAGGCTTAAATCAAGGGTTGAACATGCGCGATTCAGGGTTGAATATTTCGTATGCTTTGCGTGAAGCAGCAATTACAGAAAAACGTCAATCGTTTAAAAATGCAAGTGAAAACGGATTTACTGTTGGTACGTATGAAGAATTGATCCCAACGGCTGATTTAGTATGTAATCTAACTCCAGATAAACAACACACTTCTGTGGTTTCTGCTGTAATGCCATTGATGAAACAAGGAGCAACATTATCTTATTCACACGGTTTTAATATTGTTGAAGAAGGAATGCAAGTCCGTAAAGATATTACGGTAATTATGGTGGCGCCAAAGTGTCCAGGTTCTGAAGTTCGTGAAGAATATAAAAGAGGTTTTGGTGTGCCAACATTAATTGCTGTGCATCCAGAAAATAATCCGGAAGGAAAAGGATTTGAGCAAGCAAAAGCATATGCTGCAGCAACTGGTGGTCATAGAGCAGGAGTTTTAAACTCATCTTTTGTGGCTGAGGTAAAATCTGATTTAATGGGTGAACAAACTATTTTATGTGGTTTGTTACAAACGGGTTCTATTTTGTGTTTCGATAAAATGGTGGAAGAAGGAATTGATGCTGGTTACGCTTCAAAACTGATTCAATACGGTTGGGAAACTATTACAGAAGCAATGAAATATGGCGGAATTACAAATATGATGGATCGTTTATCAAACCCATCAAAAATAAAAGCATTTGAATTGGCGGAAGAGTTAAAAGGAATTATGCGTCCGTTATTTCAAAAACATATGGATGATATTATTAGCGGTCATTTTTCTAAAACAATGATGGAAGATTGGGCAAATGATGATAAAAATCTATTGACTTGGAGAGCGGCAACTGGTGAAACTAATTTTGAAAAAACACAAGCTACAGATGCAGAAATTTCTGAGCAAGAATATTTTGATAACGGAGTATTAATGATTGCAATGGTAAAAGCTGGAGTTGAATTAGCGTTTGAATCTATGACCGAAGCAGGAATTATAGAAGAATCTGCTTATTATGAATCATTACATGAAACGCCATTAATTGCAAATACTATTGCACGTAAAAAGTTATTCGAAATGAATCGTGTAATCTCTGATACTGCGGAGTACGGTTGTTATTTATTTGATCATGCATGTAAACCTTTATTGGCAGATTTCATGAAAACTGTAAACACAGATGTAATTGGAAAAGCATTTGACGCAAATAAAGGAAATGATGCAGATAATAAAGAATTGATTTTTGTGAATGAAGAAATTCGCACACATCCAATTGAAGATATTGGGTATGAATTGCGTTTGTCTATGACAACTATGGCGAAAATTATTTCGTAATCTGTAAAAAACAGAACCTTAGAAATAAGAAAGAATTATAAAGGTGTTGTGAAAGCGACACCTTTATAGTTTAAACTCGTTTTGTATGGATTTCTTTTAGGAAATTCATAACTTTGATGTCCCTTCAAAAAAGAAATGTCATTCTGTCCCGATAGTTATCGGAATAATCGAAGAAACTATCAAGAAATAAAGAATGGAATAATATATAACACTATGGCACTTAAAAATATATTTAAAGAAGCAAATATCCCAGCACAATTTCAGTTTAATGCCCCAATAATTCAAGAAACATATTTAGTGAATGGCGAATTACGTAAATGGACAGGTGCAACATCACCTGTATATTCATCAATTTATGCAGAAAATGAGTCGGGTGATTTTGAACGAAAAATAATTGGTCAAATCCCAAATATGCAAGAGGAAAATGCTTTAGAAGCATTAGATGCTGCATATGACGCCTATGACAAAGGAAGAGGAGATTGGCCAACAATGAAAGTTGAGGATAGAATTAATTGCATAGAGAATTTTGCCAAAATGATGAAAACTACGCGCGATGAAGTAGTGAAATGCATGATGTGGGAAATCGGTAAAACCTATGGCGATTCTTGTAAAGAATTTGATAGAACTATTGAATACATTGCTGATACTGTTCAGGATTTAAAAGAAATGGACAGAAAACATTCTAATTTACAATTAAATAGTGGTGTGTATGCACAAATTCGCAGAGGACCTTTAGGTGTAGTTTTATGTATGGGACCTTATAATTATCCGTTAAATGAAACTTTTTGTTTGTTAATACCAGCACTTATTTGCGGAAATACAACGGTATTTAAGCCGGCTAAATACGGTATTTTATTATTATCACCTTTATTAGATGCGTTTCAAAAATGTTTTCCAAAGGGGGTTGTGAATTTAATTTATGGTAGAGGTCGTGTATTGGCATCACCAATAATGAAAACAGGTAAGATTGATGTGCTGGCATTAATTGGAAATAGTAAATCAGCAAATGCATTACAACATTTACATCCAAAACAAAATAGATTACGTTTGGTTTTAGGGTTGGAAGCAAAGAATCCTGGAATTGTATTGCCAGATTGCGATATTGATTTAGCTGTTCAAGAATGCGTTTTGGGGTCGTTGTCTTTCAACGGGCAAAGATGTACGGCATTAAAATTACTGTTTGTTCATAAAAGTATTGTTGAAGAATTTAATAAAAAGTTTGTTGCGCAAGTTTCAAAATTAAAATATGGATTACCTTGGGATGATGGCGTTTCTTTAACTCCTCTACCAGAAGCTGACAAACCATCTTATATTAAAGAATTAGTTGAGGATGCCGTTGAACACGGAGCAACAGTTTTAAATGATAATGGTGGAGAATCAATCCATAGTTTTACGTTTCCAGCGGTTGTATATCCAGTAAATAAACAAATGCGAGTATTTCATGAAGAGCAATTTGGACCCATTGTACCAATAGTCCCTTATGATGATATTGAAGAGGCGTTAAGTTATGTTTCTGAATCTAACTACGGACAACAAGTAAGTTTGTTTAGTAATTGTGCTGATACGTTAGCGCCATTAATTGATATGATGGTAAACCAAGTATGTCGTGTAAATATAAATGCGCAGTGCCAACGTGGACCAGATGTATTCCCTTTTGTTGGAAGAAAAGATTCAGCAGTGAGTACACTAAGTGTTCATGATGCGATTCGTTCTTTTTCTATCAGAACCTTGGTGGCGTTTAAAGGAAATGACTTAAATAAAAAAGTATTAAATACCTTGTTAGATTCTAAACAATCTAATTTTGTGAATACGCATTATATATTGTAATTGTTATTGCCGCGGAGGCAGGAGTCTAAACCTAAAATTAGTATGGATTCCTGCCTTCGCAGGAATGACAGTGAATAAAAATTATGATTCACACGCTTCCCAAATAACTTCTTTAGGAGTTTGAGCAGTAATAACCACTTTTTCTTTACTCACAGGATGCGTAAACTCAATTTTACGAGCATGTAAATGAATACTAGCGTCTTTGTTGCTTCGATCAAATCCGTATTTTAAATCACCTTTTATAGGGCTTCCTATATTGGCTAATTGACAGCGGATTTGATGATGACGACCTGTTTCTAAATCAATTTCTAAAAGGAAATAATTGTCTAATCCTTTGATGATTTTATAATGTAAAATCGCTTTTTTGCAATCATCCGTTTCTTTGTTAAATGCTGTAGATTTGTTATTCTTAGGGTTTTTTCGCAGCCAGTTTATAAGTGTATCTTGCTCTTTTTGAGGCTTGTTTTTTACAACTGCCCAATAGGTTTTGTCAATCTGTTTTTCGCGAAGCATTTTGTTTAATCGTTCTAATGCTTTAGAAGTTTTGGCAAAAATTACAATGCCAGAAGTGGGTCTGTCTAATCTGTGAACCACACCCAAATACACATTGCTTGGTTTTTTGTATTTATCTTTGATGTAACTCTTAACAATTTCACTTAACGGTTTATCGCCCGTTTTGTCTCCTTGAACAATATCGCCTGCTCGTTTGTTAACGATTATAAGATGATTGTCTTCAAAAAGGACTTGTAAATTGTGTTTTGTTGAATGCATTTTTAAAATATATTCGATTTCTTAGAATGTCACACTGAGCCTGTCGAAGTGAGTTGAAGAGATTCATAATGATTTCTACTGTATTCAGCTGCCAATTTTAAAATTATTAGCAACGTCTTTATTTATTTGCGCTATATAATTCAATACTTCATCACGTCCCATATCAGTTTCAGCTGAGGTAATAAAATGTGTTGGAATAGCCTCCCAAGTCTTCAATAATTGTTTTTTGTACTTAACTATATTTTTATTCAACATCGAACTTCCTAACTTATCTGCTTTGGTAAAAATAATTCCAAACGGGACACCATTTTCACCTAAAAACTGCATAAATTCCAGATCTATTTTTTGAGGTTCGTGTCGTGAATCAACCAAAATAAAAGAACAAACTAATTGTTCTCGTTCTAAGAAGTAATCTTTAATAAATTTTTGAAAGGTTCTACGTTTGCTCTTTGAAACTTGTGCATATCCATAGCCAGGTAAATCTACCAAAAACCATTCTTCATTAATTTTAAAATGATTAATCAGTTGAGTTTTTCCGGGCTTTCCGGATGTTTTTGCTAACTTTTTACGATCGGTTAGCATATTAATTAAAGACGATTTCCCTACGTTTGAACGTCCGATAAAAGCATATTCTGGCACACGTTCTTTTGGGCATTTAGAAACATCAGTATTGCTGATGATAAATGTTGCTGAATTAATTTTCACTAAATTATAGATTACGTTTTTTTAGCCAAGCATCTAAAATTTGATTGAATTCATCTGGGCGTTCCATCATTGGTGCATGCCCACATTTTTCAACCCAAAATAAATCAGAATCGGGTAATAATTTATGAAAATCATTCGCTATAACTGGAGGTGTAACAATGTCGTTTTCGCCCCAAATAAGACAAACAGGAATGTTCATGTCGGGTAAGTTTTCTGCCATGTTATGGCGTATGGCGCTTTTAGCAATTGCAAGTGTTTTTAAGGCTTTTATACGATCGTTTACGATATCAAAAACCGAATCTACCAATTCTTTTGTTGCTATTTTATCATCATAAAAAACCTCTTTAACTTTGTTTTCTATAAACTCATAATTACCTCGTTTTGGGTAGGTATCTCCCATAGAACTTTCGTACAGCCCCGAACTTCCAGTTAAAACAAGCGCCTTAACATTTATAAGGTTATACTTGGTAAAGTATAATGAAATATGGCCTCCTAATGAATTTCCTAAGAAGATAACATTGTCTAATTTTTTAAAATTAATAAAATCTTTGACGTGCTTTGATAAATTCCGAACATTGGTTTTTATCATCGGTAAAGTATATAAAGGCAATTCAGGAATTAACACTTTATATCCATTTTTAGAAAAATGATCAATAATTCCGTCAAAATTACTCAAAGCACCCATCAAACCGTGTAAAACAACAATTGGCTGACCTTCTCCTTCTTCTATATAACTGAATTCTCCTTCTTTCTTTAATGTATAACTCATACGCTAACTGTCTGTTTTAAACTTGTGGCAAATGTAGCCATTTCGAAGCAAAATACGATTTTTTTGCAAATATCCACAATAATAATTCAATCATTGATTTAAAGTTCTGTATTACAGTTTTGTAATTCATATTAAGCTGAAAAAACAAAAGTTATTAACAAAGTGGTAGAATGTGGTAAAAAGTGGAATTAATTTTCTATTTTTGAAGCTAATAATCGCTAACTAAATGATCAATCTAATAGGGACTTATGAGTGTAAAGCCGACGTAAAAGGTCGCTTAATGCTGTCTTCTGCTTTAAAAAAGCAGTTGTCTCCTGTGTTACAAGATGGTTTTGTTTTAAAGCGATCGGTTTTTCAAACGTGTTTGGAGTTGTACCCAATGTCTGAATGGAATGCAATGATGGCGAAAGTAAATAAGTTGAATCGTTTTGTAAAAAAGAACGATGATTTTATCAGAAGGTTTACGGCGGGTGTTAAAATAGTAGAGTTAGATAATTCTGGTCGATTATTAATTCCGAATGACTTACAAAAATTTGCTGGTATAACTAAAGAAGTAGTATTGTCTTCTGCTGTAAATATTATTGAAATTTGGGATAAAGATAAGTATGAAATGGCGATTGATGCTGCAGCGGTTGATTTTGGTGAATTGGCAGAGCAAGTGATGGGAAATGTAACTGAAGATGAAGATGGAATATCATAACCCAGTATTACTTCAAGAAAGTATAGATGGATTAAATATTCAGCCAAATGGAGTTTATGTTGATGTAACTTTTGGTGGAGGTGGACATTCAAAAGAAATTTTGAAAAGACTTGGGAAAGAAGGAAAATTATTTGGTTTTGATCAAGATGCAGATGCGCAAGAGAATAGTTTAGATGATGAGCGTTTTGTGTTGATTCCTGAAAATTTTAGATATATAAAAAGGTTCTTGCGTTTTTACGGAATAAAAAAAGTAGATGGAATACTTGCTGATTTAGGAGTATCATCACATCAATTTGATGAAGCTGAAAGAGGTTTTTCTACCCGTTTTGATGCTGATTTAGATATGAGAATGAATCAAAATGATAAATTATCTGCTTTTACAATCATAAATAAATATGATGAAGAGGCTTTGGGTAACGTTCTTTTTAAATATGGCGAGTTGAGAAATGCGAGAGCATTGGCAAAAAAAATTGTGAATTCGAGAGCGGAAAATAAGATCAAGACAAGTTTTGAGTTAAAGAGTGTTTTGAAAGAATTCTTGCCAAATGCGAAGGAGCATAAAATATTGGCTCAGATTTTTCAAGCGATTCGAATAGAGGTAAATCAGGAGATAGAAGTGTTGAAAGAGTTTTTAATGCAAACTCCAGAATTACTAAATGATAAAGGGAGATTGAGTGTGATTTCTTATCACTCTTTAGAAGATAGATTGGTGAAGCGGTTTATTAGAAACGGATTATTTGAAGGTGAGCCAGAAAAAGATTTTTATGGAAACTTTGAAGTGCCACTTAAAAAAGTAGGTAAAATGATAATTCCAGGGCAGAAAGAAATAAAGTTAAATAATAGAGCGCGAAGCGCAAAATTAAGAATAGCAACAAACAGTTAAGTGTCAAATTTCAAACAAAAGATATACGATGTTTTAAAAGGGGAATTCTTAGTAAGCGAAGATGCTTTTAAGAATTGGCGGATCATCATATTTGTTGTTATGCTGTTATTATTTATGATTTCTCGATCCCATAGCACTGATAAAAAAGTGCTGAGAATTGCGGAATTAAATTATGAGATTCGAGAATTGAAAGCCGAGTTTGTCGATGCTAGGACAAAAGTAATGCGGCTAGAATTAGAATCGTCAGTACAAAAAAAAGTAGCAGCGCGTGGATTGCTACCATCAGAAAATCCACCGAAAAAAATTAAAGTAGTTAAAAAAGTAAATTAAATTGGCAGCAGAAAAAAAGAGCATATTGAACAGATTGTATATTGTTTTTGTCTTCTCGACCCTGTTTTTTATCGCTATCGTTGCTAAGTTAATTAACATTCAATACGTCGAAGGCGATAAGTACCGAAGCATTTCAGAAAAGAGAACGATTAAAAACGATACCATTCATGCAAATCGTGGTAATGTATATGCCGATGATGGAAGTTTGCTGGCAACGTCTATGTCGCGTTACGAAATAAGAATGGATGTTATTACTGTTGATGCATCCGTTTTTGAAAAGAATATTAGGGGTCTTTCTGTTGAATTATCAAAAATGCTTGGAAAGCCGTCTTCTTATTATGTTCAAAAAATAAGAAAGGCTCGCAAAAATAAAAACCGCTATTTATTAATTGCTCGAAACATCGGGTATTTAGATTATCAGAAATTAAAAACCGTTCCGATTTTCAATTTAGGAATGTATAAAGGTGGCTTTATTGCCGAGCAAACTACAAAACGAGAACATCCACTTGGTAAAATTGCTGAACGTACGATTGGTTATGATGATTATCGTGGTGCGCCAGGAATTGAAGGCGCATATAAGAATTATTTACGAGGTAAATCGGGTTGGAGATTAAAGCAACGGATTGCGCAAGGACAATGGAAACCGATTAATGACAATAATGAAGTTGAGCCACAAGATGGCAGAGATATCATTACAACGATCAATGTGAATATTCAGGATATAGCACACCATTCTTTGTTAAGGCAATTAGAATATTATGAAGCAGAACATGGCTGTGTGGTTGTAATGGAAACAAAAACGGGTGAAATTAAAGCGATTTCTAATTTAGGAAGAACAGCATCAGGGAATTATTATGAGATGTTGAATTATGCTATTGGAGAATCTCATGAACCGGGATCTGCGTTTAAATTAATGACTATGGTTGCTGCGCTGGAATTGAAAGCAATTGATTCGAGTACTATTGTTGATGCCGGAGACGGAAAGTACAGAATGTACGGTAGGTATATTAATGATTCTAAAAGAGGTGGTCATGGTAAAATTTCTGCAGCAAGAGCGATGGAGGTTTCTTCAAATATTGCTTTTGCACGTTTGATTGATGAGAATTTTGCTGATGATCCTGATAAATTTATTGATGCTTTGAAGGAAATGCATCTCGATAAAAAATTGAATTTGGCCATAAATAAAGGAGAAGGAAGTCCGATGATACCTGCTCCAGGTGATGAGAAATGGAGTAGAAATGCGTTGCCTTCAATTGCGTACGGCTATAATTTAAGACTTACGCCAATGCAAACACTTACTTTTTACAATGCAATTGCCAATAATGGTGAAATGGTTAAACCAAGGCTTGTAAAAGAGATTCGCTCTTGGGATAAGAAAGTGAAAGTTTTTGAAAAAGAAGTTATCGACCCTAAAATTTGCTCAGACGAAACTATTGCTAAAGTTCAAGAAATGTTAAAAAACGTAGTGATTCGTGGTACCGGGCAAAAACTATATTCTGAAAATTTTTCGATGGCAGGTAAAACAGGAACTGCACGTGTTGAGTATTGGATGGATGATTGGGAATCAAATAGACGGTATATTTCTTCGTTTACGGGTTATTTTCCTGCAGAAAACCCAAAGTATTCATGCATCGTGGTAATACATAAACCGCAAACCGAAAAAGGATATTACGGAGCAGACGTTTCTGGTCCAGTTTTTAAAGACATCGCTCATAAAATTTATAGAGATGTAGCTGTTGTAGAGGAAATTCAAAATAGTGAACCTCAATTAGCCTCTGTCGATAATAGTTTTAAAAACTATTATCAAATTTCAGAACTGAATTTAAATAAGATTCCGAATGTAAAAGGAATGAGTGGAATGGATGCAGTTTCAATATTAGAAAATTTAGGGTTGAAAGTAGAATTTGATGGGAATGGAAAAGTGAATAATCAATCAATAAAATCTGGAGAGGAAATTATTGAAGGAGCCCTTATAAAATTAGAATTGTCATAATGAAATTATTAAAAGACATATTGTATAAAGTTGCTGTAAATAAAGTTTATGGAAGTACAGAAGTGTCTATTAAAAATGTAGTATTTGATTCTAGAGAAGTGCAAAAAAACGACCTTTTTGTAGCGCAAATAGGTGTAACCGTTGATGGACATAAATTTATTGATAAAGTAATAAAACTTGGCGCTACAGTTATTGTTTGTGAAAAAACACCTTCAAAAATAAACAAAGAAATAACATACATTCAAGTGGATGATTCAAATAGTGCGTTGGCAATAATTGCAGCGAATTATCACAACAACCCATCACAAGAATTAAAATTAATCGGAATTACAGGAACCAATGGAAAAACAACCATTGCGACCTTATTATATAGCTTATTTAGAAAGTCGGGTTATAAAGTCGGATTGCTTTCTACTGTAAAGGTAATGGTTGATGAAACAGAATATGTGGCAACACATACAACCCCTAATTCTGTTTCGATCAACGGTTATTTACAGTTAATGGTAGAAAGCGGTGTTGATTACTGTTTTATGGAAGTAAGCTCACATGGAATCCATCAAAAAAGAACGGATGGATTGCATTTTTCAGGTGGAATTTTCACCAACCTAACACACGATCATCTCGATTATCATAAATCGTTTGCCGAATACCGAGATGTGAAAAAATCATTTTTTGATGAACTGCCAAAGACTGCATTTGCGCTCGTAAATGTTGATGATAAGAATGGCGCAGTTATGTTGCAAAATACCAAAGCGAAAAAAGTTACCTACGCTCAAAAAACAATGGCAGATTATAAGGTGCGAATCTTAGAAAATCAGTTTTCAGGTTTGCTGTTAAATATAAATGGTACTGAAATTTGGGTAAAATTAATTGGTGGTTTTAACGCATCTAATTTATTGGCAATTTTTGGAGCAGCAGATTTGTTGGGCTTAAATCAATTAGAAACGCTACAAATAATGAGTCAGCTTGAGAGTGTTGATGGTAGGTTTCAACATTTTTTGTCAGACGGTGGAATTACCGCCATAATTGATTATGCGCACACGCCCGATGCCTTAAAAAACGTATTGGAAACCATTAATAATATAAGGACAGGAAATGAAAATGTGATTACCGTTGTTGGTTGTGGAGGCGATAGAGATAAAACCAAGCGTCCGAAAATGGGTCATATTGCTTCTTTTTTAAGTACCCAAACAATTTTTACTTCTGATAATCCTAGAACTGAAAATCCGCAGACAATTATTGAAGATATAGAAAAAGGAGTGGAGCCACAGAATTATAAAAAAACACTCTCAATTTTAGATAGAGAACAAGCAATTAAAACGGCAGGTAAATTAGCCGATAAAGGCGATATTTTATTGATAGCAGGTAAAGGTCATGAAGCATATCAAGAAGTAAACGGAGTCCGAACAGACTTTGATGATTATAAGAAAGTGAAAACAATTTTAAAAGAATTACACAAATAAGATGTTGTATTATTTATTTGAATATTTAGAAAATCATTACCAATTAGCTGGGGCAAGTTTGTTTCAATACATTTCTTTTCGTGCAGCCATTGCATTTGTGTTTTCATTGTTGACTTCTACGGTTTTTGGAAAAAAAATTATTGATTATTTGCGTAAAAAACAAGTTGGTGAAACGGTTAGAGATTTAGGTTTAGAAGGTCAAAAGGAAAAGGCTGGTACGCCAACAATGGGTGGAATTATAATCATTTTAGCAACGTTGATTCCAGTTTTTTTAGTAGCTAAACTAGATAACATTTACATTGTCATACTAATTATTACAACCCTTTGGATGGGTGTTATCGGTTTTGTTGATGATTATATAAAAATATTTAAAAAAGATAAAGAAGGGTTAAAAGGACGCTTCAAAGTTTTGGGTCAAGTTGGACTCGGAATTATTGTAGGAAGCATGTTATATTTCAATCCTGATGTTACAATTAAAGAAGAATTATCACCCCAAGGAATTGTGCAAATCGCCGAAAACGGAAACCCCAAGTTATTCGGCGATGCGCACAAATCTACAAAAACAACAGTGCCGTTTTTCAAAAACAATGAATTAGAATATTCAAAAGCCTTGAGTTGGTTAGGCGATGGTTATCAAAAATATGCGTGGATTATTTTTATTCCATTGGTAATTTTTATCATCACAGCAGTTTCAAACGGAGCAAATCTAACGGATGGTATTGATGGTTTGGCAGCAGGTTCATCCGCAATTATTGTAGTCACTTTAGGAATTTTTGCCTGGGTTTCTGGGAATATCATTTTTTCTGATTATCTAGATGTAATGTACATCCCTAATTCTGGCGAAATGGTAATTTTTATCAGCGCTTTTGCAGGAAGTTTGATTGGGTTTTTATGGTATAATACGTTTCCGGCACAAGTATTTATGGGTGATACTGGTAGTTTAACCATCGGTGGAATTATTGCAGTTATAGCAATAGCAACTCGTAAAGAATTATTGATTCCGATTTTAGCAGGAATCTTTGTAGTAGAAAATTTATCAGTGATTTTACAGGTGGGGTATTTTAAATATACCAGAAAAAAATACGGTGTAGGACGGCGCATTTTAAAAATGTCACCATTACATCACCATTATCAAAAATCGGGATATCACGAGAGTAAAATTGTAACTCGTTTTTGGATTGTAGGAATACTTTTAGCAGTATTAACAATTGTAACATTGAAATTAAGATAAAGTGAAATTAATTGTACTTGGCGGTGGAGAAAGTGGCGTTGGCACAGCATTGCTAGGATTAAAAATAGGATACAATGTTTTTGTTTCAGATAACGGAGCAATTGCAGAAAAATATAAACAAGTTCTTTTAAATACGAATATACCTTTTGAAGAAAATGGTCATTCTGAAGTTGAAATTTTATCAGCAGACGTGGTAATGAAGAGCCCTGGAATTCCAGATACGGTTCCGTTGGTTGTTAAGTTGAAAGAAAATGGAGTTAAAGTGATTTCTGAAATTGAGTTTGCTTCTCAATACACCAATGCAACTATTGTTGGAATTACAGGTTCGAACGGAAAAACAACCACAACGATGTTGACGCATCATATGTTGAAAACGGGAAATTTGAATGTAGGGGTGGCAGGTAATATAGGTGCCAGTTTTGCAGAGCAAGTTGCTGAAAATGATTTTGACAGTTATGTGTTGGAGTTGAGCAGTTTTCAACTCGATGGAATTGAAAAGTTCGCGCCACATATTGCTGTGATTACAAACATTACGCCTGATCATCTGGATAGATATGAATATGAATTTGAAAATTATATCAATTCTAAATTTAGAGTAACAATGAATCAAACAGAAAAGGACTATTTGATTTATGATGCAGATGATCCAGTTATTACAAGTTGGTTAGAAAAAAATAAAGTTAACGCTCAGTTATTGCCTTTTTCATTAGAAAAAGAATTTGAAAGAGGAGCGTATTTAAAAGGAAATGAAATAATAATTAAAACACATAAAGAAACATATAAAATGGGGATAGCATCAATAGCATTACAAGGAAAACATAATGTAAAAAATTCGATGGCAGCATCTATGACTGCGCAGTTGTTGAATATAAGAAAAGAAACGATACGTGAAAGTTTAGAGAACTTTGAAGGCGCAGAACATCGCTTAGAACGTGTATTAAAGATTAACGGAGTTGAATATATAAACGACTCGAAAGCAACCAATGTAAATGCGACTTTTTACGCATTAGATTGTATGAAAACGCCAACAGTGTGGATTGTTGGTGGCGTTGATAAAGGAAATGACTATTTCGATTTAATGCCTTTGGTCAGAGAAAAAGTAAAAGCAATAGTTTGTTTAGGTGTTGATAATCATAAAATATTAAAAACATTTAGCAATGTAATTGATTTGATTGTTGAAACTGCAGGAGCAGAAGAAGCGGTAAAAGTGGCATATAAAATAGCAGATAAAGGTGAAGCAGTATTGTTGTCGCCAGCATGTGCAAGTTTTGACTTATTTGATAGTTACGAAGATAGAGGGCGTCAGTTTAAACAAGCAGTTAGAGAGTTGTAAATTAGTCATTAGTTGAGAGTAACTAAAATAAATAATGTTCAAAATTTTTAAAAACATAGAAGGAGATAAAGCAATTTGGTTAGCCATTGCTGTGTTGGCATTTTTCTCATTTATGCCAGTTTACAGCGCGAGTACCAATTTGGTGTATGTGGTAAAGTCGGCTTCTAGTCCGGCAGCAATTTTATTTAAACATGCCGTTTTACTGTTTTTAGGATTTTTTATTTTATATGGAGTTCATAAAATTCCATATCGATATTTTAGTGGTGCCTCAGTGTTGTTGTTACCGATAGTTTTCGGACTGTTATTATACACGTTAACTAAAGGAACTACGATTGGTGGTGCAAATGCAAGTAGATGGATTAACATTCCATTTGTTGGTATTGGATTTCAAACTTCCACATTGGCAGGCTTGGTTTTAATGACCTATGTCGCCAGATATTTGGCTCGAAATAAAGACAAAGAAATACATTTTAAAGAAAGTTTACGCTATTTATGGTTGCCCGTTGGTCTTATTTTAATATTGATTTTACCTGCAAATTTTTCTACAACAGCTATCATTTTTTGTATGATTTTAGTGTTGACATTTATTGGTGGTTACCCAATTAAATATATCGCCTATGTTTTAGGAATGGGAATTATTGGTTTGACACTTTTTGTGTTGATGGCAAAAGCATTTCCAGATTTAATGCCAAATCGTGTGGATACTTGGATAAGTCGTGTTGAAAATTTTTCAGATAAAAATGCAGAAGAAGCCTATCAGGTTGAAAAGGCAAAAATTGCTATAGCAACAGGTGGGATTGCGGGACTTGGACCAGGAAAGAGCGTTCAAAAGAATTTTTTACCGCAATCATCTTCCGATTTTATTTATGCAATAATAATTGAAGAGTTTGGATTGTTAGGCGGTATTGGTGTGGCATTGGTTTATTTGTTTTTATTGTTTAGGATCATGATGGTTGCTAAAAAAGCGCAAACCATATTTGCTACATTATTAGTCTTAGGAATTGGTTTACCTATTATTTTTCAAGCAATGATAAACATGGCTGTGGCAATAAATTTATTTCCTGTTACAGGACAAACATTACCATTAATAAGTAGTGGTGGAACTTCTATTTGGATGACTTGTTTTGCTATCGGAATGATTTTGAGTGTGAGTTCAATGAAAGATGAATCGCCTAAAAGTATGGAACACGAAAACCCTTTAAATATTCTACATGAAGCAATCGATTAATTTTTTGTTGAGTGGAGGCGGAACGGGCGGACATATTTATCCAGCTATTTCAATTGCAAACGAATTAAAAAATAGGCACCCAAATGCTAATTTTTTGTTTGTTGGTGCAAAAGATAGAATGGAAATGGATAAAGTGCCGCAATATGGGTATCAAATTAAAGGATTATGGATTTCAGGAATACAAAGAAGTTTATCTGCTAAAAATCTTGCTTTTCCTTTTAAGCTGATAAGTAGTTTATGGAATGCCCGAAAAATTGTAAAGCAATTTAACCCAGATGTAGTAATCGGAACTGGAGGGTTTGCAAGTGGTCCAACATTGTTTATGGCAGCTAAAAAAGGAATTCCAACATTAATACAAGAGCAAAATTCTTATCCTGGAATTACAAACAAAATGCTGGCAAATAAAACAAAGAAAATTTGTGTTGCTTATGATGGTTTAGAACGATTTTTTCCGAAGAATAAAATTATAAAAACTGGGAACCCTGTGCGTCAAGACTTATTGACTATTTCTGATAAAACGGAAGAGGCTAAACAGTTTTTTGGATTAGATGCTTCAAAAAAAACAGTACTTGTTTTGGGTGGAAGCTTAGGAGCAAGAGCGATTAATAAATTAATTGAAGAAAATATTAATTGGTTAGTTGAGAATGAGTTACAAGTTATTTGGCAGACTGGAAAGTTGTATTTCGATGAATATAAAAAATATGATGAATTAATTGGCGTCCAAACACACGCTTTTTTAAATAGAATGGATTTGACGTATGCTGCTGCAGATTTTATTATTAGTCGGGCGGGTGCTAGTTCAATTTCAGAGCTGTGTATTGTAGGGAAGCCGACTATTTTTATTCCATCACCAAATGTAGCAGAAGATCATCAAACAAAAAATGCGTTAGCGGTTGTTGAAAAAGATGGCGCTATTTTATTGGAAGAAAAAAATGTAGCGATGTTTAAAACAATTGTTGAAGATTTAATTACAGATGTTGCTAAACAAGAAACATTAAGTAAGAATATAAAAAAATTGGCATTACCAAATGCAACAAATGTCATAGTTGATGAAATTGATAAATTGATAAATAATTAAAATGAATTTAAAAGAAACCCAAAACATTTACTTTATAGGAATTGGCGGAATTGGCATGAGCGCCATTGCTCGTTATTTTGCTGTAAACGGTAAAAATGTTGCTGGTTTTGATAAAGTGGAATCTAAAATCACAAAAGAATTACAAGAAATAGGGATTTCTATTCATTTTGATGATTCGTTGGATTTAATTCCGAATGACTTTAAAAATTCAAAAGAAACATTGATAGTTTATACGCCAGCGATTCCTAATAATCATAAAGAGTATAATTATTTTTTGAATAATAATTTCAATATTTTAAAACGTTCGCAAATATTAGGAGAGATTACTAAAAATACAGTTTGTTTAGCTGTGGCTGGTACACATGGTAAAACTACAACATCAACAATACTTGGACATATACTTAAAGAAAGTGGTGTAAATGCGACTTCTTTTTTAGGTGGAATTTCTGAAAATTACCAATCAAATTTAATTCTTGGTGGCGATAAAGTATCTGTTGTTGAGGCAGATGAATTTGATCGTTCATTTTTAGAATTGTCACCAAATATAGCCTGTATTACAACAATGGATGCGGATCATTTAGATATTTATGGAGATAAAACGGAGTTGGAAAAAACGTTTGTAGAGTTTTCAGAAAAGGTTTCAGGCATACTAATTGTTTGTAAAGGGTTGCCTTTGGATGGACTGACCTACGCCATAAATGAAAAGGCAGATTATTACGCCGATAATATAAAAATACAAAACGGGACCTACATTTTCGATGTAAAAACACCCACAGAAATTATAACAAATGTGGAGTTTAACCTTCCAGGAAAACATAATGTGCTAAATGCTGTAGCTGCTTTGGCAATGGCTAATTGTTACGGAGTTTCACTCCAAGCCATTGCCAAAGCTTTACTTTCTTTTAAAGGTATTCAGCGCAGGTTTTCTTTTAAAATAAAAACAGATAAACTAGTATTGATTGATGATTATGCACATCATCCAACAGAGATATATGCGGTAAGCGATTCTGTTAGAGAATTATATCCTAATAAAAAGGTGTTGGCGGTATTTCAACCTCATTTGTTTAGTAGAACAAAAGATTTTGCGAAAGATTTTGCTAAAAGTTTGTCAGAATTTGATGAAGTAATCTTATTAGACATTTATCCAGCAAGAGAAAAACCATTAGAAGGAATCACATCAAAATGGTTATTAGATAAAATAAATTGTAAACAAAAGAAGTTATCATCTAAAGAAGATTTAATTGAAAATATAAAAAAATCAAAAGCACCTATAAAATTAATGTTAGGTGCGGGAGATATTGGTGTGTTGGTGAACAAAGTTGCAAAAGAATTGACGTATGAAAATTAACTGGAATTACATAAAAGGGGGTTTACTTATCGGTTTGGTTTTGTTTTTATTCGGATTTGCAAACTATAAAAATTTGGACCATAAAATAACTGAAATTGACATTCAATTTGAGCAAGGAGACAATCTTTTTATGAGTTACGAAGTGGTTAATAAGTTGTTAATACAAAATGGAGAGACAGTTGTAAATCAAGCAAAATCATTAATAGATTTGAATGGGTTAGAGAAACAAGTCTTGGCACATCCAATGGTTGAAAGTGCTACTACGTTTTTAACGGTAGATGGTAAGTTAAAAACCAATGTTAAACAGCGTACGCCAATTGGCAGAATTAATTCGGAGTCAGCGTCTTACTATATTGATAGGCTGGGAGAAATAATGCCGTTATCGGATAATTATTCAGCAAGAGTTCCAATAATAACTGGAGTTTTAGAAACTGATAATTTAGATGATTTGTACAAATTGCTGACATACATTAGAACAGATGCGTTTCTAAAAAAGCAAATTGTGGGCATTCATAAAGTCGATGATGCGCAATACAAATTAATG
>CAZUFO010000019.1:15886-28127 GCA_964619615.1 uncultured Lutibacter sp. | reverse complement strand
GAATACACATAGAACATTTTTCCATTACACCACGCGTACGAACAGTAACATCTGGGTTCAATACCATTTTACCTAAATCGTCATTCATATTGAAATCAAATTCGCTGTTATTAGCATAATCAAACCAGTTAAAACGACGCACTTTATACGGACAGTTATTTTGACAATAACGAGTACCTACACAACGGTTATATGCCATTTGATTTTGACCTTGACGACCATGTGATGTTGCCGCAACCGGACAAACAGTTTCACAAGGCGCATGGTTACAATGCTGACACATAAGTGGTTGAAATGCTACGGTTGGATTTGCAGATGGATCTTCCATTTCTGCATATTTTTGTAGTACTCCAATATTTTCTTCTTTCGCTTTCGCTTTGGTCATATCAGAAGAATAATATCTGTCGATACGCAACCAGTGCATATCTCTAGATTTACGTATTTCTGATTTTCCAACAACAGGAACGTTGTTTTCAGCATGACATGCAATAACGCATGCTCCACAACCAGTGCACCCATTTAAATCAATAGATAAGTTAAAATGATGCCCAATTGAACGATCAAAGTCACTCCATAAATCAATCGTAGTTGCTTCTACTTCTTGATGCTTAAATGACACCATTGGAACTGCGTTCCAAGTACGTCTCGGGTCTAAAGAATGATCATTATAAGTTGATAATGTAGTTTCCTTAACAATTTCACCTCTACCCATCATGGTATTGTGTAACTGCGTACATGCAAATTTATGTTCTCCAGAAACAAGTTTTAAAGTAACTCCATATTGTGCAGTATTAAAGTCGGCATAAAAATGATAGGCGTTTTTACCCGTTTTCATTTCGTCTTTCATTCCTGCCTTACGTCCATAACCCAAAGCCAATCCTATAGAACCTTCTGCTTGACCTGGTTGAATTAATGCTGGAATTGTTACCGTAGCATCTTTTGTAGTTAGTTCTACATAACTACCATTCAATCCACCATTTGCAACATTCCAATTTTCAATACCCAATGCTTCTGCATCTGCTTTTGAAACAGTAACATAGTTATCCCAAGTCGTTCTAGTAATTGGATCAGGCATTTCTTGCAACCAAGGGTTGTTTGCTTGCTGACCATCACCTAAACTAGTTTTCGTATATAATTGTAATTGAAAACTTCCATCTGCTTTTGGTGCTTTATAACCAGCAGCCAAATTAATTTCATTTACAACAACTTCTTCAGTTACATCAACAGTAAAACTACCATCTTGTAGTGCGTTATTCCAAGAGCCACTTGCTCCTAAATCAGTAAACGAAGTTTTAATATAATCGTAATAAGTTTCTGTACTACCAGACCATTTTAAGATACTATCTTGAAATTGACGTGTATCAAATAATGGTTGAATAGTCGGTTGCATTAAACTGTATTGACCTTTTTTCATTTCAATCAATCCCCAAGACTCTAGGTAATGAGGCGTTGCTAATGCGTATTCTGTTGCGTTTGCAGTTTCGTTATCTGACATTGAGAATGTAACAGATAAGTCAACTTTGCTTAAACCTTCAACAAAAGCCGCTGAATTTGGCAATGTATAAACTGGGTTTGAATTATTGATAAACAATGCTCCAATTTTACCAGCTTTCATATCCCCAATTAACTGAGCAACCTCAGCATCGTTTCCTTGACGCGTATTGTTTGTAACAACCACATCCATCACTTCACTTTGAATATGATTATTAATTGCTAGAGCATACGCTTGTATATTTACATTTTGAACACCTGTTATAACTACGGCGTTCTTTCCTGATTTTTTTATTTGTTTGGCTGCTTTTTGAACTGCATCTTGTAAAGGACCTGCTTCACGTGTTGAAATACCTTGTACTATTGCTTGATACAATTTAGTCATTACTAAATGTTGCTCAGATGGTTTTACCTTCACACGAACATCTGCATTTGCTCCAGAAAGTGTCATGTTTGACTCAAACTGAATATGATGAGACATTTCTCCGTGATTTGGAACACGTCCTTTTGCATAACCTGCTTCAAAATTTCCACCTTGCCAATCTCCTAAGAAATCTGCTCCAACGGCAACAATTGTTTTCGCTTTTGAAAAATCATACGATGGTAATGCTCTGTTGCCATACATTGCTTCATAAGCATCTAAGGCTGCAGATTCCGAAACTGCATCATAAATTACGTGACGCACATCACCTAAAGATGCAATAATATTTTTTGTAGATGGACTTGCATCTGTACCTGTTAAAAAGGCAACTACTTTACCAGCAGCTTTTATCTCGGCTAATCTTTTACCTATTTGAGCATCTGCATCAGACCAAGAAATATCAGACCCATTTGCTTTTGGACCTTTTAAACGCAATCCATCATATAAAGATAGTACTGAAGCTTGCACACGTGCATTTGTGCTTCCGTTTGCTTCTTTATTTGGTTCAATTTTAATTGGACGCCCTTCTCTTACTTTTACTAAAATATTTGCGAAATCATATCCATCAGCAATTGCTGTAGCATAATAATCTGCAACGCCAGGTATTAACTCGTCTGGTTTGTTTAAGTAAGGTATTGCTTTTTTTACTGGCCCTTCACAAGAAGCCAATGTTGCCGCAGCTGTTGTAAAACCAACATATTTTAAAAAGTCACGACGTGTAGTTGAAGTTGCCTCTAAAGATTCTTTATCTCCTAAAAATTCATCCGTAGGAATTTCTTCAACAAATTCGTTTTGTCTTAACGTATCAACAATAGAACTGTTTTCGTCTAGTTCTTCAACACTTTTCCAGTATTTTTTGTTTGATGCCATATATTTAATTTAATGATTGAAAGATTGAATGATTCATCCGCTTTATTCTTTCAATATTTTAATTATTTAATCTTATAATTCGTTCTTTTGGTTTCGACTCCGCTCAACCACCTTTATTCTTTAATTAGTAGTGACATTTACCACATTCCATTCCACCCATTTGAGCAACTGTCACTTTTTCTACACCAAATTTTTTGGCTAGTTGTTCGTGTATTTTTTTATAGTAACCATCTTCTGTCATATCTACCTCTGTCTCTCTATGGCAAGAAATACACCAGTCCATAGTTAATGGAGCAAATTGATACACTTCATCCATTTCTTCAACAGGACCATGACATTTTTGACAATTTATACCTGCAACATCTACATGCTGTGAGTGGTTGAAATACGCGAAATCAGGTAAATTATGAACACGAATCCATTCAATTGGTTTGGTTTCATAACCCTCTATATATTGCAATTTGTCTTTATCCCAACCAACAGCATCATATAATTTTTGGATTTCTTCATCTAAAAAATCTTTACTATGCACCCCTAACGTGGTATCTTCTGCAACTTCAGATATACTCATGTGGCAATTCATACACACATTTGCAGAAGGAATAC
Source organism: uncultured Lutibacter sp. (assembly GCA_964619615.1). Taxonomy (GTDB): domain Bacteria; phylum Bacteroidota; class Bacteroidia; order Flavobacteriales; family Flavobacteriaceae; genus Urechidicola. The sequence continues at coordinate 24,739 of CAZUFO010000019.1, read as the reverse complement.
CCGCTGTTTTACTGTGTTTTGCTGATGAATGACAATATTGACAATCAATTTTATTATCTCCTACATGAATTTCATGAGAAAATTGTATTGGTTGAATTGGTTGATATCCTTGATCTAAACCTATTTGCATAAACCAAGAAAATAATAGATATACTGATGACAATAAGAAGAAAACAACCATTAAAAAGTGTAAAAACTTGTTTCCTTTAAAGGCGACCCAAATACTATTTAATTGTTCTCCAATTGATTTGCTTTTTGGAGCATCACCCTTCATTTCTGTTATGGTACGATATAAATTAAATATCATCAATAACATTACCAACATAATGGCTCCTAAAATATATAAAAGTGTATTGTCTTCTTCAACTGGTTCTTGAGAAGTTTTTGAGTCTACAGTGATTTTTTTCTGAGGAGGATTTGCTGTATATTCTAAAATATCATCAATTTCTTGGTCAGACAAGAAAGGAAATGCAGTCATTGCTGTTGGGCTAAAATTAGCCGCTTCTTTTGCATCTGCATCAACTAACTGAAATGCTGCATTGTCTTTAATCCATGCTTTTAACCAGGCGTCTTCATGCATATCAGTCATTCCTCCTAATTTCGGCCCTACTAAATCCTTATCTAACTTATGACAAGCAGCACAATGCATATTGAATAGTTTTTTACCATTCACCGCATCTCCCTGAGCCGATAAGTTTAATGTAAAAATAAATAGGAAAGCAATACTACTGAACGTTAAGCTTGATAATAGACTTTGTTGTTTCACGCTTTTCATATAAATATATGTTTTCTTTCTTGTTTGGTACAATATTTTCTAATTAATCACGTACTGATTAAATTAGTGCGACAAAAATACTATTTATTCGCAAGATTTGAAATCTAAAAATTATGTTAAATGTAATTTATAACTATTCTAAATAACCCTATTTATATTATATTAAAAAACAATAGTATAGATTTGCACTATAGAATATCAATCGGTTTATTTATAGTTACATAAAAAAATATTTTATCATTATAAATCAGACTTTTAGACATATAAAAGCATAGAAATTTATACCTTGAAATTAGAATGAAACTCAGAAAAATTATTATTACTTCTCTATTTATAGTTCCTGTGTTTACAATTAATTCACAAGCGCAAGAAAGTAAAGAAATAGAAACTGTTTTAAAACAAAAAATTGAATATAATAAGAATAACCCTGAAGGAAAAGGATTTAAAATTCAATTGTACAATGGTGACGAATCTACTGCCTATAAAATTAAGAATAATTACCAAATTGAATTCAATGAAAAAGCAGCACTGTCTTATGAATCTCCAGAGTGGAAAGTCCGCGTTGGTAATTTTTTAACCCGATTAGAAGCTGACCGTGCATTACTCGAAATTAAAAAGAAGTTTTCTGGAGCCATAGTTTTAGCAACTCAAATTCGACTTTAATTTTATAATTAATACTTTCAAACAATAAAAAAACCGATGCTTTCGCATCGGTTTTTTTCATATTAAATTAAGTTACTTTTTCAACTTTTTCTTTACTGCAACTTCTTCGTACGCTTCAATTATATCTCCAGTTTTAATATCATTGAATCCTTTAATTTGAACCCCACAGTCGTATCCTTTAGCAACTTCTTTCACATCGTCTTTAAATCGTTTTAATGCTGTTAAGGTTCCTGTATGAACAACTACGCCTTCTCTAATGATTCTTATCAATGAGTTTCTCATAATCTTGCCACTCATTACCATACAACCTGCAATGTTACCAACTTTAGAAATTTTATAAACCTCTCTAATTTCAACATTACCTGTAATTTCTTCTTTAATTTCTGGCGATAACATGCCTTCCATTGCATCACGAAGATCGTTAATTGCATCGTAAATGATTGAATAGGTTCTGATGTCTATTTCTTCTTCATCTGCAATCGTTCTTGCATTTCCAGAAGGGCGTACATTAAATCCTACGATTATCGCTTCAGAAGCCGATGCTAATAATACGTCAGACTCTGTAATTGCTCCTACACCTTTATGAATAATATTTACTTGAATTTCTTCAGTAGATAATTTTTGGAAAGAATCTGTTAACGCTTCAACCGAACCATCAACATCACCTTTTAAGATAATATTTAACTCTTTGAAATCACCCAACGCAATACGACGACCAATTTCATCTAAGGTAATATGTTTTTGAGTTCTTACAGACTGCTCACGTTGCAATTGAGAACGTTTAGTTGCAATTTGTTTCGCTTCTTTTTCGTCTTCAAACACGTTAAATCTATCTCCTGCTTGTGGCGCTCCATCCAATCCTAAAATTGAGACAGGTGTAGAAGGACCAGCAGATTCCATTGCATTTCCACGTTCATTAAACATGGCTTTAATTTTTCCGCTATTTTTACCTGCCAACACATAATCTCCAATTTTCAAAGTACCTTCTTGTACTAAAATTGTTGATACATATCCACGTCCTTTATCTAAATACGCTTCTACAACTGTACCAATTGCACGTTTATTAGGGTTTGCTTTTAACTCTAACAATTCAGCTTCAAGTAATACTTTTTCTAATAAGTCGTCAATCCCTTCACCTGTTTTCGCAGAAATATCGTGCGATTGAATTTTTCCACCCCAATCTTCAACTAATAAATCCATTGCTGCAAGTTGCTCTTTAATCTTATCTGGATTAGCACCTTGAACATCAATTTTATTAATTGCAAATACAATAGGAACTCCCGCAGCTTGCGCATGGCTAATTGCTTCTTTTGTTTGAGGCATTAAACCATCATCTGCAGCGACCACAATAATTACAAGATCCGTTACTTGAGCACCACGCGCACGCATTGCTGTAAAGGCCTCGTGACCTGGTGTATCTAAAAATGCTATTTTTTGTCCGCCGTCCAACTCTACACCATAAGCACCAATATGCTGTGTAATTCCACCTGCTTCACCAGCAATTACATTTGCTTTTCTTATATAATCTAATAATGATGTTTTACCATGATCAACATGCCCCATTACCGTAATAATTGGCGCTCTTTCTAATAAATCTTCTTCTGCATCTTTCTCTTCAATAATAGAATCTTCAACTTCAGCACCAATAAATTCAACTTGATGATCAAACTCTTCAGCAACAATAGCCAATGTTTCAGCATCTAAACGCTGATTCATTGTAACCATCATTCCCAAAGTCATACAGGCTCCAATAATTTTATTTACTGGAATATTCATCATTGTTGCAACCTCACTTACGGTAACAAATTCTGTTACTTTAAGTATTTTACTTTCTGCTGCTGCAATCTCTAAATCTATATCTGTTTGTTGACGATGCGAATCTCTTTTATCTCTACGATATTTTGCTCCTTTTCCTTTTTTAGATTTTCCTTGAAGTTTTTCAAGCGTTTCTCTAACTTGTTTTTGTACGTCTGCTTCAGAAGGCTCTTCTTTTACTACATTTCTTCTACCTGGTCCGCCTTTATTAAATCCGACTCGCTGACCTGGGCCTCCTCTTTGAGTTCCTGTTCCTGGTGCGGCGGGCTTAAATTCTTTACGAATTCTTTTACGTTTTTTCTTATCCGCAGAAGCATTGCCTCCTGGTTTCTTATCTCCTGGTTTAGTTACTGGTTTCTTCTTCTTTGGTTTTGCAAATTTAGATAAGTCAATTGTTCCTTTAACAACAGTTCCTCCTAACTTTTTGTATTGTGTTTGAATTGTTTCAGGCACGGCAGGAACTTCTTCCGCAACGACTTCTTTTTCAGCTACCTTTCCTTCTTTTTTCTCTTCTTTCTTTTCTGCTTTCGGCTTTTTAGTAGAGGCTTCAACTGGTGCTTTTTCAACAGTTTTTGTTGTTGCTTGTACAACTTCTTTTTGCGCTTTCTTTTCTACTTTAGCAACTGGCTTAACTGCTTCTTTCAGTTCTTCAACAACTACCTCTTCTTTTTTAGCAGGTTTTGGGTCAATATCTATTTTTCCAACAGTTTTAACCTCTAGTTTTGCAGCTTTCGCCTTTAAAACTTTATGTTTTTCTTCTTCCTCTAGGCGTTGTTTTTCGAGTTTGGCTGCTCTTTCTAATGCAATAGCTTCCTTTTCTTTTCTCTTTTCTTCACCAACTTCTTTAGATTCTGCTTTCTTACTTCTATCAGTTTGAAAACCATCTAATAAAACTTCATATTCCGCATTAGATATTTTAGTTGTTGGTCTTGCCTCTATTTCATGCCCATTTGCAGAAAGGTGCTCAACAGCTCTATCCAACGAAATATTAAGTTCTCTTAGAACCTTATTAAGTCGCATTGTTTTATTATCAGCCATACTTATTTGTTACTCTTTATTATATTTTTTGATAGAAAGTTACTTTTTAACTTTCAAATTCTGCTTTCAAAATATTTTGAACCTCAACTATTGTTTCTTCTTCTAAATCGGTTCTTTTAACCAACTCAGCAACGTCTTGATCCAATACACTTTTAGCAGTATCTAAACCAACATTTTGAAATTCTTTGATTACCCATCCTTCAATTTCATCAGAAAATTCTGTTAATTCTACATCTTCATCTTCTATTCCTTCTCTTTGAACATCTAAATCGTATCCAGTTAATTGACTTGCCAAACGGATATTTACTCCATTTCTACCAATTGCTTTAGAAACTTCTTCTGGTTTTAAGAATACATCTACTCTTCCTTTTTTACCGTCTTCTCTACCTTCTTCTAAATGAATATCAACAGAGGTTACTTTTGCAGGGCTCAAAGCACGTGCAATAAATAATTGATCGTTTTTAGTATAGTTAATTACATCAATATTTTCGTTTCCTAACTCACGAACAATACCGTGTATTCTAGATCCTTTCATACCAACACAAGCTCCAACAGGGTCAATTCTATCATCATAAGAGTCTACTGCTACTTTAGCTTTTTCGCCAGGTATTCTTGCTACTCTTTCAATAGTAATTAAACCATCAAATACTTCAGGGATTTCTTGTTCGAATAATTTCTCTAAGAATCGCGGCTCTGTTCTAGATAAAATAATAACAGGTTTGTTACCTCTTAACTCTACCGATTTAATGATTCCTCTTACAGATTCTCCTTTTCTAAAATAGTCTGAACGTATTTGCTCACTTTTTGGCATAATAAGTTCATTACCGTCATCATCTAATAAAATAATAGCGTTGTGCTTTATATGATGAACTTCTGCGCTATAAATATCGCCTTCTAATTCCTTGAAGTGTTTAAATACATTTGTACTGTCGTGCTCATGAATTTTAGAAATCAAATTCTGACGTAGTGCTAAAATTGCTCTACGACCTAAATCCATTAACTTAACTTCTTCAGACAGGTCTTCACCAATTTCAAAATCTGGCTCAATTTTGCGAGCTTCAGTTAACTCAATCTCTTCATTATCGTCTTCCGACATTCCATCAGCCACAACAACTCTATTTCTCCAAATCTCTAAATCTCCTTTGTCTGGGTTTATAATGATATCAAAGTTATCATCCGACCCAAATTTCCTTTTCAATGCTGCTCTAAAAACATCCTCTAACAACGCCATTAGCGTTACTCTGTCGATACTTTTATCGTCTTTAAACTCTGAAAATGACTCTATTAATGCTATATTTTCCATCTCTCTAATTAAAAATAATCTTCACTTTTGCTTCTTGTATATTCGTATATGCTAATTCAGTAGTTTTCACTACAGTTACTTTTCCTTTACCTATTGGTTTTGGTTCTCTCGCCTTCCATTCAAGGTTTATCTGTTTTTCACCTGCTTTCATCAAAACACCTTCAATTTGTTTATTATCGGTTGTTTTAATTACCAACGTTCTTCCAATATTTTTTTGATATTGCCTTGGTACTTTTAACGGTTTTGCAATATCAACTGAGGCTACTTCAAGTCCAAAATCCTCTTCTTCTCTATCTAGGTTATGCTCTACATGACGGCTGATTCGAATACATTCTTTCAAATTGATTCCGTTGTCACCATCAACCTCAATATAAATTTTATTATTTGCTAAAAAAGAGAGTTCAATTAAAAACAGCGACTCATTCTCTTCAAGCGCCTCTTTCAGTAACCGTTTTACTTCTTCTTGATTCATGTGTTTATAATTATTCTTTCTTATTAGTCACATGCTGTTCGCTATTAATCATTTTCTTGTGTGATTAGAGTTTACAGATACTCGTTTCATTCTTTTGTATAAAAAGAGGGGACTTTCCGTCCCCTCCATTTTCCAAATAATACTTTATTTTCGGTTGCAAATATATAACTATTTTTTTAATGATAAAAATCATTTATCATCTACTTCTTTTTTTGTAATTTTACTAAACATCACACCACAAAACCGCATGATTATGAAAAAAATATTAGTTCCAATTGATTTCTCCGAACAAGCTGAATTTGCTGCTAAAATCGCTGCTAAAATTGCTGAAAAAACGAACAGTGAATTGCACTTATTGCATATGCTAGAATTACCAACGGATATTATTGACCCTTCAAATTTTGGGACAACAAACAGTTCTCCTTCTACTTTGTTATATATGAAAAGAGCACAAGAGAAGTTTGAAAAACTAACAAAACGCTATTTTATGCGAAATGTAAAAGTAGTGAAGTCTGTATTTTTCCATGATACTTTTGATGGAATTATAGAGGAAAGTAAAAAACAAAAAGCCGATTTAATAGTTATGGGGTCTCAAGGAATATCTGGCTTTGAAGAAATGTTTGTGGGGTCTAATACCGAAAAAGTGGTGCGCCATTCTGATGTACCCGTTTTAGTAGTGAAAAATGAAATTGATGATTTTGAATTAAATAATATTGTTTTTGCATCTAACTTTAAAGAAGATGCCGAAAACACGTTTAAAAAAATTATAGCTTTCGCCAATATTTTTGACGCTAAAATTCATTTACTTAAAGTAAATACTGCACAACATTTTGAATCAACCATTAAATCGCATTTAAAAATTAAATCTTTTATTGAAGATTCTAATTTAGAAAACTACACAATTAATATTCATAACGATGTAACTGTCGAAATGGGTATTTTAAGTTTTGCAGAATTTATTGATGCAGACCTTATTGCTTTAAACACACACGGTAGAAGAGGTTTGATGAATTTATTTAACGGAAGTATTTCTAAAGATATTTCCAATCATTCTGTAAGACCTGTAATTACTTTTAAGTTGGTATAAAAACCGACACAAAACAGTTTGAAATATAAAAGCACTTAATAATCAAATGATTAAGAAGTGCTTTTGTTGTCCAACAAGGACTCGAACCTTGAATGTCGGTACCAAAAACCGGTGTGTTACCAATTACACCATGGGACAATTGCGGGTGCAAAATTAATACAATCTTTTAAAATCGCAAGCAATTTTTTACTTTTTTAAATTACATAACAAAATTAACATCTTCTTAATACGTTATCTCTATAATTCGCGTTTTATTGCATCACTTATTTTTAGTAAATTCGCCACTGATAAAAACTACATATGCCTTCATTTAACTATAACAAATTAAACACCATCCTCGGATGGTCTGTCTTCGCAATTGCATTATTAACTTACACACTAACACTCGAACCCACTGTAAGTTACTGGGATTGTGGCGAATACATTTCAACCTCTGCAAAACTACAAGTTGGGCATCCACCTGGAGCGCCATTATTTCAAATATTAGGGGCATTTTTTGCAATGTTCACCTCTGAAGTTACACAAATAGCCTACATGGTTAACTTTATGTCGGCATTATCTAGTGCTTTTACCATTCTATTTTTATTTTGGACGATCACCGCATTGGCAAAAAAAGTAGTTGCAAAATCAGACGAAATTTCAGAAAGCAATTCAATTGCAATATTAGGCAGCGGTTTGGTTGGCTCACTCGCTTACTGTTTTTCAGATAGCTTTTGGTTTAGTGCTGTTGAAGCTGAAGTATATGCAATGTCCTCTTTTTTAATGGCATTATTGTTCTGGTTAGCAATACGTTGGGAAGAAGCGATGGACAAACCGAAAGGAAACAAATGGTTATTGATTATTAGTTTTGTAGTCGGACTATCGTTTGGAGTACACATTCTTTCGCTATTGGTTATTCCTTCAATTGTTTTTATTTATTTCTATAAAAATTATGAAGACGTTTCAACAACAAAATTCATAATAGCAAATATTGTCTCTATTTCAGTATTGTTATTCGTTTTTAAATTCTTATTTCCGTTTACCCTTAAATATTTTAGTGTTTTAGAATTGTTCTTTATCAATTCTGTTGGATTGCCTTTTAATTCAGGAAGCATTATTGCCTTTGTTTTACTAGTTGCTGGTTTTTATTTCGGATTAAGACATACGCGCAAAAAAGAGTGGGTTCATGCAAACACCTTATTATTATCCGTTTTGTTTGTAATGATTGGATTCTCTTCGTGGTTAATGTTACCGATTAGAGCAAATGCAAATACCGTCATTAACGAAAACAACCCGTCGAGCGCAAGAGAATTACTCGCCTATTACAATCGTGAACAATATGGTGATGCTAGTGTTTTTTACGACAAGTATTACTCTTTATATTATAAAAGAGAACAAGACAAAACAACTCCTTTTAGAGACGACAAGCCTAAATACGAAAAAGATAAAGAAGCGGGTAAGTATATAATTGTAAACGATTATAAAAACGTTTTACCAAACTTTAGCGATCGCCACAAAGGAATAATTCCAAGAATGGTTGACCCATCTCCATCAGTTATAAAAAATTACAAGGCCATTGCTGGCATTCCACAAAGTAGCAAAAGGCGACCTACATTAATAGAGAATTTAACTTTTATGATCGATTTTCAATTCGGTTATATGTATGGGCGTTATTTTATGTGGAATTTTGTTGGACGGCAAAACGATATTCAAGGAAAGTT
>CAZUFO010000019.1:0-15871 GCA_964619615.1 uncultured Lutibacter sp. | reverse complement strand
ATAATGGCAATTGGATTAGCGGAATTAATTTTATTGACACTATGAGATTAGGTCCGCAATCAAACTTACCCGACGATATAGCCAACAATAAAGGACGAAATACATATTTTTTCTTGCCTTTAATTTTAGGGTTGATTGGTGTGCTATTTCATCTGAAAAATGATAAAGAGAATTTTTACACCTTATTATTGTTCTTCATTTTTACTGGTTTGGCTATTATTTTCTATACAAATCCGAAACCATTTGAACCTCGCGAACGCGATTATGCCGTAGTTGGGTCTTTCTATGTTTTTGCCATTTGGATTGGTTTTGGAGTGTTAGCACTGCATAAATCACTCAAAGAATTTGCACCGAAAAAAATGGTTGCAATTGGAGTAACTGCGGTAACATTAATTGCAGTGCCAGTTTTAATGGCATCTCAAAACTGGGATGATCATGATCGATCAAATAGATATACTACACATTTAAACGCAAAAGCATATTTAGATTCTTGTGCAGAAAATGCCATTATGTTTACAATTGGTGACAATGACACGTTCCCATTATGGTATATGCAAGAAGTTGAAAATTATAGAACTGATATAAAGTTAATCAATACTAGCCTTTTTGCTACAGATTGGTATATCGATCAAATGAAACGCAAGACTTATGATGCCGACCCAATTCCTTCACAATTAACTCATGATGAGTATAAATACGGAACACTAGATTTAGCATATCATTATGATGTTACTGGGAAATTTAAAGATAGTGTTATTACGATTGATTATTTAATGCGTTGGATTCAGAGTAAAAATGAAGTTACTTATATTGAAACCATAAATGATAAATTTGAAAAGACATATCCAACAAATAAAATTAGAATTCCTGTTGATAAAGAAGCTGTTTTAGCTAGCGGATTGGTAAAACAGAAAGATGCTGATTTAATTGTTCCTTATATCGATATTGAAATAGACCCTGACGGGATTACAAAAAACCGTATTTTGATGTTAGATATTTTGGCAAATAATAATTGGAAACATCCTATTTATTTTACGGGTGGTGCTTCTGCAGATGACGAATATATTTGGCTGAAAGATTACATGCAAGCAGACGGAATGGCATTTAAGTTTGTACCAATAAAAACACCTTTAAATGGCTCAAGCCTATTTGATATGGGGCGTTTAGACACAGAATTAAACTATAACTATTTCAAAAATATTGATTGGAGAAACATCAATGATGGCAAAATTTATATTGACCCAGAAACAAGAAAAAATGCAGTTTCTATGCGGAATAATATGCTACGTTTAGTTGATGCATTAATTTTGGAAGGCGATTCTATTAAAGCAGAAGAAATTCTTGATTTATCATTAGATAAATTACCTGTTGATGGGTTTTTACATTACGGAATGGTATTAGGATATCCAGAAGCGTATTACAGAATAAATAAACCAGAAAAAGCACGAAAAGTAATTGATGAATTATCAATTAAATTTGAGCAAAACTTATTTTATTACAGCACATTTGACGATTATTTTTTAGAAGCAGTTTTTGATGAAATTGAAAATAATTTGTTAATGTACGATCAAGTTGTACGTTCAGCAGTTAGATATGACACCGAAGAATACAGTAAATTTATACGTGATAAATATGTTGAGCAATTAGAATTGTTTAGCGACTTATTAGAATAAATAATGTCATTATACTTTGTAAAAACTCCAAACCTAATTCAGAAAATCTATGATGATTTGGTTTGGAGTTTTTCTTCTTCAAAAAAAGAAATCTACCTTACTTTTGATGATGGCCCAACACCTGAAATTACTGAATGGACATTAAAAACCTTAAAACAATTTAATGCCAAAGCCACTTTTTTTTGCATTGGTGAAAATGTAAAAAATCATCCACATATTTTTAAGCAAGTAATTAATGAAGGGCACGCTATTGGAAATCATACACACAATCATTTAAACGGATGGAAAAGTGGCAATGCCACATATTTTAAAAATATTGATGATGCAGAGAAAATCATTAAGTCATTAATTCCAAACTACAAACTACAAACCAACAAACTCTTCCGTCCTCCTTACGGAAAAATCAAAAGAAAACAAGCCAAACATCTAATTAACCAAGGGTATAAAATAATTATGTGGGATGTGTTAAGTGCCGATTTCGACCAATCTATTTCAGTAGAAAAATGTCTTAAAAATGTTTTAAAAAACACAACAAAAGGAAGTATTATTATCTTTCACGATAGTGTTAAAGCAGAAAAAAACATAAAACATGCACTGCCAAAAGTATTGGCCTATTTTACTAAAAAAGGGTTTAAGTTTAAAGTAATTAATTAGACATATTTCTCAACCAAACCAATTAAAGTATTGGCGTCTTGTTCACCCGTTTGGCGCCATTTCATTTCACCTTCTTTATAGATAATAAAAGTTGGGTTGGCTTTAATTCGAAGCGCGTTAGCTAAGGTTTCGTTTTTATCAACGTCAATTTTTATCACTTTTGCTTTATCGCCTAAGGCTGCAGCAACATCTCGCAAAACAGAATGTAAATCATCTGTCGTGTCTTCCCACTCTGCATAAAAATCTATTAAAACAGGAATATTAGAACTTATTAATTCTCCAAATTTTGCCATAAATAACGTAAATAAGTTATGTGAATTTAACTTAATTACACTTAAATTACTGTAATTAACCTCGCTTCCACAACATTTTAATATACAAATATAACATTTTTAACATAAAAAATTACAAATCAATGTTATGTCAATGTTAAATCAATCTTAAAACTAGAACCACTTTAAGGTAACATCCGCAAGTCGTTGCTTTAAATTAGTATAAGGTGGAAATAATAATTGATTTGCACCAAAAATATGCTGCTTTAAAACCGACCTGCTATTCGAAAATTCTTGAAACCCAAAAAAGCCGTGGACTTTACCAATTCCACTATTATTACTGCCTCCAAAAGGCAAATGATGGTTGGCATATTGCAACACATTGTTATTAATACAAGTGCTTCCTGCGCGTGTATTATTGATTATATAATTTTCGAATTTCTTACTTTTACAATAAATATATAATGCCAAAGGTTTCTCATTCGCGTTGACATAATTAACAGCATCCTCTTTATCTTTATAACTTATAATTGGTAGAATAGGTCCAAATATTTCTTCTTTCATTAAGGATGCTTCTTTAGAAATATTCGAAATAATGGTTGGTGAAATATATTTTTCATTGGCAATAACATCTCCGCCTATTTCAATAGTTGCCCCTTTATTTTTAGCGTCCTCTAAGTGATTTTTCAAGCGTAAAAAGTGACGCTCATTTACAATTCTGCAATAAGAATCTGATTTATTAGGATGCTCATCAAAGAATTTTTTTATGGAATTTTTTAAAGCAATAATCAATATTTCTTTTACCTGCTCATCAACCAATACATAATCTGGAGCAATACACGTTTGGCCACTATTTAAAAACCGTCCCCAGACAATTTTATCTGCGGCAGTTTTAATATTTGCAGATTTATCAATAATAGTTGGAGATTTCCCTCCTAATTCGAGTGTTACAGAGGCTAAATTTTTTGAAGCAGCTTGCATCACAATTTTACCAACTGCTGGCGAACCTGTAAAATGAATATGATTAAATGGTAATTTCAACAACTCTGTTGAAGTTTCAACAGCACCTTCAATTAAAGCAACCTCCTTTTCATCAAACAATTCTGAAATCAATTCCGCCAAAACCTTTGATGTATTTGGCGTTATTTCTGAAGGTTTAATAATTGCTGTATTTCCTGCAGCGATTGCAGAAATTAATGGATTTAACGTTAAATTTAATGGGTAATTCCAAGGAGAAATAATTAAACACACTCCTTTTGGCTCGTATTTTATCCAAGAGGAAGTTCCAAATAACGCCATTGGAGTCGGCACTTTACTTTTACGCATCCATGCTCTTAAATTCTTTTTAGTAAATTTTATTTCGCTAATAATTGGGTATAACTCTGTTAAGTCCGTTTCAATAAATGGTTTTCGTAAATCGGCAAACAAAGCTTCTTTAAATTTAGTTCTATACGTTCCTAAAACTGCTTTTTGTAATAGATTTAATTTCGCCCTGCGCTCTTTTAAAGTTGAATTTCCAATAATAAATTGATGTGATTTTTGAGCTTCAAAAATGGTTGAATATTTATTCTCTTTAGATGTTGATTGTATCATTCAATACTTCTTTTTTAGGGTAATTAGAATACTTTAAAAATACGAAAATAATTACATTCTCTTCTTTAAAGTAATTACCGTTATTTCTGGCCAAATACCTACACGTCCTGGAAAAGCCAAAAAACCAAAACCTCTATTAACATTTAAATAACGTCCAAATTCTTCATAAACACCTGCCCATTGTTTGTAAAAATATTGAACTGGACTCCATTTAAATCCTGGTATTTCAATTCCGAATTGCATTCCATGCGTATGACCACTCAAAGTTAAATGGTAATTATTCTTGTCTTTTTTTACTTCGACATCCCAATGGGTTGGATCGTGGGTCATTAATATTTTGAAGTCATCCTTTTTTATACCGACAGAGGCTCTTTGCAAATCTCCTGCTTTTTTAAATCTAGTTCCCCAGTTCTCAACACCTATTAAGGCTATTTTATCAGTTCCTTTTTTGATATAAGTATGTTCATTCAACAATAAATTAAATCCTATTTTAGGATGTATATCTTTAATTTTTTGAAAATTAGTTTCTTTTTCTTCAGAAGTTTTCCAACGAACATACTCTCCATAATCATGATTTCCTAACACCGAATACTTACCATGTTTCGCTTCTAATTTTTTAAAATACGGAATGTAATCATCCATTTCTTCAGCAACATTATTTACAATATCTCCTGTAAATAAAATCACATCTGATTGCTGTTCGTTAATTAAGTCGATTCCGTAGGTAATCTTTTCTGGATCGTCAAAACTGCCACTATGAATATCTGATATTTGTGTTATTTTAAATCCATCAAAAGCGTCTGGTAAATCATCAAAAAACAGTGTATGTTGAATTACTTTATAATTGTATTTTCCACGAATTACTCCATACAAAATAGATGCAAAAGGAATGGCTGCCAATCCTAAAGCGACTTTACTAACAAATGCTCTTCGCTCTGGCAAATCTACTGTTGACGTTGAAAAATAAGTTGCAATAGTTTTAAAAATTCTAAAAACATCTTCACCTAAAAGTATAATGAGTAAAATTAGTTTCGGAACTACTGATAAAACTAACAATGCTAAACTCATCATTAAAGACTGAGACAGACCAGTTGAGCGATCGTACGTGTTTAATTGAAACACAACATTAAACAGAATTACAATAGAAATTATCCAGTACAGCCAAACTCCTATTTTATTTTTTATCAATGCCTTTAGACTTTGAAAAGCATAAAAATCAATTACTAATAGTACTACAATAAAAATTAACCAGCGAATCATTCAAAAAAAATTTAGGTAAAAATAGACTATTTAATTTTCTCATATTAAGACTTCTCATTAACGAACTGTTAAAATGATTTAGTATTTTTACTCGAATTATTATTTTAATTACTTCTTCAGATGCCAGAACAAAAACGCCTTTTCCTTTTAGATGCCTTCGCCTTAATTTTCAGAGGATATTATGCCTTAATCAAAAACCCAAGAATCAATTCTAAAGGAATGGATACTTCGGCAATTTTAGGGTTTACCAATTCTCTATTAGATGTCATTCGTCGTGAAAAACCCGATCTTCTTGCAGTAGCTTTTGACAAAGGAGGTTCGGTTGCGAGAAGAGAAGCTTTTCCAGCATATAAGGCAAATCGAAAAGAAACACCTGAAGCCATTAAAATTGCGGTTCCTTATATTCATAAAATATTAGAAGCCATGAATATTCCCATTATTGAAGTGGCAGGAATTGAAGCCGATGATTTAATTGGGACTTTATCTGTACAAGCTGATAAAGCAGGTTACAAAACATTTATGGTAACGCCCGATAAAGATTTTGCACAATTAGTAACTGAAAACGTGGTAATGTATCGCCCGGCAAGAATGGGTAACGGAATCGAAATTTGGGACATTCCAAAAGTCCAAGAAAAGTTTGGAGTAAAAGACCCAAAACAAGTCATTGATTTTTTAGGGATGATGGGAGATGCGGTAGATAATATTCCTGGTCTTCCTGGTGTTGGAGAAAAGACTGCTAAAAAATTCTTAGCACAATACGGAAGTATGGAAAACCTTTTAGCAAACACGCATGAACTCAAAGGAAAGTTAAAAGAAAAAATTGAAGCCAATAAAGAATTAGGCATGCTTTCAAAACAATTGGCAACTATTATGTTAGACTGTCCGGTGGAATTTCATGAAGAAGATTTTAAACTATCGACGCCTGATTTTCAAAAAGTTTCCGAGGTTTTTCAAGAGTTAGAATTTAGAAGAATTCATGAAAATTTTAATCGAATTTTTAAAGCGCCTGCCTCAAACGAAACTTCAATTAATGAGATTCCTGCTTCTGCAGGAATGACAGAAAAAATTGAAAAATCTAAACCTCAAGAAACACAACAATTAGACTTATTCGCAGCACCATCAGATACACCGGTAGAAATAATTACAGGGTTTCAAGAAGCCAAAAACACCAATCATTTTTATCAGTTTGTAAACAATGAGTTATCTCGCAAATTATTGTTGAAAAATTTATTGCAACAAAAATCGGTGTGTTTTGATACCGAAACCACAAGTTTAAATACAATGGAAGCTGAATTGGTCGGTATCGCATTTTCTTATGAAAAAGGGAAAGGATATTACTTGCCAATTTCAGAGGATAAAGAGGAGGCTCAAAAAGTATTGGAAGAATTTAGGCCCTTTTTCGAAAATACATCCATCGAAAAAATAGGGCAGAATATTAAATACGACATCAAGGTTTTAAACAACTATAATATCAAGGTTGAAGGATCAATTTTTGACACCATGTTAGCGCATTACCTAATCAATCCAGATATGCGCCACAATATGAATGTGTTGGCAGAAACGTATCTTAACTATCAGCCAATTTCTATTGAAACGCTCATCGGAAAAAAAGGAAAAAATCAAAAATCGATGCGCGATACTTCTGTTGAAGATCAAACAGAGTATGCTGTTGAAGATGCTGATATTACCTATCAATTAAAAGAAATTTTCGAAAATAATTTAGCAAAAGATAAACTTGAAAAACTTTTCAATGAAATTGAAATTCCGCTGTTAAATGTTTTGGCAGAAATGGAATTAGAAGGGATTAATGTTGATGCTGATTTTCTGAAAAACCTTTCAATAGATTTAACCAAAGATATTTTAGAATTAGAAACTAAAATTTATGGAGAAGCTAAGGTTGAATTTAATTTAGCATCACCCAAACAATTAGGAGAAGTTTTATTTGACCATTTAAAATTAGTTGAAAAACCTAAGAAAACAAAAACAGGTCAGTATAAAACTAGTGAAGACGTACTCTCCTATCTTGCTCCGGATCATGAAATTATTGCGAATGTTTTACAATGGCGTGGATTGGTAAAACTCAAAAACACGTATGTTGATGCATTGCCGAATGAAATCAACAAAAAAACAGGACGCATTCATACAACTTACAGTCAGGCGGTGGCTGCAACAGGGCGATTGAGTTCTAACAACCCTAATTTACAAAATATCCCTATTCGTACCGAAAGAGGACGACAAGTGCGAAAAGCATTTATTCCTCGTGATAAAAATTACGTTTTATTAGCGGCAGATTACAGCCAAATTGAATTGCGTTTAATTGCAGAATTGAGCGGCGATGAAGCCATGAAAACATCGTTTTTAAACGGTGAAGATATTCACAAAGCTACTGCAGCAAAAGTATTTAACGTTCCCTTAGATGAAGTCACTCGCGAACAAAGAAGTAATGCCAAAACCGTTAATTTCGGAATTATATATGGAGTTTCGGCTTTTGGTTTGAGTCAGCAAACAGATTTATCTAGAAAAGAAGCCAAAGAATTGATTGATACCTATTACGAAACTTATCCAACTTTAAAAGCATACATTTCCAATCAAGTTACTTTTGCACAAGAGCACGGTTATGTTGAAACGCTTTTAGGCAGAAGACGTTATTTAAAAAATATCAATTCACAAAATTCTATAGTTCGCTCTGGTGATGAACGCAATGCCGTAAACGCACCGATACAAGGGTCGGCTGCAGATATTATTAAAATTGCAATGATTAACATTTCTAAACGACTTAAAGAAGGTAATTATAAATCTAAAATGCTTTTACAAGTACATGATGAGTTGGTTTTTGACATTCATAAAAATGAGTTAGAAATATTAAAACCCATCATTAAACATGAAATGGAAAATGCTTATAAAATATCTATTCCATTAACGGTTGAAATGGATACTGGTGATAATTGGTTGGATGCTCATTAAATTTACCGTCATAAATAATGACTTTGAAAAAGAATAATACAGATTGCATCAATGATGTTATAAAAATAATTCTCTACTTTGATGGGTTTCAATACCCTATAACTTTTAATGAGATTAGCTTATTTAGTCAATTTTCTGACAAAGAAATTCAACACGCACTTGATAGTTTAATCAATCAAAAAATACTCTTTTTTAATGAAAATTTTTATAGTGTTACCAACAATTTATGCGCAATTAAAAGACGTAAAAAAGGGAATAAATCTGCAAAAAAAGTATTGATTAAAGCGGCTAAGGTTTCAAAATTCATCAGTCAATTTCCATTTGTTGAAGGCGTTTTTATTTCTGGCTCTTTATCGAAAGGGTATTTTGGCGAAGATGATGATATTGATTTTTTTATCATTACAAGACACAACCGATTATGGCTTGCTAGAACACTTTTAATTGCCTACAAAAAAATGTTTTTACTAAATTCTAAAAAATACTTTTGCGTCAATTATTTTATGAGTACAAATGCACTAGAAATTGCAGAAAAAAATAGATTTACAGCGACTGAGTTTGTTACTCTTATTCCGATGAGTGGAAACGGTATTTATTGTGATTTAAAAAAGAATAATAAATGGGTGCTAGATTATTTTCCTCATTTTTCTAATCAAACAAAAATTTCTAAACCCATAAATAAAAACACCATTAAACGTGTTTTAGAATTTATGTTTAAAGGAGTTTTAGGAAATTGGTTAGATGCGTATTTTATGAAAATTACAAAAAAACATCAACAGAAAAAGTTTGCGGATTTAGACAAATCTAATTTTGATATTGCTTTTAAAGGCGAAAAAAATGTATCAAAACACCATCCTGGAAATCATCAAAAAAGGGTGATTGATTTGCTGAACAACAATATTATTGCTTTTAATAAAAAACACCAATACTCAATTCCTTTAGACCATTAAATGGATATTCTATTTACACATTCGTACTTCTATAAAATGGATGCTAAGCAATGGAATAACAAAACTCCATTCCTACCATTAGGAACCATTTATGCAGCAAGTTTATTACGCAAAAACAACTATAAAGTGTCTCTTTTTGATGTTGCTTTGAAAGACAATCCAAAAGAAATAAAAACTATTTTAGAAAAAGAAAAACCACACTTTTTAGTTATTTATGACGATTGCTTTAACTACCTGACCAAGATGTGCCTTAAAAATATGCGTGAAGCCTGTTTTGAAATGATACAACTTGGAAAAGAGCAGGGTTGCACTGTTATTGTTTCTAGTTCAGACTCAACAGATCATTCGCAGCAATATTTAGATATTGGTGCAGATTTTATTATTTACGGTGAAGGTGAAGAAACTTTGTTAGAGTTAGTTGGTTTTTTAAAAACGACTGTCATTTCGAGCGCTTCCGATAGTTATCGAAACGAGAAATCTCTTGATAAAATAAATGGAATAATTTATAAAGAAAATCAAACACTTCACAAAACAAAACCGCGCAAAGTTTTATCCAATTTAGATGATTTACCAATGCCTTCCTGGGATTTTATTGATATAGAATCTTACCGAAAAATTTGGAAAAACAGCAAACAAGAATTTGCTCTAAACCTTGCTACAACACGTGGTTGCCCTTATCATTGCAATTGGTGTGCAAAACCAATTTATGGGCAAAGGTATAATTCACATTCGCCAAAACGTGTGGTGGAAATGATTCGCTATTTATCTGAAAACTACAACGTAAATCGTTTTTGGATGTGTGATGATATATTTGGATTAAAACCAAAATGGGTACAAGAATTTAGAGGTTTATTGAAAGAAAAGAACTTGAAAATTAATTATTATATACAAAGCAGGGCAGATTTATTATTAAAAGAAGATACAATTGATGCTTTAGCAGAAAGTGGATTAGAGGAAGTTTGGATTGGTGCAGAAAGTGGCTCACAAAAAATATTAGATGCGATGGATAAAGGCACAACCATTTCTCAAATTGAAAAAGCTACCAAATTGCTGCAGTCAAGAGGAGTAAAAGTCGCCTTTTTTATTCAGTATGGATATATTGGTGAAACTGAAAAAAATATTCAAGAAACTATTGACCTCATTAAACGTTTAAAACCAGACAATATTGGTGTTTCGGTATCTTATCCGCTACCTGAAACTCCTTTTTATGAAAAGGTAAAACATCAACTAAAAGAAAAGGAAAATTGGACAGATAGTGATGATTTAGCAATGCTTTTTAAAGGTACGTTTAATCAAAATTATTATCGGAAATTACAACGATATACACATAAAGTATTTAGAAAATCACAAGGCTTAAACTATCTTAAAAAAGGTAAAATTTTAAATAACTTACGCACAATTATTTTATTAGGATATTATATTCCGAGTGCTTTTTTTGATAAAATCGCATTGAATAAGATAAAACATTTGAACTAAATAGCAAATGCTAAATCAAGAAGAAAATATAATCAAAGGATTTTCAAAAATCGCTATCCAATATGAGGAATTAGATAGAACTTCGAGTTTGATTAATTGGATGCGAAATAGAGTAAGAACTCATTTACTAAAGCACTTAAACCCAAATAGTAGGCTGTTAGAAATTAATTGCGGCTCTGGAATTGATGCTGTTTTTTTAGCAAAAAAAGGATATAGAGTCCATGCAACTGATATTGCTGAAGGAATGGTGATGTACGTAAAATCTAAAATTATTTTAGAAAATCTAAACAGTTTCTTGTCATGCGAGACATTACCTTTTAACCAACTTAATCAAATAAAAAACAATTCATACAACCAATTATTTTCTAATTTCGGAGGCTTAAATTGTAGTAACTTAAATGAGTTAGAAGCAATATTTGATTCTTTTAAATACCTTTTATTGCCTAACGGAAGAATAACTTTAGTTATTATGCCCAAAATTTGTATTTGGGAAATGTTAAGTTTTTTTAAAGGAAATAAAAAAGCATTTAGACGGTTTAAAAAGGAAGGTGTTTTAGCAAATATTGAAGGTCTAAAAGTGCGTACTTATTATCATAGTAAAAAACAAATTAAACAATTACTATCTAAAGATTATGAAGAGTTTAAAATTGAAAACATTTGCTTTTTTGGACCAACAGGCAACCGTATTCATTATCCTAAAAAAAACCCTTTATTATTTAAAACATGGGGGGTTCTAGATAACCTCACTAATAGAATACCCTTTCTACAAGGATTCGGAGATTATTATATTATCAGTGCTAAATTGAAACAATAGCCTTACGGTTTTCCAACCATAAGACATATAAATAATAACACAAAAGCATTGTATATTCTGATAGCACAAAATTAATTGCTATCTGAATAATATCTTGATGAAACATAAATACCAACCCTACTAAAACAATTAATTGTATAATAGCAAACAATAGTATTGCATTCCATTTTTTATGTTCTAACAAATAACTAAACAAAGGTATGATCAGAAAAAACATTGGAATTGACAATGCTAAAATCCGCAATGTTCTTGTCGCCAATATATTACTAGTGAAGTTGTTGAGGTAAAAAATAAAGAATGGACTTAACACATATAATACTCCAATTATAATTACCGAAAGCACAATTATTAAGCACAAGTTTTTGAAAGACAAAAACTTAAATGCAACGGTTTCTTTATTATAAATTGGAAAAAAGCTCACAAACATTGATCCTGAAACACTTCTAATTACATTTATTCCTTTTTCAGACAAGGTATATAGTGTGGCATATTCGCTCCCTATTAAATAAACTATTACTGGTAGAATTAAGGTTGTTTTTAAATGTGAAAAGAAATTTACCAAAAACAAACTAAATGTTTGTTTTAAAAACAATACTATTTTCTTAACCCCTACAAATTTAATGTCTAAAAAATTAGCACTTATTTTACGTAGAAAAAATAAAACTATTATTAATTCTGATAAACCAAAGAAGAAATTTACATACGCAATTGTATTGCTAAAGTATATGAATAAAAAAAATAATAGCTTAGTAAAAAACCCTATTTTAAAGATATAATTATTTTTCTCTAAAGCATTACAAAACAATGTTGGGCTAACAATTTTAGCCAATAATATTGGGAAACTCAATAGCCATAAAAAAAGGTGTTCATCAAAATAAATAAACACAATTATGGTTGAAAGCAAACCGAAAAATATTGAAAATATGGAGCGTATTGTTAATGATAAGCTCCATAGTGTAGAAAACTCTCTATTATCATTACTTATTAATTTAGAAGCTGTTGGTACATAATATACAAAACTATAATTAGCTATAGTTGCTATGGCAACCATAATTACCTGAATGGTAAGTGCAATACCTAGTTCTTTTAGTCCAAATTTTGAAATAAGTATTGGCAAGGTTAAAAATGAAAAAAAATAGCCTAAACTATTTAATAAAAAAAGCCACCTAAAGTTCTTATAAAAACGTGGTAGAAATTTATTTTTAACACTCACAACTTTACTTCTTTAAGTTGTTTTTCTTTTTCACCTTTTACTAATGATAATATGAAAAAAGAGGTTTTATATCCAATAATTTTTTGCGAAATTAAAAAGATTAGTACTATTCTTTTTTTTAAACCAATTCTATATTCACTTGATTTTGCTTTTAATAATCGTATTTCTTCAAAAAATAAATTTAAAACGCTTTGTACATCTTTAATTTTATTCCAATCAATTTTTATAATTAAAAACAAATTTAAAAAAGTGTTAATTTGACTTATAACAACTGCCCTTTCTAATTTCTTATTCTGATATTTATAAATTAGTAATAATTGCTCGTTATAAGAAGAACTAATATCCTGAATCATTTTAATAGAAATAGTTTGTCGGGTCAACGAATTACTTCTACAATTTATATTTATTAAACTTTCATTTATTATTGATACCTTTTTACTCATTGAAAGATATTGTAACATAAAAACATCGTCTTCTTTCCACATTTTTTTTGGAAAAACACACTTCTTTGTCAATACAGATTTAAATAATTTTCCCCAAACCGTTGGAATTAATTTCTCGTCAGCCAATAAAAATATAGCCTCATCAGAATTCAAGTTTTTAGAATAATTCCAAATTGTCGTTTTCAATTCTCTTTTTTTGCTATCTAGCATTGTATACATACAAATGCTCAAATCCGAATCAGTCAAAACTAAATTTTCGTACATTTTTTGAATAGCATCAATATGGTATTCATCATCCGCATCTAGGAACACAACATACTTTCCTTTAATCTTTTGCAAACCATTATTTCTTGCGTTTCCAGGCCCAGAATTTTGTATTCTAATTAATTTGCATTGACTATTTTTCTGGCAAATATTTAACGCGATTTTATTAGAATTATCAAAAGAACCATCATCTACCAAAATTATTTCAACATGTTGGTACGTTTGATTTAATACCGA
This sequence comes from uncultured Lutibacter sp., assembly GCA_964619615.1. Classification (GTDB taxonomy): domain Bacteria; phylum Bacteroidota; class Bacteroidia; order Flavobacteriales; family Flavobacteriaceae; genus Urechidicola. The sequence goes on along the minus strand of CAZUFO010000019.1, from coordinate 2,061 downwards.
ACTTACAGCTCTTAACAGGTGCTTTTCTTCATTATAAAAAGGGATTATTATGCTAACAAGAGGCTCCACTTTCATCATTTTAATTTAACAAGTTTACGAACCAAATTTCGCTGTGTTTCTAATAACTGCACTGTATTATTTGGAGCAACCCACTGAGATGATATTAAACTATCTGCGCCCACAAGAATAGAGACTACAGAGGTTTTATAGTACTTAGAAAAAGCATATAACCCTGCGGTTTCCATCTCCACCAAAGCGCAATCTTTAGACGCATAATAATTTACTATTGATTTTGTTTCTCGAAACGGACAATCTGTACTCCAAGATGTTTTGGGTATTAATACACAGCAATTCTTTATTTTTTGAAACCATTTTGTATCGTAGCACTCAATATTTTCTTCTTCTGCATAAAAAAAAGAACCTCCCGTTGAAGAAAATACATTTGAAATAATATATGCATTACTTTCTTCAATAGAATCATTAAGTATTCCTGCAACTCCTATAAAAATAAATTGCTTTACGCCCAATTCATTAAGTTCCTCTAATAATGTGATTATTGCAGACGATCCAATTCCAAATTCTGAGCACAATAAAAATTTAGATTTATAACAATAGTGTAATCCATTAATTCCTTTAATTTTTTTTGTAAAAGGAGTTACGATTCTTGAAAACACGTTCTTTTTTATTGTTAAAATGGCAATCTTAGGAAGCGTCTCAAAATTATACACTTTTTTTTTCTTTTTCCAAGAGACAATATCTGAAATTTTTAAAATAGAATCCTCATTATAAAAAGATTGGCTTTGCCTTTTAAAAAATGACATTTTTTATTGTAAATATATAACAAAAACAAACGCTTTTAGAAAAAAGCTTATTTTCAAAATTGCAAATGGTAGTTGCCAGTACATTATGAACTAAAACTTTAAAACCAATCATTAAACATGAAATGGAAAATGCTTATAAAATCTCTATTCCATTAACAGTTGAAATGGATACTGGCATATCCATTCAAACGTCTTTTGATTGGCGTCATAAATTACTTACTTCATTTTCTAATGTTTCGGTAGAAGAGTTTCAAGGAATCGTTGAGAGTGATGATTTATTCTTTGCTTAGTCAGAAAAAGGGAATCGTCATTTAGATAGAAAACCAAAAAGAGAGGAGAAAAAGCGAGTAAGCCAGGGATTAGTGATGAAAAAGTGGCTGTAGTTGCTATTTGCGATAGATCAGGAAACAAAGATTTCAAAGTAGCCACAAGAGGTCGTATTAGTAAAAAGGATTTAGATAAAGTGCTCAAAGGAAAATTTGATAGAGTTGATGTCCTTTGTAGTGATAGTCATCGAAGTTATGCTAACTTTGCAAAAGAAAATATCATTGAACATAAGAAATTCAATGCTTCAAAAGGACAACGGACTGTTGATAAAGTCTATCATATCCAGAATGTCAATAATATGGATATGAGATTAAGAAAGTTTATGGATTCTTTTAACGGTGTCGCTACAAAGTATTTACAGAATTACTTGAATTGGTTCTTAGTCTTGGAAAAAATTAAGAACTCAACCAGTAAAATGGCTATGGTAACTGCTATTGATTTTACATCTAATAGTACATGGTATGATTATAAACAACTATTCAATATGCTAATTAGAACTTAGCCTAAATTTATTATCTTTGGAATAATAAACTAAACCCTTTATCTTAATTTAACCAAAATCTTATTATTATGGGATGTTTTAATTCAGTTGTTATCAGTGCTCCAACAGATAAAGTTCGGGAAGCATTAAAAAGTTTTCATAACCTTTCATGTAATCCCTAAACTCGATATTATTGGTGATAAAAAAGATGGTGAAATTGGAGCCAAAAGAATTTTAAATGATGCTTTTCATGAAACATTGTTATCTGTAAATGACAATGCTATGAAATTCACCTACAGTATTGACCATAGACCAGGTCCGGTATCAAAAGAAAATCTAGCTGGTTATATCGGTACTGTTCAAGTTCTTGAGGTTTCTGCAGACAATACAAGTTATGTGTCTTGGAAATCAGAATGGACTTCGGCCAAAGAA
>CAZUFO010000018.1:0-28474 GCA_964619615.1 uncultured Lutibacter sp. | reverse complement strand
TTGTCGTCTCAGGAATTTTTCATCAAATGAGCAGAAATGAACTCAAAAAATCTATTGAAGATAACGGCGGAAAAGTATCAAGTTCAATTTCTAAAAAAACAAGTTTTGTAATTGCTGGTGATAACATGGGGCCAAGCAAAAAAGAAAAAGCAGAAACTTTAGGAGTTGAGATTATTACTGAAACCGGATATATTGAAATGATAACTTAATGAAAATTAAAATACTTTACTTGTTTATTGCAGTTTCGTTAATTCATATTTTCGGAATACTTCTTGAGAGTTCAGTTGTAGTTATTTATTCAAAACCATTTATTATACCTTTATTGATGGTTTATTATCTGAATTCAGTTCAAGTAATAAACCGTCTTTTTGTTGTGGCTTTAGCATTTTCTTTTTTAGGGGATGTCCTTTTAATTTCTGATGCTGAATTGAATTTTATGCTCGGTTTAGCCTCTTTTCTAACAGCACATATATTATATATAATTATCGTTATAAAACAATTAGCAAAGAGTAATCTAAAAGATAAAATTGCAGCAATTATCCCTTTTGTAGGAGTGTTTTTCGGACTGATTTATTTGTTAATAGATACTCTTGGAGAAATGCTGATTCCGGTAATAATTTATGGAATGGTCATATCAATTTTTGGGACAGTAAGTTTTTTAAACTACCGAATAGAAAAATCAAGAAACTCTTTAATATTACTTTTTGGAGCATTATTCTTTATACTTTCTGACAGTATTTTGGCAATTAATAAATTTTATGAACCGAAAGGGTTTTACCCAATAGTGATTATGATAACTTATATATCTGCACAATATTTAATTTGTCGATATATGATTACTAAAAATAAGTGAAAGTTGTTTTGAAAAAGGAACAGTTTTTAGATTAAACTGCTTGTTTAGGTTTTTCAACCCATTTATCATTAATAGATTCTCCTAAAATAATAATTTCTTTTATACGGCGATATTCAGAAACAGCTTCAAGCATATCATTCTTGTTGTCTCTTCTAATTTTGATACCACTTTTAGCACCTTTATTTCTAACTTCTATGTAAAAGCCATCTCTTAATTTAGCTGGTCTTGTTGGAGGTCTTCCCATAATTATGTTCTATTTTTTAAGAGGATAAATATAGCATTTTTTTTGTTAAATGCAAACTAAAGTTTTTGCCGATAATTGATATGTTTTTCCGTTGATTAATTAAGATAATCATGCTTAAAAGCAACACTAGTAAACCCATGTAAATAGGAGTTCACCATCATTGTTTATTGCAATTTCGAGTTGCGTAAGATGCATCATAATAGCGCTAGATATAATGCCAATTGTTAATAATACTCCAGCCCAATAGTCTTAGTGTTCAGAATTAAAATAGCAGAAATCAACTCTAAAACGCCAATTCCTATCCTTCCAAATGGCTCTAAACCAACCTGAGTAAAAATATACACGCTGTCTGGATGCGCACTAATATTTAAAATATAATGTTTGTAAAAATAAAGTCGCTACTACTATTCTTAAAATTAATAAGTTTTTTATAAACATAATTATCAATTATTAAATTTTTAGACGTATATTTTCAAATATATTACAAACTGCTCTTCGAAATGATTTTTTACAAAGTTATTTTTTATTTTTGCATCATAAGAATTTGGAAATGATTTTAAGTGATTTTAAGCGTAAAAATGTTAAACGGAAAACAAGGAAGTTTCTTAAAAAAAATATTGAAGTAAACGCTACATCTAATGCTAAAATTAAAACTATTTTATTGTTGGTTGATAAAAACACACCTACTGATTTACTTAAAACTATTAATGAAGAGTTTAATGTTAAAAGTTTAGATAATCATATAATTCTTTTTAGAGAAAAGATTGATAAAAAGGATGATTGCCAAAATTGTATTTCAAAAAAGGATTTTGGGATTTTTGGAAATTTCAAGAATAAGGACGTAAAAAAAATAATAATTCAACCGATTGATTTGTTAATAAATTATGTGAGTAACAACACTTACTTGAATAATCTTGCCGTTAAATCAAATGCAAATTTTAAAGTTGGGTTTATAGATGATAATAAACATATTTATGACCTAATGATTGACGTAAAAAAGAATAATTATACTACTTTCAATACCGAACTGAAAAAGTATTTAAAGATATTAAACAAGATATGATGCAAAAATTTTATGGTACTGGAGTAGCACTAATCACGCCTTTTAAAGATGATAAATCAGTAGATTATGATGCTTTAGAAAAGTTAGTAAATTTTCAAATTGAAAATAACATTAACTATTTAGTAGTAATGGGTACAACTGGCGAACCAGCGACGTTAAAAATAGAGGAACAAGAAAAAGTAAAACAGAAAATTATTGCTGTTAATAACAAACGCTTACCCTTGGTTTTAGGTGTTGGAGGTAATAACACTTGGGGTGTTGTAGAAGAACTTAAAACGCTTGATTTGTCAGGTATTGATGCCATATTATCTGTTTCGCCATATTATAATAAACCAACACAAGAAGGTGTTTATCAGCATTTTAAAGCAATTTCAGAAGCAAGTCCATTGCCAATAATTCTATATAATGTTCCGGGTCGAACGGCACAAAATATGAACCCGGAAACTGTTATTCGTTTAGCAAATGATTTTGAAAATATTATAGGAATTAAAGAAGCTGCTGGTGATATTGACCAAGCAAAAGAATTGATAAAAAACAAGCCAAAAAGTTTTTTAGTAATCTCTGGTGATGACGAGATTGCCTTGTCTATGACTTTAGCGGGTGGTGTAGGTGTAATTAGTGTAATCGGGCAAGGTTTGCCTAAAGTTTTTTCAAATTTAATACAACTTGGTTTGGAAGGAGAATCTAATAAGGCAGCTAAAATTCAAGAAATGCTAAAGCCGTGTATTCATTTAATTTATGAAGAAGGAAACCCAGGAGGAATAAAATCGATGTTAAAAAAGATTGGTATTTGTGGTAATTCAGTTAGGTTACCATTGGTAAAATCGACTCTAAATTTAGAGCAAAAAATATCGAATTTTATTGACAATTTTTAGCGGGCTTCAAAATTTAAATAATTAACAAACAATTATGAGCACACTTCAATGTTTGTAGTAATTCTGAGTTATTTTTGTTCAAAATAAATGATATAAAAAATCATTTTAATAATCCATAATAAATACCTAATTTTGCCGAATGTCTAAATTTAAAAATACAGGGATACTTTTGTTGTTAGTAATGACGCTTATTTCCTGTGGCGAATATCATAAAGTTCTTAATAAAGGAACTATTGAGGAGCAGTACAAAATGGCTACAGAAATGTATAACACAAAAAAGTACGGTAAATCTATTGCATTGTTCGAAAAAATAACCCCAGGTTATAGAGGGAAACCTCAGATGGAACGTATTCAGTTTATGATTAGTGATGCATACTATCAAACAAAACAATACCACTTATCTTCTTATTATTTTGAACGTTTTGTAAACAATTACCCAAAAAGTACAAAGAGAGAGGAAGCGGCGTATTTGGCAGCACATAGTTATTATTTAGATTCACCTGTTTATAGTTTAGATCAAACAGCAACAGATGAAGCATTGGTGTCAATGCAAAGTTTTATAGATACATATCCGGATTCAGAAAGAATTGAAGACGCAAATAGAGTAGTGCAAGAGTTGCGTTATAAATTAGAAACAAAGGCATTTGAAATAGCAAAACAATATTACCATATTGAAGATTTTAATGCTGCTATTACAGCATTTGATAATTTAATCGGAGATTATTTAGGCACCAAATACCGTGAAGAGGCAATGTATTTGAAATTCAGTTCTGCCTATGAATTAGGAATGCGTAGTGTTTTTACAAAAAAACCTGAACGTGTAAGAAATGCAGTTAAGTTTTACGATAAGTTTAAAAAAAGTTATCCGAATTCTGAATTTTTAGAAGATTCAGATAAAAAATTAAAGGATTTAAATAAAGAAATTGCAGCCTATGATGAATTGGCTGCCTCATTTGAAAATTAGAATAAGATGGATTATAAAAATTCAAAAGCACCATTATCTACAATCACTTACAACAGAGAAGCAGTTGAAAAAGAAACTGAAAATTTGTATGAAGCAATTGTGATTATGGCAAACAGAGCAACTCAAATCAATGCAGATTTAAAAAACGAATTGGTTGATAAACTAGAAGAGTTTGCTACACATAATGATAGTTTAGAAGAAGTTTTCGAAAACAAAGAACAAATTGAAGTGTCTAAGTTTTATGAGCGTTTACCTAAACCAACAGCCATTGCTGTTGAAGAATGGTTAGAAAACCGTACATATCACAGAAAACAAGAAACGAAATAATTAAATGTCTATTTTAAGCGGAAAAAATATTCTTATTGGCGTTACAGCTGGAATTGCCGCTTATAAAACTGCACATTTAGTACGTTTACTTATAAAAGCAGGTGCTCAAGTCCAAGTGGTCATGACACCTGCTTCTAAAGATTTTGTAACACCACTTACATTAGCTACGCTTTCCAAAAACCCCGTACTTTCAGCTTTTTTTGATAAAGAAAACGAAAATGAACTTTGGAACAATCATGTAGATTTAGGCCTTTGGGCAGACTTAATGATTATTGCACCTGCAACTGCAAATACACTATCTAAAATGTCGAATGGTACTAGTGATAATTTATTACTAGCAACCTATTTATCTGCAAAGTGTAAAATTTATTTTGCGCCTGCAATGGATTTAGATATGTATAAACACCCTTCAACTATTGAAAGTATAGCAAAACTAGAAAATTTTGGAAATGTTTGTATTCCTGCTGAAAGTGGAGAGTTAGCAAGTGGGTTGGTTGGGGAAGGGAGAATGGCTGAGCCAGAAAACATCATTAAGTTTATTGAATCTGACACGTTATCTCAATTGCCTTTACATACAAAAATAGTATTAATTACTGCAGGTCCAACATTTGAAGCAATTGATCCTGTTCGATTTATTGGGAATCACTCATCTGGTAAAATGGGATTTGAATTGGCTAGAGTCGCAGCAAATTTAGGAGCTAAAGTAGTGTTGGTTTCAGGAGTTTCAAATGAAGTAATTGAGCATTCATTAGTAACCAGAATCGATGTTGTGAGCGCTCAAGAAATGTATGATGCTGTACATTTACACTTTAAAAATTCTGATATTGCTATTTTATCTGCTGCAGTCGCTGATTACAAACCGTCACAAGTAGCTGATAAGAAAATAAAGAAGAATGACGCTGTAATGAATATTGAATTTGAAAAAACTAAGGATATTTTAGCTTCTTTAGGAGCAATAAAAACCAAACAGTTTTTAGTCGGTTTTGCTCTAGAAACTGATAGTGAAGTGCCAAATGCAATTGGTAAATTAAGAAGAAAGAACCTAGACTTAATTGTACTTAATTCACTGCAAGATAAAGGTGCTGGATTTAAAAAAGAAACAAATAAGGTCTCAATTATTGATAAATCCGAAAATATTTCCGAATTTGCTCTAAAATCTAAAGCATTAGTTGCTCAAGACATTTTTAACGAAATACAGGAAAGGTTTAATGGATAAATTACTAAAAATACTCTTCGCGTTTTTAATTACGTTGCAAGTCAATTCACAAGAGTTGCGTGCAACTATTACTATTAATTCTGATAATATTTCAGGATCAAATAAGCAAGTTTTTGAAACATTAGAGCGTTCATTAAATGAATTTATCAATCAAAAAAAGTGGACAAATAAAAGATTTAAGCAACAAGAAAGAATTGATTGTTCGTTTATTTTAACCATAACTGAGCAACCTTCAAGTACAGAATTTGTAGGTAATATTCAAGTGCAATCTTCACGTCCAGTATATGATTCATCTTATTTAACACCAGTATTAAATTTTAGAGACACCGATTTTTCTTTTAGATATACTGAGTTTGAAAATTTTCAATACAATCCGAATGGATTTGATTCTAATTTGGTATCTGTAGTTACCTATTATGTTTATTTAATTTTAGGTTTAGATGCTGATACTTTTGCAATGCATGGTGGTAATGAATATTATGATGACGCTGAAAATGTAATGAATCAAGCGCAACAAAGTGGGTATATTGGTTGGAGTAGTACTAATAGTGGTGCCACTCGATATAAAATAATTACAGATATTTTGTCAGGTTTTTATGATGGTTACCGATCGGCAATGTATAATTATCATATGCAAGGCTTAGATTTAATGTCTTCAGATAAATCAAACGCAAAACGTAATATAGAGGAGGCTATTCAATCTTTAATTAGTATTCATAGTAGAACTCCAAACGCTTTGTTAATTCGATTTTTTATGGATTCTAAAGCGGATGAGATTGTTGAAATTTTCTCCGATGGTCCGCGATTTGAAACGAGTAAATTAGTGGATGATTTGGCAAGAATTTCACCTTCAAATTTATCGAAATGGAATTCTATTAATTAGTTTTTACTAAATATTTTCGTTCATTGTTAACATCACTTTCTATAAAAAACTATGCTCTTATTGAAGAATTAAACGTAAGGTTTGATAATGGATTCTCTATTATTACTGGTGAAACTGGCGCTGGAAAATCAATTTTATTAGGTGCGTTAGGTTTAGTTTTAGGAAATAGAGCCGATGTGACTTTTTTGAAACAAAAAGATAAAAAATGTACCGTTGAAGCTGAATTTACAATCGATAATTATGATTTAGAATCTTTTTTTGAACAAGAAGATTTAGACTTTGAATCCCAAACTATTTTACGACGTGAAATTTTACCTAGCGGTAAATCTCGTGCATTTATAAATGATACTCCAACAACGTTAAATGTATTAAATAAGTTGAGTGATCAATTAATTGATGTGCATTCACAACATCAAACTTTAGCACTTTCAGATACCAATTTTCAATTTAAAATTATTGATGCTTTGGCTTCAAATTTTAAACAATTAGAATCCTATAAAAAAGGATTGATTATTTATAAAAAACTAAATGATGAATTAGAGGAGTTAATGACTTCACAAAAAGAAGAAAAAGAACAATATGAATATAATTTGTATTTATTTAATGAATTGAAATCGTCCAATTTAAAAATAGGAGAACAAGATAGTATTGAACAGGAGTTAATTTTGTTGAATAATGTAGAAACTATAAAATCAAATTTAACTGAATCTTTACAAATTTCTGATAATGAAGAATATGGCTTGATTAATTTGATTGGTATGTTCAAAGTTAAATTAAATAATACCGCAATTTTTTCAAAAGAATATGAGCAATTGGCTCAAAGAATAGAAAGTATAGAAATTGAATTGAAAGACATTATTCAAGAAGTTGAAATTGAAAATGAACGTGTTATTTACAATCCGTCTGAAATTGAACGATTGGACGATCGCCTACAATTAATTTACGATTTATTTAAAAAACATGCAGTTGATTCGATTGAGGAACTGTTAGTTTTAGAAGAGGGTTTATCAGAAAAAGTTGCGTTGGTAGAAAATTCTTCCAAAGTTATTGCTGAAAAAAGAAAAGAAATAGAAAAGGTAATTTATAATTTAAATACGTTATCTAATAAAATTCATGACAACCGTTCTAAAGCAATTCCTCTTTTAGTAACTAAATTAGAAGCAATTCTATCAAATTTAGGAATGGAAAATACCCGTTTTAAATTTAGATTATCAACGGGTGAAAAATTTCTTTCAAATGGAAAAGACAACTTAGAATTATTGTTTTCAGCAAACAAAGGAGTCAATTTTGGAGAGCTTAAAAAAGTGGCTTCCGGGGGTGAACTTTCAAGAATAATGCTTGGGGTGAAATCTATTTTATCAAACTATATAAAATTACCAACCATAATTTTTGATGAAATTGACACAGGTGTTTCTGGTGAAATCTCTAATAAAATGGCTGATGTTATGATGAGTATGAGTAAAAACATGCAAGTATTGAGTATTACTCATTTACCACAAATTGCAGCGAAAGGAAAACATCACTATAAAGTATACAAAGAAGAGGTTTTAGGAAAAATTGAAACACAACTAAAACAGTTATCAGAAAAAGAGCGAATTGATGAAATTGCTGAAATGTTAGGCGGTAAAAACCTTACAAATTCAGCATTAGCACATGCTAAAGAATTGTTAAACTAATTGTTATCTTTGTATTAAAATTATAATTACAAACACCAAACGACTATATTATGTATAATTTATTAAAAGGAAAAAAGGGAATTATTTTTGGAGCTTTAAACTCAGATTCTATTGCTTGGAAAATAGCAGAACGTGCTCATGAAGAAGGAGCAGAGTTTGTGTTAACAAATGCGCCAATAGCAATGCGAATGGGCGCCATTAATGATTTAGCTGCAAAAACAGGTTCTCAAATTATACCTGCTGACGCCACTTCAATGGAAGATATTGAGAATTTAATTACGCAATCTATGGAAATTTTAGGAGGTAAAATAGATTTTGTATTGCATTCTATTGGCATGTCGGTAAACGTACGTAAAGGAAAACATTATACAGCTTCTAATTACGATTTTACAACGAAAGGTTGGGATATTTCAGCGGTCTCTTTTCATAAAGTAATGAATGTATTATACAACAAAAACGCCATGAATGAATGGGGTTCAATAGTAGCGTTAACATATATGGCTGCACAGCGTGTATTTCCAGATTATAATGATATGGCAGATAATAAAGCCTATTTAGAATCTATTGCCCGTAGTTTTGGGTATTTCTTTGGGCGTGATCATAAAGTACGTGTAAACACAATTTCTCAATCGCCAACGATGACTACAGCAGGAAGTGGCGTAAAAGGATTTGATGCCTTTTTGAATTATGCTGAAGAAATGTCGCCACTTGGTAATGCTTCAGCATTACAATGTGCAGATTATACAATTTCTATGTTTTCAGACTTAACAAAAATGGTAACATTACAAAACTTATTTCATGATGGAGGTTTCTCAAACATGGGGATTAGTACAAAGTTGATGGGTACTTTTTCTGATGAAGAATAACCTATTAGAGGTCGGTAGATAATTTTATAACTAGTAGCCAATAAACAATTAAAATTTAAATATAAAAAGCATCCGATAATGTCGGATGCTTTTTTAGTTATATTTGTGTTAATGAAATTACAATTCTCCATTATTATCCCTGTTTATAACCGTCCACAAGAAATGGAGGAGTTATTACTTAGTTTAACCAAACAAACCTACAAAGAAGATTTTGAGGTTGTTGTTGTAGAAGATGGCTCAAGTTATTCTTGTAAAGAAATTATTGATACTTTTATAAATACGTTGAACATTACTTATTTGTTTAAAAAAAATACAGGTGCTGGGCAAAGCCGTAATTATGGTATGAGACATGCAATGGGCAATTATTTTATTATTCTTGACTCTGATGTTTTATTACCTAAATTTTATTTAAAAAATGTAAGTGATAGACTGGAAAACAACTTTTCTGATGCTTTTGGAGGTGCAGATTCGGCACACCATTCTTTTACTTCATTGCAAAAAGCAATCAACTATGCGATGACTTCAGTTTTAACAACTGGCGGAATTAGAGGAAAGAAAAAAGCAATTGGAAAATTTCAACCTCGTAGTTTTAATATGGGACTTTCAAAAGTTGCTTTTGAAAAAACAGGAGGATTTTCTGACATGAAATACGGTGAAGATATTGACCTAACATTTAGATTATGGGAAAATGGGTTTGAAACTCAATTTATTGAAACCGCTTATGTATATCATAAGAGAAGGAGTTCATTAAAGCAATTTTATAAACAAACGTATAATTTTGGTACCGCTAGGCCTGTTTTGAATAAAAAGCATCCTAATTCTAAAAAATTAACGTATTGGTTTCCGAGTTTATTTATTATCGGATTTCATATTGCTATTTTAGCAGTGGTTTTTGTTGATTGGTGTTTTTTAATACCGTTTGTAATTTATTTTGGATTATTATTTGTTGATTCATTATATCAAAACAGAAATTTAAAAGTTGCATTTTTGAGTATTATCACAACATGTACACAGTTTTTCGGATATGGTTTTGGTTTTTTAAAATCGACACTTAAAATTTAAATATTGCCTTATGAAAAAAATAAGAATTAACGGTCACTCACATTTACTTCCTTATCCAGAGCAAATACCAAATTTTATGCGCGAAAAAGAAATTTTTTGGGTAGATAAGGAGCGTAAACACATGTTGCAAAAGGGATGGAAACGGCCAGTAACGGATTCTAGTTTTTTCTTAGATGAAAAATTAGAATGGATGGAACGAAATAATATTGATCATGCAGTAGTGCTTAATTTATCGCAATTGTATGGGAATGCATTGACCTATGATTTAATGAAGGACGCACTGCGTTTTCAGAACGATTTTAATGCCCAAGTACAAGAAGAACATTTAAATAAATTTACTTGTGGTTTTGTAGTTCAACCTGCATTTGTAAAAGGTGCTTTATGGGAAATAGAGCGTTGTGTTGAAGAGTTGGGCTTGAGGGTTTTATGTTTGCCAACACATTATATGGATACAACCGGAACTTGGAAAGTGATTTTTGATGAGGTAAATGCTCCTATTTTTGAATTAGCAAATAAATACAAACTAGCAATAGAAATTCATCCGTATGATGGTGATAAAATGATAAAGTTAGAAGATAGAAACTGGCGTTTTCATTTAATTTGGATGTTGGCGCAATGTGGAGATGCGTATCATTTTTATACACTTAATGGTTATCAAGATAAATACCCAGATATCAGAACTTGTTTTGCACATGGAGGTCAATTGGCACAAATGAATTTAGGAAGGCGTATTCAAGGATTTGATGGCAGACCTGATTTGTTTGAAGGTAAAACACATCCGCGAAAGGCAGTTGGGCATAAAAACATTTACTTTGACACATTAGTTCATGATACAGACTCATTCAAATTAATGGTTGACCGTCAAGGTTCTGATCAGATATTAATGGGGTTGGATGATCCGTATCCATTGGGTGAAATGGAAAGCGACAAGCAATCATCATATCCTGGAAAGTTATTAGATTTAACTTTAGAGCGAAACATTATCAATCAAACACAATATGATCAAATCTGGAATGATAATGTGTTGAATTGGGTGTTTGGAGATGATAACCAAGCTAAACAGGACTTGTTAAATAAAATCAACCCATAAAAAAAACCTTCTGAATTTCAGAAGGTTTTTTAGAATTGTGTCTTTGGAAGTTATGAAAATAATTTTCCCATTTTTTCTTTTTCTTCAGCAGCTAATACAGCATCTACTAAGATTCTGCCAGAATGCTCATCAGTAATAATTTTTTTACGATTTGCAATTTCAACCTGTCTTTGAGGTGGAATTGTAAAGAAAGATCCGCCAGAAGCGCCTCTTTGAACAGAAACTACAGCTAAACCATTTCTAGCGTTTTTACGAATTCTTTTATATGCGTTAAATAAGTGCTCTTCTATAACAGCTCCAAATTCTTGAGATTTTTTATGTAATAATTCCTCTTCTTTTTGAGTTTCCGTCATTATATCATCCAACTCCGCTTTTTTATGTTTAAAGTGCTCATCTTTACTAGCAAGTCGCTCTTTGTTTTGATCAATAATTTCTTTCTTTTGTGCAATTTTTACTTTGAACTCATTGATTCTTTTTTCAGACAATTCAACTTCCAGTCCTTGAAATTCAATTTCTTTTGTTAAAGAATCAAATTCTCTATTATTACGAACCTTATCTTGTTGGGCAGTATATTTTTTCACCAATTCACCAGCCTCAATAATGATGTTTTTCTTGTTTTTAATGTCTGTTTCTAAATTAGCAACATCTTCATCTAAATTTGAAATTCTTGAATTTAACCCAGCAATTTCATCTTCTAAATCTTCAATTTCTAAAGGAAGTTCACCTCTAACACTTTGAATTTCATCAATTCTTGAATCGATTAATTGAAGGTCGTACAATGCTCTTAACTTATCTTCAACCGTTACTTCTTTTTTCTTTGCCATGTTTATTTGTAATAAATTGGGTTTGTATTTTTATCTGATAAAATGACTGCAAAATTAGGAAATTTTTCTGTAAGAAAGTCAACTAAAAGGTTTTTTGTGAACTGTTCGCTTTCGTAATGTCCAATGTCTGCAATTACCAATTTATTTTCGGCCTTATAAAACTCATGGTATTTGATGTCTGACGTGATGTAAATGTCAGCATTAGCAACTATAGCGTTGTTTATTGCAAAGCTTCCAGACCCGCCTAAAACTGCTACTTTTTTAATGGGTTTATTGCGTAGTTTTGAATGACGAATGCAATCAGTTTTCATAGTTTTTTTGAGTTGATTTAAAAAATCATCTTCATTCATAGCCTTTTCTAGTTCGCCAACCATTCCCATTCCCACTTCTTGGTGTGTGTTTTCTAATGAAACGATATCATAAGCAACTTCTTCATAAGGATGATTTTTAAATAGCGCTTTAATAATTTCCCTTTCATTTTTCTTTTCAAATATTACACTAATAAAAGTTTCTTTTTCAGTGTGAATTTTTTCTCTTTCGCCTATTGTTGGATTTGAATTTTTGTTTCCACGATAGGTTCCGTAACCTTCAGTATTAAAACTGCACTGATCATAATTTCCAATATTACCTGCCCCAGCATTAAATAATGACTTTCTTAAATTTTCTGCATTAGCTGAAGGAACATAGGTTGTTAATTTTCGAATCAATCCTTTTTTTGGAATTAATATTTTTGTGTTTATCAACCCTAAAACCTCACATATTTTTGCATTTACACCAACAATCGAATTGTCTAAAGCAGTATGTATTGCATAAATAGCAATATCATTTTTGATGGCTTTTAAAACAACACGCTCTACATAATTGTTTCCGTTTAATTTCTTTAGACCAGAAAAAATGATGGGGTGGAAACTCACAATTAAGTTGCAATTCTTTTCAATGGCTTCATCAACAATATTTTCTAGCGTATCTAAGGTTACTAAAACGCCCGTAACTTTGGTATTGTAATTACCAATAAGCAATCCGACATTATCAAAATCTTCAGCATAACTTAAAGGAGCGATTTCTTCAATACTAGTTGTAATATCTTTTATTATCATAGGTAATTTGGCTTAAAACCCAAAGTTAAACTTTTAGAATGAATAATAATAATTGTTTTGTATTTTCGCATAGATGAGTACACTTCGAAAAATACTATTTCCATTTTCAATTTTATATGATGGAGTTACAGTTATAAGAAATAAATTGTTTGATGCGGGTATTTTTAAATCAACTAAATTTAGTATACCTGTAATTGTTGTGGGTAATTTAAGTGTTGGTGGAACAGGTAAAACACCGCAAATAGAATATTTAGTACGTTTATTGAAAGATACGTATAAGATTGCCGTTTTAAGTAGAGGCTATAAAAGAAAATCGACAGGTTTTTTTTTGGCTGATGAAAATTCTAATTCTGACCAAATTGGTGACGAACCATTTCAGTTTTATAATAAATTTAAAGATGTTTATATTGCAGTTGATGAAGCGAGAGTAAATGGAATTAACGAGTTGCAAAAACTAGAAAATCCACCAGATATAGTTTTGTTAGATGATGCTTTTCAACATAGAAAAGTAGATGCAGGGTTTAATATTTTACTAACTCCATTTAATGATTTGTATGTGAATGATTTAATACTTCCGGCAGGAAACTTAAGAGAGAGTAAAAGAGGAGCGAAAAGAGCGGATGTTGTTGTAGTAACCAAGTGTCCAAAAAACATTTCGATAATTCAACAGCAGAAAATTGCTCAAAAGTTGAAATTAAATAAAAATCAACAATTATTTTTCACTACTATTAGCTATTCCGATAGTGTAAAAAACGAAAGAGGAAGTCAACTTTTAAAAGAATTAAAAGACACGGAGATTTTATTGGTTACAGGAATTGCAAACCCAACACCTTTGGTTTCGTATATTAAATCTAAAGGATTAACCTTTAAGCATCTTGAGTTTTCCGATCATCATAATTTTGAAAAGTGTGATGTTGATAAAATAAATGTCGAGTTTAATAAAATAACATCAAAAAATAAACTAATTTTAACTACTGAAAAAGATTATGGTAAACTTAATAATAAGTTAAGTATTAGTTATTTAGAGATAGAAGCAGCATTCATTTCAAATGGAAATGAATTTAATAAAATAATAAAAAACTATGTGGAATAAAGTTCAAGAATCTGTAGCGTATTTAAAAGACAGCGGAATTTCTGAGATAGATTTTGGTATAATATTGGGTACCGGATTAGGAAATTTGACGAGCGAAATTAATATAAAAGTAAGAATTTCTTATGAAGAAATTCCGCACTTTCCAGTTTCAACAGTTAAAGGACATCAAGGGGAATTAATTTATGGTGAGTTAGGTGGAAAAAATGTATTGGCTATGCGTGGTAGATTTCATTATTATGAAGGATATCATATTCAGCAAGTTGTTTTTCCAATTAGAGTAATGAAATATTTAGGAATTGAAAATTTGATAGTTTCAAATGCTTCTGGTGGTGTAAATGCTAATTTTAGTGTGGGAGATATTATGTTAATTACAGATCATGTTAATATGATGCCAGAGCATCCGTTAAGAGGGAGTAATGATGAGCGTTTTGGCCCTCGGTTTGTTGATATGCACGAACCTTATGATTTAACAATGCTGGCTAAAATGGAAGCAACAGCTAATAAGTTAAATATTAAAGTTCAAAAAGGCGTGTATTTAGCATTACAAGGTCCAACTTTTGAAACTCCTGCAGAATATAGAATGGTACGTTTGGTGGGTGCAGATGCTGTTGGGATGTCAACAGTACCTGAGGTTATTACCGCAATTCATATGGGAATGAAATGTACAGGAATCTCGGTTATTACTGATTTAGGTGTTGAAGGTCAAGTTGATGAAGTATCACACGAAGAAGTGCAGAAAGTGGCTAAAGTTGCTGAAAAAGTTGTTGCTAAATTGGTAACTCAATTTATTTTTGATTTTAACGTTTAATAATGGTATTATATTTGTAGATGTTTCCTTATAAGATATTAAGTATGAAAATAAATTTATTAATTATTGTGTTTGTGTTTTGCTCGTCTTCATTGTTCGCACAGAATGAACAAATAAATTGGCAAAAAGATTTTGGTGAAGCAGTTAAAGTTGCTAAAAATCAAGATAAATTAATTTTACTTTTTTTTACTGGATCTGATTGGTGTGGACCCTGTAAGATGTTGGTTAATGATTTTTTTATAACAGAGAAATTTAAAAATATAACAGATGAGAGTTTTGTATTATATGAAGCAGACTTTCCAAGAAATAAGAATCTAATTACGGATTCTGAACGCAAAGATAATTTAAAACTTGCTAGAAAGTATAGCGTCACTTCTTATCCAACGGTCGTAATTATTAATGCAAAAGGCAAGTTGATTAATAAAAGGAAAGGATATAATTTAATGCGAGACCCAAGTTATCATTATAATTTATTAGAAGATTCTATTAAATAAAAACGCACAAAAAAACCACCAAGTATTTAGGTGGTTTTTTTTAGTTTAAAAATTTAGATTATTTATCTATTGATTAATAACTCTAAATTCTGTTCTTCTATTTGCTAAATGTTCTTTTTCTGTACAAGTAACACCATCGGAACATCTATTTGTTAATCTTGATTCTCCGTATCCTTTAGCTACTAATGTGCTTGAATTTACACCTTTTGACATTAAATAGTTAACTACTGCTTGTGCTCTACGCTCAGACAAACCTTGGTTGCTTGCTTTTGAACCTCTAGAATCTGTATGAGAAGCTAATTCTACACTAACACCATCTTTAAGGATAGGTAATAAACGTGTATCAATAATCTTTTTAGCGGCACTAGTTAAAGTTGCACTCCCTAAATTCCAGTTGATTGGCAATGGATTGTATTCGATTAATTCACAGTCAACTTCTTTCCAGGTAGTTAATCCACCTTTAGTTACTAATACTTCTTTAGTAATTGTTTTGTATTCTGCAGGAACTGTTACTTCTTCTTCCCAAGCATCTTTTACTAATTTCACTTTTGTTATTGTACCATATTCTTCTGGAATATCAATTATCTTTTCACTTGGAGGTGTAACCATAACCGTTTTTTTAACAATTTTAGTTATTTCAGGTATTTCAATTCTTCTGGTTGAAGGTGTATTGTCAATTACAACTTTATTGTAAGACTTATTTCCACCAGGAACGCCAGTTCTTTCAGTATGTGCATCAATATTTAATTTAGTTTGAGAAATGGTAACAAACTCTGCAGGAATTGGCTTATAACACCAATATCTACAATCATTAGGGTCGCTAGATGTACAGTCAGGTGCTTTGTCGCTCATCTGCCAAACTGCTGATTTAGGCTTAGTTTCAATTGTTTCAGAATCTGGAGAAAATGTTGCAGGAATTACTCTTAATTTTGAACCATCTTCTTTCGAAACATACGTAATAGCCTCAGATCCATAAGAACCAGGAACAACTTCTAGTTTGTAACTTGCTTCTTTAACAATAACAACAACATCTTGTGTCTCATATACTGCAGGAATAATTTCTAGTCGAGTACTAGCAACTTTATTTAAAACTCTTTCTGTAACAGTCTTATATTCGGCAGGATGGGTAACAATTTTTTTGTAAGCCGCTTTTGTTTCAATAGTAACGTCTTCATTTTTCCAAACATCGGGTGTTTTACAGCGTACATAACATTTTCCTGGCTCTGGATTTTCAGGAAGATCTTGTGCGTTAGCTGTAAATACAAAAGCCAACAATACGATAGAAGATAATAATAATTTTTTCATTAAATAAATTTTAAGTTAATAAATAGTTGCCCTAAACTAATATTTAGGGAGAAATGTTAATAAAATTGAGTTAGTCACAATTAATTTGGTAAAAAAGTAATATTCTAAAGTTTAGAATAGTTATTTAATCGTGATAACGATTACAAATATATGAGTTTTTTTAATAAACCGTTATTTTTTTGTTAATATATTTATAGTGAGAGGTAAATATTATTGTTCGTAATACAATTTGATTACTTATTAAGGAATCAACCCTTTACTTATCTTATAAGGTTATATTTGTTAGTTGGGTAGTTAATTCTCTGACTGATAAAGCGTTCTAATAATACCATCAGACAAACCAATTTTTGGAACAATTACTTCGTTTGCGCCACTCCATTTCATAGCGTTTAAATAAATTTTAGCTGCTGGAATAATAACATCGGCTCTATCTGGATTTAAATCGAGTTCAGAAATTCGTTCTTCGTAAGACATTTGTTTTAAAAACTTATAATGCGCATTTAAATAAATGTAAGACAATGATTTACCAGGTGCTTTACCAGACATTTTATAAATTTTATTAATGTTTCCGCCAGAACCTATTAAAGTAATGCGTTTCATTCCTTTGGTGTTCAATTTAATCCATTTTTCAATCTCTTTCCACAACTCTTTTTTATTTACAACTTTATTCAATAAACGAACTGTACCTAATTTAAAAGATTTAGTATTCACAATTTTTCCTTTTGAAAACACTGTAAATTCAGTACTCCCACCACCCACATCAACATATAAATAGGACGCATCTTCTTGTATAACATTTGATAAATCTGTAGAAAAAATAATTTCTGCCTCAGTTTTACCATCAATAATATCTATTTGGATGCCTGTTTTTTCAAGAATTTCAGCAACTATTTTAGTGCCGTTTGAAGCTTCTCTCATTGCTGAGGTTGCACAAGCACGGTATTTTTCGATACCATGAACATTCATCAAAAGTTGAAAAGCATTCATAGCATCAATCATTCTGCTTTTATTTTCTGGAGAAATTTCACCTGTTACAAAAGTATCGGCACCCAATCTAATGGGAACACGTACTAATGAAGATTTTTTAAATTGTGGCTCTTTCCCTTTTTTGATAATAACGTTACTGATAAGTAGCCGAATGGCATTAGAACCAATATCAATAGCAGCATATATTTTTATTTTCATAACAACAGTCTGTTAATCTTTAAAATCTTTTGGAACATCAGAAATAAAAGTAGTACCTCTTTTGATACTTTTCCAATGCTTGGTGTCGAATTTTATTCCTACAATTCCAGTAGTTGGAACATTTTTAATAAATTTATTACCAAAACTCTTTACAAAATCATTAATTCCGTGGTTGTGACTAAAAATAATTGCGGAATCAAAACCATCATCTAAAGCTTTAATTGTTTTAACTAAATAACCATCACTAAAACTATACAATGAACTGCTAATTTTAAGATTTGCCATTGGAAATTTGAATGCATTGCAAAAGATTATCGCCGTATGTAATGCTCTATTTGCACTGCTTGAAACAAATACATCTGGACGATCAATTTTGCCTTTTAATATTTTAGCCATTAAATGCGCATCATTAATACCTCTTTTTTTTAGAGGTCTATCTGCGTCACTAATACCTTCATAAGTCCAAGATGATTTTGCGTGTCTAACTATATAAAGTGTCTTCATAGACTTGTTTTGTTAAAGTCAAATATAAAAAATTATGGGGCTAATCGCTCAATTTTCCATTCAAAATTTTTCTGTAACGTATATCGGATTCTATCGTGCATTCTATTGGGTCTTCCTTGCCAAAATTCTAATGACACCGGTTTTACTAAATAGCCACCCCAAAATTCTGGCCTAGGTATTTCTTGATTTCCGTATTTATTTTCAAATGATTTTAAGGAATCGTCTAATTCTTTTCGTGAATTTACAACACTACTTTGTTTGGATGCCCATGCGCCTAATTTTGAGCCATCTGGTCTAGATTCAAAATAACCATCTGAAATATTTGTTGCAATTTTCTCTGCAATACCTTTAATTATAATTTGACGTTCTAATCCGTGCCAGAAAAAAGACAAGCAAATATTCGGGTTTTTAGCAATAGCTTTTCCTTTTTCGCTTTCGTAATTTGTGTAGAAAATAAAACCTTCCCAAGTGAATTTCTTTAACAGTACGACACGGTTTTTCGGAAAATTATCCAATCCGATTGTAGAAATAGTCATAGCGTTTGGCTCTTCAGTTACACCAAATTCTTCTACTTCATAAAACCATTTTTGAAATAATCCCATCGGGTTTTTTGGAATAGATTTCTCTGTCAGTTCACTTTTCTGATAATTTTTTCTATAATCACTTAAATCTTTCTCCATGTTACAAATTTAGTTTTTCTTACTGAAAAATAACACTTGTATTTAATAGTAAAATTTTATGCCGTAATATTTTATCAAAGAAACTAAAAATAGTTATATATTTTATACTGATTTATTACATTTGTGTTATGAATTTTTCATCTAAACTTTTAGAAAATGCAGTGAATGAAGTCGCTCAATTACCTGGGATTGGTAAAAGAACAGCTTTAAGGTTGGTGTTGCATTTGTTGAAAAGACCTAAAGAGCAAACACATCATTTAGCTAATGCATTAAATAATTTAGTAGAAGATATTAGATTATGTAGTAATTGCCATAATATTTCAGATGTAGAAATATGTGAAATTTGTACTAGTAATAATCGCGATGAAACAATTGTTTGTGTTGTTGAAGATGTAAGAGATGTAATGGCAATTGAAAGTACTGCGCAATATAAAGGAATGTATCACGTTTTAGGTGGTAAGATTTCGCCGATAGAAGGAGTTGGGCCACAAAATTTAAAGATTGATAGTTTAATTGAAAAAGTAAAAACCGGAAACATAAAAGAAATTATTTTTGCTTTAAGTTCAACAATGGAAGGTGATACAACAAATTTTTATATATTTAAACAATTAGAATCTTTAAAGGTGAAAACATCAACAATTGCCAGAGGAATTTCTGTTGGAGATGAGTTGGAATATGCTGATGAAGTAACTTTAGGTAGGAGTATTCTTAACCGAATTCCGTTTGAGAATTCATTACAAAATTAAATGAAGTTATCAGTAATTATTGTTAATTATAATGTTCGCTATTTTTTAGAGTTGTGCTTGCAAAGTGTACAAGATGCTTTAATAGAATTAGATTCTGAAATTATTGTTGTTGATAATAAAAGTACTGATGATAGTTGTAAAATGGTTTCTGAAAACTTTCCTGAAGTCGTTTTAATTGAAAATAAAGAGAATTTTGGGTTTGCAAAAGCTAACAATCAAGGAGTTTCAAAAGCAAGAGGGCAATATGTGCTTATTTTAAATCCAGATACAGTTGTTGCAAAAGACACGTTTTTGAAAATTTTAGAGTTTGCAAAATCGCGTCATAATTTTGGAGCCTTAGGGACAAAATTAATAGGTGGAGATGGGCGCTTTTTGTCGGAAAGTAAAAGAGGAATTCCAACACCAATGGTTTCTTTATATAAACTTACAGGGTTTACAAGTAAAAAAACAGGAAAATATTACGCCAATCATTTAAAAGAAAACGAGACTGGAGTTGTGGAGGTTTTAGTTGGAGCATTTATGTTGATGACCCGAAAAGTGTATAACGAAGTGCATGGTTTTAATGAAAAATACTTTATGTATGGTGAAGACATTGACTTGAGTTATAAAATTTTAAATAAAGGGTATCAAAATTATTATTATGCAGATGCTACAATAATTCATTATAAAGGTGAATCTACCATTAGAGACGCAAAAAGGTTGAAACATTTTCATGAAGCAATGGATATTTTTTACACCGAACATTTTAAGGTGAATAGATTGTATGACTTTGTAATGAATTTAGGAATAAATATTTGGTATTTAATTAAAGCATTACAAAAGAATAATAAAAAATTAACGCCTTCAGAATTACCAACTTCATTAGTTTATTGTGGGCAAGATGATGACATTTATAATAAGTTAAAAAGAATGTGTAATTCTAGAACAAAGCTCTTTCATTTTTCAACTGTTGATGACACCCAGGTTTTAAAAGATTTTGTAAAGTCTAATGCAATTAAGGAAATTATTTTTGACAATAATTGTACTTCTTATAGGAAAATTATCTCTAACATTTCATCTTTAAAAAATCAAGGTATAACATTTAAAATTCATCCAAAAAACACAAACTTTATTATTGGAAGTAATAACTCTGAAAGTAGAGGAGAAGTGTTTGTTTTCGAAAATTAATCAATCTCTTTTTGTTCCCTAATCCCTTTGTATAATTTAATTCCTAACATTAATAGTGCGCCAACTGCAATAATCCCAGCAACTCCCCAAATCCAATTTATAGTGCTTTGAAGTACTACTAAAAATACAATTGCAAAAAGTAAGATCGTAGAAACTTCATTAAACATTCTTAATTTAAAAGAACTGTGCTTAATTATGTCTTGCTGAAGTTGACTATAAATACGTTGACAAAATAATTGGTATAAAAGTAGCAATCCAACAAAACCTAGTTTAATCAGCATCCAACTCATTGCTAAATACGCTGGATTTTGAACGAGCATCCAAATAGCAAAGCCACATGCTAAAATGCAAGATGGCCAGGTAATTATATACCACAAACGCTTACTCATTAATTTGTATTGGGTTTGTAAAATTTCTTTAGCCGGACTCGGTTTTTTTTCCGCTTCCGTTTGATAAATAAATAATCTTACAATATAAAAAAGACCAGCAAACCAGGTTACAACAAAAATGATGTGTAAAGATTTAAGGTAAAGGAATTCCATAGCGTCTAATTTTAGTTAATTAATTATTTTGCCAAGTTAATGACCAGTTTGCAACAACATCCACCCAATCATCATTATCATTTATACATTTTATATGTTTGTATTTTTGGCCTCCAGCGTCTATGAATTGACTTTTACCTTCCATAGCAATTTCTTCTAAAGTTTCCAAACAGTCAGTAACAAAAGCAGGCGTAATTACTACTAGTTTTTTAATTCCTTCATTTGGAAACCGTTCAAATTCATGATCGGTATATGGTTTTAACCAAGGATCTTTTAACAATCTTGATTGAAAAGAATTGCTGTAGGTTTTTCCTTCAATATTTAGCAATTTAATCATTTCTTTTGTGGTTTCAAAACATTGATGTCTGTAACAAGTTTTATGCGCTTCAGAAGGAGTGCTGCAACAGGATTTATCAAGTTTGCAATGAGTTTTAGTGGTGTCTGCCAACTTAATATGTCTTTCAGGCAAACCATGATACGAAAATAAGATGTGATCAAAATCGACTCCTTTTAGTTGATTCTGAATATTTGAAACCATTGCCTTGATGTAATTTGGTTCATTATAAAAAACAGGGAATGAGACTAGTTTTATAGCAGGATAATTCTTTGAAATAATTTTTTCCGCCTTTACTTCCACAGTTTCATAACTAGACATTGCAAAATGAGGATACATTGGAATCATTAAAATTTCAGTAGCTCCTTTGTCAACTAATTCAGCAAATGCCTTTTCCATACTCATAGATCCGTAACGCATTCCCAAAGCAACAGGAATTTCAATTTTTTTACGTAACTTTTTTGTAAATCGTTCTGAAATTACTTCTAAAGGAGAGCCTTCTTTCCACCAGATTTTTTTATAAGCTGCCGCAGATTCCTTAGGGCGCGTATTTAAAATGATACCTTTAACTAATAAAAAACGTTTCCAATAAGGCATGTCAATAACACGTTCATCCATTAAAAATTCGTCTAAGTATTTTCGAACATCTTTTGTGCTTGCGCTATCGGGTGAACCTAAGTTGATTATTAAAATTCCCTTCATTTAATTAATTTCTTGCTTGGTGTATTGTTTTGGAGTGATTCCGAATTTCTTTTTAAAAGCAACTATAAAATGGCTAGAAGTACTATAACCAACTTGGAGAGCAACTTCATTTACATTATTTCCATCTTGTGATAATAGTTTTTTTGCGTGCTCCATTTTATAATGAAATAAGAAAGTAAACACAGGCATTCCATACAAATCTTTGAACCCCATTTTTAATTTTTTAATATTAAGCCCAACCATTTTAGAGAGCGCTTCCAAACTTGGTGGTGAAACCATATCTGCCACAATAATATCTTTTACCTGTTTTAATTTTAACACGGTATCGTCATCTGCCATAAACGGACAATGTTCTGTGTCGTTTTCACCAGATACATTAAAATATAAACTCAATAATTCATATATTTTCCCTTTCACATATAAAGATTTTAATGAATCATTTATTTTCTGATTAAACAATTGATGAACTATTGCTCTAACTGAAGTATTCGTTGGTTTGGTTTCAATAATTGGTTTCCCTAACTTTAAATTTTCAAAGTTGAAATAATAATTATCTTCATGCGCAAACAGCGAATGAAAGTGTTTTAAAGGAATTAATACGATAGCAAGCTCAGCATCAGGTTCTAATTCAAAAAGTAAATTAGATTGATTTTCTTTATAATATATTAAACCAGATTCGTTTGCATTTAATTCAATCTTGCAATGCTCCATATTAAAAGCAATAGTTACTTCTTCTGTAATACAAAAATAGAGTTGGATGTAATTATTTTCTAAATGATAAAAGTATCGTTGGTTTTCTTCGGTGTCATTTTTTAAATGTAATATAGAAAATCGATCTTTTTCTTGATGAAAACAAGTTGGACTTTTATCGTTGTTTTTTTTTGTTATTTGTTTGAATTCCATATCGATACTTTTGTAAGTTTTACACTTAATTGCGAATGCAAAAATACTGTTTTATTCTAGTATTTATTAGGCTATTTCGCTATATATTTTATATACATATGTTTTGTTAAGTGGTAGTTTTATTGATAAACTGATTGATAATTAATGAAATGCAATATTGTTTATAATCATTATAAATTACACAGTGTAACTGATATCGATATTAATAGTACTTATATCGATGTTTTTATGAATTATCGCTTGGTACTTTTGGCGATGTTTATTTATCATCATAATTAATAGTTTGAATAATTTATTACAAAAATTATATAATGTTGGCCTTAGTTATAAAAAGGCTGATGTGCATACGCGTGGTAAGTTTAGTATTTCGAAAGAAAACCAACTTTTACTTTTAGAAGAAGCAAAGCAGTCAGGTATTGATGGCTTATTTGTTTTGTCAACTTGTAACAGAACAGAAATTACAGGATTTGCTGAACACCCTTTTCAATTGATTAAATTGTTGTGTAAATTTTCTAATGGAACCGTTGATGAATTTATTAAGGTTTCGAACGTTTATAAAAATAAAGAAGCAATTCATCACTTATTTAAATTGGCCACAGGTTTAGAGAGTCAGATTTTGGGTGATTATGAAATTGTAGGGCAATTAAAACAGTCTTTTAAACAATCTAAAAAGTTAAAAGCTACCAATGCTTATTTAGAGCGATTGACCAATTTGGCACTTCAAGCAAGTAAAAAAGTTAAGAATAAAACAAAATTAAGTTCTGGAACCACTTCGGTTTCCTATGCTGCGGTTCAGTATATTATTAAAAATTTGCCTGATTATAATTCTAAAAACATATTGGTTTTTGGTTTGGGTAAAATGGGGAAACATACCTGTAAAAATTTAGCAGAATACACTAAGAATAAGAGTGTGTGTTTAATTAATAGAACAGCATCAAAAGCGATAGATTTTGTTAAAGAGCATTCAAACATTAAAGTTGCAAAATATGAAGAACTTTCAAGAGAGATTGAAAAGGCTGATATTTTAATTGTATCAACAGGTGCTTCAGAACCAACAGTAACAAAAGAAATGGTTTCTTCAAATAAGGAGTTATTAATACTTGATTTGTCAATGCCTAAAAATGTTGAAGTTGAATTAAATGGGTTCGAAAAAATCACATTGGTAAATGTTGATGAACTTTCAACAATTACAGACGAAACTTTGGCAATGAGAAAACAAGAAATTCCGAAGGCAGAATTGATTATAGATATTTATAAAGACCAATTTATGGAATGGTTAAATCATCGCAGATTTACACCAGCAATTACCGCTTTAAAGCAATCGTTAGAAGAGATTAAAGTAAATGAAATTGACTTCCACCGAAAAAAAATAAAAGATTTTGATGTAAATCAAGCAGAAATCATAACTTCACGTTTTATACAAAAAATTACAACTCAGTTTGTAAAACACTTAAAAGATGAAAACACTACACCTTCGCAAAGTATTGAAGTGATGCAAAAAGTGTTTAGTCTTAATACCGAAATAATTAATGGAGAAGAAAATTAGAATTGGAACGCGTTCAAGTGAATTAGCACTTTGGCAGGCAAATAGTGTTGCGCATCAATTAAATCATTTAGGGCATCAAACAGAAATTGTAAAGATAGATTCTCAAGGCGATTTAGATTTAAAGAAGCCATTATATGAAATGGGTATCACCGGTATTTTTACTAAAAATTTAGACATCGCTTTATTGAATGATACTATTGATATTGCTGTGCATTCTATGAAAGATGTGCCAACGACCTTGCCAGAAAATATTGTTCAAGCAGCTGTATTAAAAAGAGGAGGTTCCTTAGATATCATGGTATTTAAAGATAATGAAGATTTTTTTCATCAAAAAGAAGCAGTAATTGCTACAGGAAGTTTGAGGCGAAAGGCACAATGGTTAAACCATTATCCTGGACATACGGTAGTTGGTTTGCGTGGTAACGTAAACACAAGATTGCAAAAGTTGGAAGAGAGTGATTGGAATGGAGCTATTTTTGCTCAGGCAGGATTACATCGTTTAAAACTACTTCCTAGAAATCATGCAATTTTAGATTGGATGATTCCTGCTCCCGCTCAAGGAATTGTAATGATAGCAGCTTTGGAAACTAATAAAGAGTTGTTAGAAGTTTGCAAGGAATTAAATCATGAAGAAACTGAGATTTGCGCTCATATCGAACGACAATTTTTGCGTGTTCTTGAAGGTGGTTGTTCTGCTCCAATTGGCGCTTTGGCTTATTTTAAAGATGAACAGATTGTTTTTAAAGGAGCCTTATTTAGTTTAGATGGTAAGAAAAAAATCGAAATGGATCAGCTTGCTTATAGAGTGCATTCAAAAGATTTAGGTGAACGTTGTGCAATGGATATTCTACAACGAGGCGGGAAGAAATTAATGATTAAAGATGCTAGCGGTCCAATATCAATTAGAATCTTGTCAACCAAACAACTTTCTTCTGATCAAACCGATGTTTTTATAGATGAAATTGGAGTTGAAATGAGCGATTTTATCGCTATTCGCTTTAATAGATTGAAACCGTCAGTAATTAAAAAATCAATCGAAAATGTTGTAATTACAAGTCAAAATGGTGTAAAAGCATTGTTGCATAATTACGCACCCTCAGAATTATTATTTTCAAACATTTATTGTGTTGGTAGAAGAACGAAACGATTGATTGAAAAGAAAATAGGAAAAGTTACCCATGTTGAAAATTCAGCAAAAGAACTAGCCAAATTTATTATTAAAATGAGATTGGAAGAAGTTACCTATTTCTGTGGAAGTTTAAAAAGAGATGAACTAAAAACCATACTTTCTGAAAATAATATTGCTATAAATGAAGTTGAAGCCTATAGAACAATATTAAACGAGCGTAAGTTTGAAGGTTCGTTTAATGGAATATTATTTTATAGTCCTTCTGGAGTTGAAAGTTTTATGAATGAAAACCAGCCAAATGATGCTGTTGCATTTTGTATTGGTGAAACAACTGCTACTGAAGCAAAAAAACACTTTGCTAAAGTTGAAGTAGCAAAATTACCAACTATTGAAAGTGTTTTGAAAATGGTAAATCAATATTTTTGAATAAAACGTAATTGTGGGGAATTAGTAACGTAATCTCCTATCGCAAACAATATTATGAAACACTGTTCCGATAGTTATGGAGATTGTTGAAGTGTCTCATGAAAAAAGTGGACAATATTATTATGAACAGAACAAGAAGACTTCGAAAATCAGAAAATATACGGCGATTGGTTAGAGAAACTAAGTTATCGGTTGATGATTTAATTTATCCTTTATTTATTGAAGAAGGAACCAATATCGAAACTGAAATTGTTTCCATGCCAGGAATAAAACGTTTTTCTTTGGATAGAATTTCTAAGGAATTAGATGAGGTAGTTTCATTAAACATTCCTGCAGTTTTACTATTCGGAATTCCATCAGAAAAAGATGATGAAGGAACGGAAACTTGGAATGAAAATGGAATTATTCAGCAAGCAGTTAGATTCATAAAGAAGAACTATCCTAGTTTATATGTAATTACAGATGTGTGTTTTTGCGAATATACTTCGCATGGGCATTGCGGTATTATACACGAAAATGATGTAGATAATGATGCCACATTGGTAAATATTGCCAAACAAACAATTTCTCATGCGCAAGCAGGTGCAGATATGATTGCACCCTCTGGAATGATGGACGGAACCGTTGCAATGGTTAGAGAATCACTAGATAGTACAGGGTTTAAAGATTTGCCAATAATGGCATATTCGGTAAAATATTCATCGGCATATTATGGGCCGTTTAGAGATGCTGCAGATTCAGCACCAAGTTTTGGAGATCGAAAAACCTATCAAATGGACCCTGCAAATAGAGATGAAGCCATGCGAAAAGCAACTTTTGATGATCAAGAAGGAGCAGATATATTAATGGTAAAACCAGCACTTTCTTATTTGGATATTGTTCGTGATTTAAAAAATAATTTCGACCGACCAATTGCATGCTACAATGTTAGTGGAGAATACGCAATGATAAAAGCAGCCGCAGGAAAAGGGTGGATTGATGGCGAAAAAGTAATGATGGAAAGTTTACTGTCAATGAAAAGAGCTGGAGCAGATATTATTATCACTTATTTTGCAAAAGAAGTAGCTAGGAAACTGTTTAAGGGTTAAATTGTTTAACTGTTCACTGAGCAGAAGTTGAAGCGGACTTGTCATTCCTGCGAAAGCAGGAATCTCATAAAATGAAAAGAAATGTTTAAAACAAACCATCAGTATTATCTGTATATAATTACAAATAAAAAAAATGGAGTTTTGTACATAGGCGTATCAAACGATTTGGAAAGAAGAATGTTTGAGCATAAAAATAAATTGATAAAAGGGTTTTCTTCAAGGTATAACTTAGGTAAGTTAATATTTTTTGAAACCTATCAGTATATCAATGATGCGATAAAGAGAGAAAAGAATATGAAGAAGTGGAAAAGAGCATGGAAAATTGAATTAATAGAAGAAGATAATCCAAACTGGGTAGATTTATCAAAAGATTGGGAGTTAAATTAATAAGATTCCTGCTTTCGCAGGAATGACAATAAAAAAGTAATAATGCAATTCAAAAAATCAGAGAAATTATATAAAAAAGGACTCGTTAACCTTGTCGGAGCAGTAAATTCTCCAGTAAGAGCATTCGCATCTGTTGGTGGGAATCCGTTGTTTATCAAAAAAGCAAAGGGATCAAAAATTACAGATGTTGATAATAATACCTATGTTGATTTAGTGTTGTCTTATGGTCCAATGATTTTAGGGCATCGACATAAAAAAGTTCATAAAGCAATTAAAAAAGCCTTAAAAAACGGATATACTTTTGGTGCATCTACCAAAAACGAAATCACACTTGCAAAAATTGTTTGTGATGCTTTTCCATCAATGGATAAAGTTCGATTTGTAAGCTCAGGAAC
>CAZUFO010000017.1:0-29695 GCA_964619615.1 uncultured Lutibacter sp. | reverse complement strand
GTTGTAAATATTGGAAATAGATTGCGAAAGTATTATAAACTTACCGAACAAGGCAGTAAAGAAACCGTTAATAGACTTGCTGAAATGCAAGAGTTTTTAAAAACGATGCAACATATTGTAAACCCTAAATTAAGTTTGGAGTAATATGAAATTAACTAAAGAACAAATACAGTTTATAGATGATTATCTAAAAGAACAAAAAGTAAAATTTTGGGATATTCGCATAGAATTAATTGACCATATCGCTTCTAAACTAGAAGAAAACCCTGAAATAAAATTAACTAGAACTTTTCTTATTCGAGAGTTTGGAACTTCTATAACTTTAGATAAATTAGTGCATAAAAAACACTCTCAAACTTACAAAAAACTAAAGTCAATTTGACACTAACCAACACTCAAATACAAGAACTCTACACATTTACTCGTCAACACTACGTTGAGCATTATGATGTGCAAACAGAATTGGTCGATCATCTTGCCAATGATATTGAAACTATTTGGAGCAAAGAACCAAAACTTACCTTTGCACAAGCAAGAGACAAGTCGTTTAAGAAATTTGGCATTTGTGGTTTCATGGATATTGTTGATAAAAGAACACAATCGTTAGAAAAAAAATATTGGAAATTGGTTTGGCGAGTTTTCGTTCAGTTTTTTAAAATACCACAAATAATATTAACTATTTTGTTGTTTTTTGGACTATATCAATTGTTTTTTACTTTTTCTAAAACATATATAATTCCCTCTTTTTCAATTGCTTTATTTGTAGTTTTGATTGTTCGATTAATAACTCTTCAAGCCAAAAAAAAGAAGAGATTTACTAAAACTGGCAGAAAATGGTTACTCGAAAATTCCATTTATAGGTTGGGAAATATTATGCTTTTCGGAAATATATTTTTGCAATTAGGAGTTCAAATAAAAATGATTCGTTCCTTTGAAATCGCGCTTTTAGTTGCTTTTTTATTCACAATATTTACTTTATTAATCTATATCACAGCCTTTATATTACCTTCAAAAGTTGAAGAAATCTTAGAAAAACAATATCCTGAGTATAAATATGTAACAATTCAATAACTTTGCGCACTAATCAATCGAAACTAACTATTGTTATATGATCAAAAAATTTTTATCCTTAGAATGGAAGCAGTTTAGAAGGTCTTCTTATTTCGAAAAAGGGTTGGCGATCAAAATATTATTATTTCTTGCTGTTTTATATTTTTCTGCAATTGCCATTGCGCTTGGTGTCGGATTATTTTTTATTCTTAAAAAAGCACTACCAGACGCAGATCCAATTGTTACCGTTAATAATTATATTATTTATTGGTTTTTATTCAGTCTTGCCATTCGATATTTTTTACAACAATTACCAGTAATGAATGTTAAACCATTAATGATTGTTCCGATAAAAAGAAATACAGTAATTCATTATTTATTAGGAAAAACAGCCCTTTCGTTTTTTAACTTTAAAACATTCTTTATCGTACTGCCATTTTCGGTTGTTTTGTTGATAGAAGGCTATCAACCATTACAAGTTATTGCTTGGTTTTTTTCCATTGTATTTATTACATATATCATCAATTTTGTTAATTTTTTAATCAATAAAAGCAACCTCTATTTTTATGTTATTTTGAGTTTTTTAGCCATTGCTATCGGATTTGAATTTTTTGACATTTACAAAGTTTCGACTCCAATCGGAGTCGCCTTTAACGGACTTTACAATCATGCTTATTTGGTAACAATTCCGTTTGCATTGATGATTTTAACGTATTACGCTACTTTTAGAGATATTAGAAAGGGATTTTATTTAGATAATACCGTTTCTAAAAAAGTAACAGAAGTAAATGCCGCAGATTTATCTTGGATGAATCGCTTTGGAAGTGTGTCGGTTTTCTTAAAAAATGACATTCGGTTGATTTGGAGAAACGCACGGTCGAAACAAGTTTTAATGATGTCGTTTTTCTTTTTGTTTTATGGATTAATCTTTTATACGCAAGACACGTATAAAGATATGCCTGCACTTTTAGCATTTGCTTCTATATTTATAACGGGCGGATTTTTAATGACATTTGGTCAATTAGTTCCGTCTTGGGACAGCGAATATTATAAAATGTTGATGAGTCAGAATATACCCTATAAAAAATATCTAGAATCGAAATGGTATTTGATGGTTTTTGGAGTCTCTATTTCCTTTGTTTTGAGTGTACCCTATATTTATTTTGGATGGGATATTTTTGCGATGATTGCAGCAGGAGCCATTTTTAATATAGGCTTAAATTCATTTATAACCTTGTTTGGTGGTGCGTTGAACAGAGTGCCAATCAAATTGAATGTAAAAGCAAAAGCCTTTGAAAACACCAGCGGATTTAATCCGACACAATTGTTAATTTCATTGCCAAAAATTTTCTTACCAATGATTCTTTTCTATATTCCATACAAACTTGGGAGTTTCAATTTAGGCTTAATCGTTTTAGCAGGTAGCGGAGTTTTAGGGATTGTATTTAAAAACTTTTTTTTGAATAAAATCGAAAGCATTTATCAAAAAGGGAAATACAAAACAATTGCTGCTTTTGATGAAAAGAAATAATGTTGTCATTTCGACAGGGAAAGGAAGGAACGACGAAAAATATCATCACTAGAAATTAAAAACAAAAAATTAAAGAATGATAACAGTATCAAACTTAACGAAAAAATACAAAGGTATTCAAGTGTTGAATATCGAAAATTTAGAAATACCAAAAGGACAAAGTTTTGGATTGGTTGGAAATAATGGAGCAGGTAAAACTACTTTTTTTAGCCTTCTTTTAGATTTAATTGAGCCTACCACTGGGTTTATAAAAAGCAAGGATATTTTGGTAAATGAAAGTGAAGATTGGAAACCATTTACATCCTCTTTTATTGACGAAAGTTTTTTGATTGGTTATTTAACCGCTGAAGAATATTTTTATTTTATTGGAGATTTAAGAGGTCAAAATAAAGCAGAAATAGATTTTTTCTTAGAACAATTTAAAGAGATTTTTAATGACGAAATTTTAGGGAAAAAGAAATACCTTAGAGATTTATCAAAAGGAAATCAAAAAAAAGCAGGTATTGTTGCGGCATTAATAGGAAACCCAGAAGTGGTTATTTTAGACGAACCTTTTGCTAATTTAGACCCAACAACTCAAATTAGATTAAAGCAAATGTTAAAAGCATTGGTAAAAGATAATGATTTAACAGTATTAATCTCCAGCCATGATTTAGGACATATTACTGAAGTCTGCGAACGAATTGTTGTTTTAGAAAAAGGAGATGTTGTTAAGGATTTAAAAACTTCTGAAGCCACATTAAAAGAGTTAGAAACTCATTTTTCTTTGTAATTGGCATGTGTTAGGCTATTATTTAAAAGGAAAACCGGTTATTCTGAATAAATTTGTATTTTTACGAACTTATGACAATATTCGTAAAATAACTTAGTTAAAACCAGAACTAAACATAACCGCTTGAAGAAACCTAACTATATATATACTTCTCTTTTTCTATTGTTACTAATAGCTAGTTGTTCTACAAGAAAAGATGCTTTTTTAAATCGAAGTTTTCATTCGATGAATGCCAAATACAATATTCTTTACAATGGGCAATTGGCGTTTGATAGCGGTATTGAAGAATTGTATTACAGTTATAAAGATAATTACAGAGAACGATTACCTATAGAGCGTTTAGAAATATCAGAACTCGCAATTCCTGGAGTTGAAGGCTTTGGTAGTAATTCTAATGCGTCTTTCGAAAAAGCAGAAGAAAAAGCAGTTAAAGCAGTTCAAAAGCATTCCATGAATATATCTGGAAAAGAAAAGAACAAGCAAATAGATGATGCTTTTTTATTGTTAGGGAAGTCTCGTTATTATTCGCAACGATTTGTACCGGCATTAGAAGCGTTTAATTATGTGATTCAAAATTACCCAAAAGCAGACTTAATTTCTGAAACTAAAATATGGCAGGCAAAATCATATTTGCGTTTACAAAATGAAGAATTAGCATTAGAATCGCTTCAAAAAATACTAAAAATCAAAGAATTTTTAGACGAAGAAATTGTAGAAAAAACCCAAACCGCAATTGCAATGGTTTATACAGCGTTAGACAGTACTCCACAAGTTTTGTATCATCTAAAAGAAGCAACATTAACCAGTTTTGATAAAGAACAAACAGCAAGAAATACCTTTATTATAGGTCAGATTTACCGTGAAATGCAGGAATTAGATTCGTCAAATATTGCTTTTCAAAAAGTAATAGACATGAAAAAAGTTCCGTATAGATATCGTATTCGTGCGGAAATTGAAAAGACAAAAAATCATTCAGAAAACACAGATTTGAATGCTATTGCAGATAGATTAGACGAATTAATTGACGATAGAGAAAACAGACCTTATTTAGATGAATTATATTATCATGCAGGGTTGCTTCAAAAAAAATTAGGAAGAGATGATTATGCCGAAGCATATTTTGATGCATCTGCACACGCACAAAACGCACAACAATTTCAAGTGGGTTTATCGTATGAAGAATTAGGTAATTTACAATTCGATAAAGCAGATTATGTTTCTGCTGGTGCGTATTATGATAGCGTTTTGCAAATACCACAGAATAAAAACACGAAAAGAATTCGTAAATTAGTTAGAAAGCGTAAAAACTTAGAAGAGGTAATTTATTTTGAAAGGATTAGTTTGCAATCCGATAGCATTCTAAGTGTTGCTTCAATGACAGAAGAACAACAAAAGGCTTATTTTCAAGAATATATAGATCAATTAAAAGCGGCTGATGCAGCAGCAGCAGAACAATATGTAAATACAGGCTTTGAATCTTTTGAATCGAATAATGATCAATCTTCAGGGAATGGAAAGTGGTATTTTTACAATACACAAGTAGTTGGTTTCGGCACACAAGAGTTTCAAAAAACATGGGGAAATAGACCTTTAGAAGATAATTGGAGATTGTCTGACAAAAGTGTTTTAAGAAATGACGGCACAGAATTAGAAGTTGATCCGCTAGCTGAAATAGAAGATTCTAAAAAGTATGATTTAGCAACGTATTTAGATAGAATCCCTACCGAACAAAGCGAATTAGATAGTATTGCAAGAGTTAGAAATGAAGCGTACTATCAGTTAGGGTTGATTTATAAAGAACAATTCAAACAAAATAAAATTGCCACGTATAGGTTTGAAGAATTATTGACTTTTTCGCCAGAGGAAAAATACATATTGCCAACTAAATATCATTTGTATAAAATCTATTTAGAAACAAACAGTATTAAAGCAGCAAAAATGAAAGATGATATTGTTGCTAGTTATCCAGATTCGAAATACACACAATTGATTTTAAATCCAGAAGAGGCGTTAACTTACGAAGACGACGAAAATTCGCCAGAAAATATATATAAGAAAAGTTATTACGCTTATCAAGAAGAAAAATACGATGAGGTAATAACGCAAACAGAAATTGCTATTGAAAAATATACAGGCTTGCCGATTTTGCCTAAATTTGAATTACTACGAGCGTATGCCATCGGAAAAAGAGATGGTGTAGATGCATTTAGAACCGCGTTGGAATTTGTAGCGTTAAACTATTCAAATACGGAAGAAGGTAAAAAAGCAACCGAAGTTATAGAAACAATTAATAAATTATAAAACCCACATTATGTTTTCAGAAAAAAAAAGCAATCAACCACAAGTATTAGAACGGAATATAATTGCAAAATGCACGTCAATTGTAGGTGATATAAGTTCAGAAGGAGATTTTAGAATTGATGGAACAGTTGAAGGGTCAATAAAAACTTTAGGAAGAGTTGTTATTGGAATCAACGGTGTTGTTAAAGGAAATGTTGAGTGCGCAAACGCAGATATTGAAGGTTCTTTTTCAGGAAAATTGATGGTAACCGAATTACTTTCGTTAAAAAAATCGGCTAATATTAAAGGCGAAGTATTTATCAATAAATTACTGGTTGAACCTGGCGCAGTATTTAATGCAACTTGTGTAATGAAATCTGGCGTAAAAGAATTGAATAAAAATGGTAGCCAAAAAGCAGAAAAAACCGCTTAATAAATTTACTCGATTTTCTGGAATGGCATTTCAAATGGGAATCACAATTTTTATAGGTGTTTTTATTGGTCAGTATTTAGATGAAAAGTTTCCCAATGAGAATAGTCTTTTTACATTGTTTTTATCGTTGTTATTTATAGCAGCCTCTTTATATACCATAATCAAACAAGCAATTAAATTAGGAAATGATGAGTGAACGTCCTTTAAACCAACTTATGAGTCGGATTATTAAGAATACATTTATTTTTACAATATTACTTTTTGCACTGCATAAATATTTTCAATATTTTTTCTTTAAGGAAGTTGAACTTTTTCATCCTATTTACAGTATATATATATTCTTATTTGCCTCATTGGTTGTTCTATTCTTTTTTGTTACAAAAGCAGCATTAAATAAACCCGATACTATTTTTACTGCGTTTGCTATAGGAAGTTTAGCAAAAACAGGAGTTGCTGTATTGTTTTTTTTGCCACTGTTTTTTAATGAAGCGCCAAATTTAAATTATACCGTATTTAATTTTTTCATTCCATATTTCTTGTTTTTATTCTTCGAAATATATCAAATAATCAAATTGTTTGAAAGAATAAAATGAAGGTGAAAAACCGTTTGTTTATTAAACAAATGTATGTACATTTGCAAAATATTTTAAGAGAATTAAAATCAATGAGATTGGTAATGAAATTAACTCCTTTTTTTAAGCTAGTAGTTTTAACTATTACTTTTTTTGTTTTATCAAACAAAACAGCTTATAGTCAAGAACATAACGCTTCTCATCAAACAGAAGAAACGCAACAACCAGAAGAAGAAAAGTTTGACATTACAAGTATGATTATGCATCATATTAGTGACGCTCATAGTTTTCATATTTTGGATTGGAAAGGACATGCGATTTCAGTTCCTTTACCAGTTATTCTTTGGACAGAAAAAGGGCTGGTTACATTTATGTCTAGTGAGTTTCATCATAATGATGATGGAACACATATTGTTGAGAGAAAAGGATTGAATTTTGTAAAATTTCATGAAAAAATTTATGTTGTAGATTCTGAAGGGAAACTAACTTTAGATGCTGAGCACTACCCAACAAATGTACAGCCATTAGATTTTTCAATCACCAAGAATGTTTTTGCATTATTCTTATCAGCAATAGTTTTATTATTATTGTTTGGGGCAGCAGGACGCTCATATAAAAAACACGGAAATGGAGCCCCAAAAGGAATTGCGAAATTCTTGGAGCCTTTAGTTATTTTTATTAGAGATGAAATTGCAATCCCAAATATTGGAGAAAAACATTACAGAAGATTCATACCTTTATTATTAACCATCTTTTTCTTTGTTTGGATTAATAATATTTTTGGTTTAATTCCTTTTTTTCCATTTTCAACTAATTTGAGTGGAAACATTTCATTTACTTTAGCATTAGCAACTATCGTATTTATAGTTGTAAATGTAAGTGGAAATAAAAATTACTGGAAACACATATTTTGGATGCCAGGCGTACCTGTGCTGATGAAAATATTCCTTGCACCTATTGAAGTGATTGGAATGTTTGTGAAGCCAATATCTTTAACAATACGTTTATTTGCAAATATTACGGCAGGACATATTATCGTTTTAAGTCTAATTGGTTTAATTTTTGTATTTAAATCAGTTGCCGTAGCGCCTGCTTCTGTTGGGTTTACTTTATTCATTAGTATTATTGAATTGTTAGTAGCAGCAGTGCAAGCGTATATTTTTACAATGCTTACCTCATTATATATTGGGTCAGCAATAGAAGAAGAACATTAATTATTAATTTTTTAAATATTTTATTATGATTGGAATTGCCGCATTAGGTGCTGGTTTAGCTGCGATAGGAGCTGGGTTAGGTATTGGAAAAATTGGAGAGTCTGCAATGAATGCTATTGCTCGTCAACCAGAAATGCAAAGTAAAATTCAATCTACAGCAATTATTTTAGCTGCCTTAATTGAGGCGGTTGCTTTATTTGCCGTGGTTGTATCATTTCTTTACAAATAAAAAAAGTAAGGTGCAACGGTTGGTTGCACCTGCTTTTTAATTTTTTGAAAAATTAATTATAAAATAAAACATACTTAAAATGGAATTAATTACTCCAGCAATTGGACTTATTTTTTGGACTACATTAACGTTTTTAATCTTATTTTTCTTATTAAAGAAAATGGCTTGGAAACCAATTCTTGGTGCAGTAAGCGAAAGAGAAGAATCAATTAACAACGCATTAGCATCAGCAGAAGAAGCACGTAAAGAGATGCAAAACCTTACTGCGGATAACGAACGTGTTTTAAAAGAAGCACGTGCAGAACGTGATGCAATGATGAAAGATGCTCGAGAAATCAAAGAGAGCATACTTGCAGAGGCAAAAGACGAAGCGAAAGCAGAATCTAATAAAATTATTGCACAAGCGCAAGCAGCAATTCAGTTAGAAAAACAAGCAGCAATTGCTGACCTTAAAAGTCAGGTTGCAGAACTATCTATAGGTATTGCAGAAAAAGTGATACGTAAAGAATTGGCAAACGATAAAGAGCAATCAGCATTAGTTGCACAATTATTAAAAGAAGTAACAATTAGCTAATTTAAATAGCAATGAGTAATAATAGAGCAGCATTACGATATGCGAAAGCAGTTTTAAGTTTAACAGCAGACCAAAAGAATGCTGATGAAACTTATGCTAACATGCAATTGATAGCAACTACTATTGCTGATAGTGATGAATTACAAACAGTTTTAGAAAGTTCTATCATAAAAACAGCCGTTAAGAAAAAAGCATTATTAGCGATTTTCGAAAACCATATTAATAGCATTTCTAAGAACCTGATTGATGTTTTAATAGATAATAAAAGATTGGCTGATTTCGGTGCAGTTGCAACAGCATACATTGAATTATATAATGCAGAAACCGGAAAGCAAATAGCAAAAGTTATCACTGCTATTTCTTTAACAGATGATTTAAAAACACAAGTGTTATTAAAAGTTAAAGAATTAACAGGTAAAGAAGCAATTCTTGAAAATGAAGTAAATCCTGAAATTTTAGGAGGATTTGTTTTGCGTATTGGAGATATTCAATACGATGCAAGTATTGCAAATAAGTTAAATATCTTAAAAAGAGAATTTAACGCTTAAAAAAGAATATAGTTTTAAAAAATAAATAAAATGGCAGCAATAAAACCAGCTGAAGTATCAGCAATTTTAAAGCAACAATT
Source organism: uncultured Lutibacter sp. (assembly GCA_964619615.1). Classification (GTDB taxonomy): domain Bacteria; phylum Bacteroidota; class Bacteroidia; order Flavobacteriales; family Flavobacteriaceae; genus Urechidicola. The sequence goes on along the minus strand of CAZUFO010000017.1, from coordinate 20,412 downwards.
AGCAGGATTTGACGGAAGCGCATCTCTTGACGAAGTAGGAACAGTATTACAAATAGGTGATGGTATTGCCCGTATTTACGGTTTAGCAAATGTACAATACGGAGAATTAGTTCAATTCGAATCTGGATTGGAAGGAATTGTATTAAACCTTGAAGAAGATAATGTTGGAGTTGTTTTATTAGGCCCTTCAACTGATATTAAAGAAGGAGCAACAGTAAAACGTACAGAACGTATTGCTTCTTTAAATGTAGGTGAAGGTATTGTTGGTCGTGTTGTAAATACACTTGGTCAACCAATTGATGGTAAAGGTCCAATTCAAGGAGAAACTTTTGAAATGCCTTTAGAGCGTAAAGCGCCAGGAGTTATATTTCGTGAGCCAGTAAACGAGCCAATGCAAACAGGAGTAAAAGCAATTGATGCGATGATTCCTATTGGTAGAGGTCAACGTGAGTTGATTATTGGTGACCGTCAAACAGGAAAATCTACGGTTGCAATTGATACAATTATCAACCAAAAAGAATTTTTTGATGCAGGCGAACCAGTTTATTGTATTTATGTTGCAATTGGTCAAAAAGCATCAACAGTTGCAGGTATTGTAGCCTTATTTGAAGAAAAAGGAGCAATGGCTTATACTACGGTAGTTGCTGCAAATGCATCAGATCCTGCACCAATGCAGGTTTATGCACCAATGGCAGGAGCTGCAATTGGAGAATATTTTAGAGATACGGGTCGTCCAGCATTAATTGTTTATGATGATTTATCTAAGCAAGCTGTTGCATACCGTGAAGTATCATTATTATTACGTCGCCCACCGGGACGTGAAGCATACCCTGGAGATGTATTTTATTTACACTCTAGATTATTAGAACGTGCTGCAAGAGTTATTCTTGATGATAATATTGCAAAAGACATGAACGACGTTCCTGATTCTTTAAAAGGAAAAGTAAAAGGAGGAGGTTCATTAACAGCTTTGCCAATTATTGAAACACAAGCAGGTGATGTATCTGCATATATTCCAACAAACGTAATTTCTATTACTGATGGACAAATTTTTTTAGAGTCAGATTTATTTAACTCTGGTGTTCGTCCAGCAATTAACGTAGGTATTTCTGTATCTCGTGTTGGTGGTAATGCTCAGATTAAATCAATGAAAAAAGTATCTGGTACGTTAAAATTAGATCAAGCACAATATCGTGAACTAGAAGCGTTTGCTAAGTTTGGTTCAGATTTAGATGCTGCTACTTTGAATGTAATTTCTAAAGGGCAACGTAATGTTGAAATTTTAAAACAAGGACAAGCAAGTCCGTTAAGTGTTGAAGATCAAACGGCAATTATTTATGCAGGGTCTAAAAACCTATTAAAAAATGTGCCTGTAAATAAAGTAAAAGAATTTGAGGTTAATTATTTAGAGTATTTAAATGCAAAGCATAGAGATACTTTAGATGTTATTAAATCAGGTAAATTAACTGATGAAGTTACAGATGTGTTAACAAATGCTGCTAAAGAAATTTCGGCACAATACGCATAAACTGTCATTCCTGCGAAGGCAGGAATCTCATGAAATAAAATTAAAGTTCATATAAAAAGATTCCTGCTTTCGCAGGAATGACAAAAAGAGAAGTATGGCAAATTTAAAAGAAATACGTAACAGAATAGTATCAATCGGTTCAACGATTAAGATTACCAGTGCCATGAAAATGGTATCGGCTGCTAAATTGAAGAAAGCGCAAGATGCTATTACTGCTATGCGCCCATATGCAAATAAGTTGACAGAACTTTTACAAAGTTTAAGCGCAACTTTAGATGCAGACACAGGAGGTGCTTTTTCTGAAGAACGAGAAGTTTCAAAAGTGTTGATTATCGCAATAACTTCTAACAGAGGTTTGTGTGGTGGTTTTAACTCTTTAGTTGTTAAAAAAACAATTGCATTAATTTCTGATAAGTATCAAAATCAAGAAGTTTCAGTTTTAGCAATTGGAAAAAAAGGAAGTGATTTGTTGTCAAAAAAATTCAACGTTATTGAAAGCAACAATGAAATTTTTGATGATTTAACTTTTGATAATACTGCTAAAATTGCTCAAAAAGCAATGGATTTATTTGTTGATGGTTCTTTTGATAAAATTGAAATTATCTACAATCAGTTTAAGAATGCTGCAACTCAGATTACACAGGTAGAACAATTCTTACCTATTGTAAAGGTAGAAGGAACATCTAATAATACGGATTATATCTTTGAACCTACAAAAGTAAAAATTGTATTAGAGTTGATTCCTAAATCATTAAAAACACAATTGTTCAAGGCGATAAGAGATTCTTATGCTTCAGAACATGGTGCTCGTATGACGGCAATGCATAAAGCTACCGACAATGCGAATGAGTTAAGAGATGATTTATTATTAACGTATAACAAAGCTCGTCAAGCAGCCATTACCAATGAGATTTTAGAAATTGTTGGTGGTGCGGAAGCATTGAACAATTAGACTAAGCAGAGCGAAGTCAAATTTTCAAAAATGTGCGGAAGCATTGAATAATTAATAAAATTAAAAATTGTTACACTGAGTTTGTCGAAGTGTTTTAATATAAATATAGCCTTACTTTAATTAGTAGGGCTTTTTATTTGGCATCAATTTTGAATTTGTAGTTTTGAAATAAAAACAAATAATATGAAATTTACAATTCAAATATTACTATACTTTATAATATTATTAACCTTTTCAGAATGCAAAAACGCAAAAATAACATTAGAAAACAAGCACCTATTTAAAATTGAAAGCGCAACTTATACAAATTGGGTTGGTGGCGTTAAAGGAGTTAAAGGAACAACAATTGAATTACTTGTTGCAAACCAAGAAGTAATTATTGATACGCTGTATTTTAGAGGAAATAAAATTATTCCAGAATTAAAAAAAACAGCTAATGGAAAATTGCAAATAGTAGGAAGTATTATTAACAAAGAAAAACAAATATTGGTACTTCATTCAAATCCCGAACAAGAATACGGAAACAAACCTCCTATTAAATCCAATACTAATTTCCCGTTTGAATTGGCATCAGATGAAATTATAATTAGTTTCATTGAAAATAAAACCAAGAAATATTTTAAAATAAAACTGACTCAAGAGAAAAGTGTTTTCTACCAATGATACGCTGATGAGTAAATTAGAATTACCCGACACTTAGTGTCGGTTTTTTTTATGCTTAAAACACAATAATTTTGTTTTGGCATAGAATTTGAAATTAAGTTATTATAACCAAAAGAACAGGAATTATGAAGACCATAAAATTAGTAGTTAGCGCATTAATCTTAACATTGTTTGTTTCGTGTACAACGGATCATATTGATGATAGAGTAGAACAAATTTCATTAAACACCTTATTAAATGAGTATGATTTATGGTATGTAGATTATAACAGTACAACAGGGTCGGGAGATGTGCCATTCGTAGCCAACGCATTTACACTTTCTTTTAGAAATGGCATTATGTATGCTAACAATAATATTGTTGGTATTGGCGCAACAGGAAACGGTTTAGGAATTCAAGTAGGCTATTATGACACCTATGATATGATATTAGAAGCAGATCATGATTTAGATGGTTTAAATGATTTTGTAGTTACACAATTAAACGATAACACCATACAATTATATAATGCGCCACAAAACGTAACGTATTATTTAGAAGGATATCAGATAGATACGTTCGATTACGATCAGTTATTTTATGATAATATTGAATATTTTTTACAAGAATATGTAGGTTGGGAAAAAACCTATAGATCTATTGATGGTGTTGCTAATGTGTTTGATTATGAAAATTTTTTAGCTTTTACACCTGAAAATTTAACAACATTTTATTCTTCTGAAGACCAACTTGGCACAAATATTGATTTTGTTAATTGGGATTATGTAGGGGCCTATGAAGTGTTTGACGTAAGAGGATATGATAATTTAAAAATTTTAACATTAGATTATGATTCCGGAGGCAATGAAGAGTTTGAATTGGTCGTTATAAATGATGAAGTAATAGAATTATATCATGTTGATTCAGCTTCAGCTTATGAATTTACAGGAAGAGAGTTCTTACAGTTTTTGAAAAACGATTCAACGAAAAAGAGTGATAAAGGTGTAAGTATTGATGGTAGAAAACGTACTAAAGTAGAAAGAAGAACAAAAGATAGAAAAAAGCATTAAAATAAAGTTTGGTTAGTTGATTTTTGGTTGACTATTTCTTAATAGTCAATTAAATTGAATTCCGCCCACCTAGTTAGTGGGCGGTTTTTTTGTGGCAAATATCTAGGAATAATTGCTTAATTTTAAAACATGTTTGTGCTTTGTCTAATTCTAACCCAGAAAACAATTCATATATAGTTATTGGAGTAGAAGATGAAACGAATAAAATTATAGGTGTAGATTTTTATGATGACAGTAAAATTCAGAATTTGGTAAATGCATATTTTTCAAACCCACCTAAAATTCAGTATGAAAATATAGCCTTCCCAAAATTGCCCAAACATAAAGTAATAGGTCTTGTAACCATTCATCCAACTCCTGAAATAACATCGTTTAAAAGAAACGCATGGAAATACCCAAAAGGAACTTCTTTTTATCGAAGAGGTAGTAATTCTATGCCAACAATTAGCGGTTTTCAATTGCGAAACACAATCAAGAATTAACAAAGTTAGAAAATAAGGACTTTGAAAAATTTCCGACAACGTATTTGATTTGCGCTTTAAACGGATTTGAACAAGCAAAAGTTAGGCTGCAATCTTCCAAACCATTTTTAAGAGCCCTGGAAGATAAAACAACGTATATTTTATTTAAAGAATCTATGCGAATTCTTAGAAAAGTGAAGTATCAATAAAAAATCCATTAACTTTATGCTAATGGATTTTTGTTTATTGTAAAGGGAATAGCTTACAAATCAAACTTTATTCCTTGCGCTAAAGGTAATTCGTCAGAATAATTTATGGTATTTGTTTGTCTTCTCATATATACTTTCCAAGCATCAGATCCAGATTCACGTCCGCCACCAGTTTCTTTTTCTCCACCAAAAGCGCCACCTATTTCTGCACCGGAAGTTCCGATGTTTACATTTGCAATTCCACAGTCAGAACCAGAGAACGACAAGAATTTTTCTGCTTCTTTCAGCTCGTTTGTCATAATTGCTGAAGACAATCCTTGAACAACACCGTTTTGTGTTGCAATGGCATTTTCTACATCTCCAGAATATTTTATTAAATATAAAATAGGAGCAAAAGTTTCATGCTGTACTATTTCGAAATGATTTTCTGCTTCAATAATTGCAGGTTTCACATAGCAACCACTTTCAAACCCTTCACCGTTTAAAACACCACCTTCAACCAATACATTTCCGCCTTCTGCTTTTGCTTTTTCAATCGCAGCCAAATAAGTATCAACAGCATCGGTGTCAATTAATGGACCTACATGTTTGGTTTCATCAAGAGGATTTCCAATTTTTATTTGTTTGTAAGCTCCAACAATAGCATCTCTAACTTTATCATAAACAGTTTCGTGAATAATTAATCTTCTTGTAGAAGTACAACGTTGCCCTGCAGTACCAACAGCGCCAAATACAGCGCCAGGAACTACCACTTTTAAATCTGCAGACGGCGTAATAATGATTGCGTTATTACCACCTAATTCAAGTAGCGACTTTCCAAAACGTTGCGCAACAGTTGCTCCAACAATTCTTCCCATACGAGTTGAACCTGTAGCAGAAACTAGAGGGATTCTAGAATCTGTTGTCATCATTTCACCAACTTTATAATCTCCATTGATGATACATGAGATACCTTCAGGTAAATTATTTTCTTTTAAAATTCCCGCAATAATGTTTTGACATGCAACAGAACATAACGGTGCTTTTTCTGATGGTTTCCAAACACAAACGTCTCCACAAATCCAAGCCAAAGCAGTATTCCAAGCCCAAACAGCAACAGGAAAGTTAAATGCAGAAATAATTCCAACAACACCAATAGGGTGCCATTGTTCTCTCATAACGTGCTCTGGTCGTTCAGAAGGAATTGTTTGTCCGTTTAATTGTCTTGATAACCCAACAGCAAAATCACAAATATCTATCATTTCTTGAACTTCACCCAACCCTTCTTGTAACGATTTTCCCATTTCATAAGAAACTAACTCGCCTAAAGGTTGTTTTAAATCCCTTAATTTATTACCAAACTGGCGTACTATTTCTCCTCTTTGTGGAGCTGGAATTTTTCTAAAAGATTGATATGCGTTGGTAGCGCTTTGCATTACTTTTTCAAAATCTTCTTTTGTAGCAGTTGTTACTTTTCCAATTAATTTTCCATCAACAGGTGAATAAGATTCGATTACTTCTCCGCTTCCAAAATTTATTGAACCAGTAGATACACCATTATTTAGTTCTTTTAGTCCTAAACTTTCAAGTGTTTTTTGAATATCTGTCATTGTTTTTTTTAAATACATTTTGTGTAAAGTTACAAATTTAAACAACAAAGTAAACTTTAAAAGAGGTGGTTAACAATGTTTAAAATTGATGTATTTTTGTAGTAATTATGTTGAAAGAGCAGTTGTTTAATATTCAATCAAAAAAAGAATTTACCAAATTAACATTGGAAATTTTTCATTTTCAAATAGAAAATTGTAAAGTTTATGCTGATTTTATTAAATATCTTAATATTGATGTAAACTTGGTTTTGTCTATTGAACAAATCCCCTTTTTACCAATTCAATTTTTTAAGACGCATAAAGTTGTATCTAATTCATCAGAAATTCAGCAGGTTTTTTTGAGTAGCGGAACAGCAGGAACACAAAGTCAACATTTTGTAACAAACACTTCTCTTTATGAAGAAAGTTACAGAAAAGGATTTTCTCATTTTTATGGAAATATTGAAGACTATATCGTATTGGCATTATTACCAAGTTATTTAGAACGAGATGGTTCATCTTTAATTTATATGGTGGATGATTTAATTAAAAAAAGCAAAAATAACGAAAGTGGATTTTTTCTTAAAAACACACAAAAAATGACTAAAATCATTCAAAATCATTCAATAAATGATAAAAAACTACTCATTTTAGGAGTTTCTTACGCTTTGTTGGATTTGGTAGAATCGCAACAGTTTGATTTAAATGATGTTATTATTATGGAAACAGGCGGAATGAAAGGAAGACGAAAAGAACTCGTCCGCGACGAGTTGCATAAAATTCTTAATAATGGTTTTAATACAAAGCAAATTCATTCTGAATACGGAATGACTGAATTATTAAGCCAAGCATATTCTAAAGGAAACGGTGTGTTTGAATGCCCACCGTGGATGGATATTTTAATTAGAGATACCGAAGACCCACTTACTTTATTGCCAAATGGTAAAACAGGCGGAATAAATGTAATTGACTTAGCAAATATTAACTCATGTAGTTTTATAGCCACTCAAGATTTGGGCAAGAAAATAAATGATAACTCTTTTGAAGTTCTAGGGCGTTTTGACAATTCTGATATTAGAGGTTGTAATTTACTTGTTTAATGTTGGTTTTTTGAATCAATACTTCCATTTATATGCCTTAAAGATGTTAAAAATCAACAAATAGATGTTTTGTTTTGAAAAACAAAAAATTATATGTAAATTTGTTGATAAATAATAGCATTATAAACAATAATTAGACATAATTATGGAAAAAACCATCATTAATTGGGCTTCAATGAATGAAAAATTTATAATTGAATCTATAGGGAACTATTTAAAACATCAGCGTTTAGATCAAAATAAAACACAAGGGCAAACAGCAAAAGACGCAGGAGTAAATCGCTCAACCGTGAGTCAAATTGAAAAAGGAGAACCAATTTCTTTAATTTCATTAATTCAAATACTTCGTTCGTTAAATGTATTACACGTTTTAGATGGCTTTAAAATTGAAACACAAATAAGCCCGTTAGTCTTAGCAGCCTTAGAAAAGAAAAAAAGAAAGCGCGCAAGTAAATACAAACCAACTTTAGGTTTAAATCAAGCAAACGAACCAAATGAAAGCGAATGGTAACTACAACAACAGCATTTGTTAAAATTTGGGGAGAAATTATTGGCGCTGTTTCTTGGGACGAAAGCAAAGGCTTTGCCAGTTTTGAATACGACCCAAAATTTAGCGCTAAAAACTGGGATTTAGCGCCAATCAAAATACCTAATCAAGCGGGTAAAATCTTTTCTTTTCCAGAATTAAGAGCGTCGAGAAATAGTGAATTTGATACGTTTAAAGGACTTCCAGGATTATTAGCAGATGTGTTGCCAGATAATTATGGAAATCAATTGATTAATTTATGGCTGGCACAAAACGGACGCCCAGAAAACAGCATGAATCCAATTGAACAACTTTGTTTTATTGGAACTCGAGGTATGGGTGCGTTAGAATTTGAACCAACACAGTTAAAACCAACTAAAAAAACGTTTCAAATTGAAATAGAAAGCTTGGTAAATATTGCTCAAAAAATGCTTCATAAAAGAGAACACTTTGAAGTAAACCTTTCCAAAGATGAACAACAGGCGATGTTAGAAATTTTGAAAATAGGAACATCGGCAGGTGGTGCAAGACCAAAAGCAATTATTGCGTTCAATAAAAAAACAGGAGAAGTTCGCTCTGGTCAAACAAATGCGCCTAAAGGATTTGAGCATTGGCTACTTAAGTTAGACGGCGTTAGTGATGCGCAATTTGGTGAAAGTAAAGGCTATGGACGCATTGAAATGGCGTATTATAATATGGCGGTAGCGTGTGGAATTGAAATGATGGAATCGCAATTATTAGAAGAAAACGGAAGGGCTCATTTTATGACCAAGCGTTTTGATAGGATAGAAGGTGATCAAAAACATCATATCCAAACATTTTGTGCCATGCAACATTACGATTTTAATGAAATGCATAGTTTTAGTTATGAGCAATTGTTTCAAACAATGAGAATATTGCGCCTGCCATATTGGCAAGCAGAGCAAATGTATAGAAGAATGGTTTTTAATGTTATTGCTAGAAATTGTGATGATCACACCAAAAATTTTGCTTTTAGATTGAAAAAAGATAGCGATTGGGAGTTGGCGCCAGCCTATGATATTTGTCACGCATACAGACCGAATAGTATTTGGGTAAGTCAACATGCTTTGAGTATTAATGGGAAACGCAAAGGTTTTAAAAGAGAAGATCTATTGGTTTTTGCTAAAGCGATGAATATTAAAAAGGCCGACAAAATCATTACTCAAATACACGAAAAAGTTTCGAGATGGAAAGACTACGCCAATATTGTTGAGGTAAACCCTAAAATGCGAGATGCGATATACAAGACTTTGTTGTTGGAGATATAGTTTGCTTCCTACTATAAAAACAACGAACTTCACTTAACTACTGAAATAGTCAATATCAACCTGACCGCTTCATTGCATTAAACAAATTTACTCCACCTTCAATAAAAAGTAACTTTTTTTACCTCTTTGCAACAGCACATATTTATCAGCAATTAAGTCTGATGAGGTAATTAAAAAATGCTCTTTTACTTTAGTTTTGTTAACTGAAATCGAGTTTTCTTTTAGGGCTCTACGAACTTCTCCGTTAGATTTTAAGAACCCTGTTTCAGCAAAAGCAGCTACAATTTCGAATCCGTTTTTGATTTGTTCTCGAGAAACAGTTGCTTGAGGGACGCCATCAAACACATCTAAAAAGGTTTGTTCATCCAAACTTTTTAAATCATCAGAAGTAGATTTTCCAAACAAGATATTAGATGCTTTTATAGCATTATCATACGCTTCTTGTCCGTGCGTTAATATAGTTATTTCTTCTCCAATTTTCTTTTGCAATAATCTTTGGTGAGGCGCTTCTTTATGTTCCGAAGTTAGTTTTTCAATGGTTTCTTTATCTAAAAAAGTAAAGATTTTAATATATTTTTCAGCATCGGTATCCGAAGAATTTAACCAATATTGATAGAATTTATAAGGTGAAGTTCTTTTGGAATCCAACCAAACATTCCCGCCTTCTGTTTTTCCAAATTTTGTTCCATCAGCCTTGGTAACTAACGGAACTGTAATTGCGTAGGCTTTTCCTCGTGCTTTTCGTCTAATTAATTCAGTTCCAGTGGTAATATTCCCCCATTGATCTGAACCGCCCATTTGCAATTTGCAATTTTTTTCTTTGTATAAATGATAAAAATCGTAGCCTTGAAACAATTGGTAGGTAAATTCGGTAAAACTCATTCCTTCTGAGCCTTCACCAGAGATTCTTTTCTTTACAGAATCTTTCGCCATCATATAATTTACAGTAATATGCTTACCGGTATCACGCACAAAATCGATGAGTGAAATATCTTTCATCCAATCGTAATTATTTACCATTTCGGCGCCGTTTTCAACATCGCTAAAATCTAAATAACGTTCTAATTGCGCCTTTACTCCTGCAATGTTTTTTGCTAGAGTTTCTTCATCTAACAAATTACGCTCGGCAGATTTCCCTGAAGGATCGCCAACCATACCCGTTGCGCCACCAACCAAAGCAATTGGTTTGTGTCCGCACAATTGAAAATGTTTTAGAATAAAAATTTGCACCAAACTACCAATATGTAAAGAGTCTGCTGTTGGATCAAACCCAATATAAGCGGTGGTTTTTTCTTTAGAAAGTTGCGCTTCCGTTCCTGGCATGATGTCGTGTAAAAGTCCACGCCATTTTAATTCTTCAACAAAGTTCTTCATTCTAAAAATTTATATTCGGCAAAGATAGAAATGAATGAAGAATTACGAATGAAGAATTACGATTTTTTTTTAATCTTAGAATTAAAGAGATTCTTCGCTATACTCAGAATGACAACCTTTTATCTTTCACCCTTTGCCTTTATACTCTAAACCTTTGTCTCTTTGCACCTTATTTTATACTTTCGTAAGATGATATTAGTTACAGGAGGTACAGGTTTAGTTGGCGCACATTTATTGGTGCAATTGACTCAAAAGTATGAAAAAGTAAGAGCGATCCATAGAAAAACAAGCAATTTAAAAGCGGTTGAACATGTGTTTTCTTATTATTTTGATGATATAACACCTTATTTTTCTAAAATTGAATGGATGGAGGCAGATATTACTGATACGACTTCGCTAGAAAATGCTTTTGTAGGTGTTACTCATGTATATCATTCAGCAGCGATGATTTCTTTTCACCCAAAGAATTATCATCAAATGAGAAAAATAAACATTGAAGGAACGGCAAACATTGTCAATTTTTCAATTGCCGCTGGAGTTAAAAAATTGTGTCATGTAAGTTCTATAGCAACCATTGGAAAACCAATAAATACTAAAATAATTGATGAATCTACAGAATGGAATGTTGAAACAAGTAATTATGGGTATGCAATTACAAAACATGGTGCAGAGATGGAAGTTTGGCGAGGAACACAAGAAGGATTGGATGCTGTAATTGTGAACCCTGGAGTTATTTTTGGGGAAGGCTTTTGGAGGTCTGGTTCTGGTAAAATGTTTACCAAAGTATTTAATGGAATGAAATATTATACCGAAGGCATTACAGGTTATGTTGATGTTAAAGATTTGGCAACTGTAATGATTCAATTATTAGAAAGCAACACAAAGAATGAACGTTATATTTTGGTAGCAGAAAGCAAGAGTTTTAAAACTGTTTTTACTGAAATGGCAAATGCATTTGGTAAGAAACCACCATCGATTAAGGTTACAAAAGCTATGAGTCAGTTTGGGTGGAGAATTGCTGCGGTTATTTCTAAAATTACTGGAAAAGAACCTTTGTTAACAAAACATTCGGCGAAATCTATTCACAATAAATTTGAATTTTCAAACGAAAAAATTAAAAAAGAAACAGGAATTGAGTTTACTAAAGTTAGCGGTACAATTAAAAGGGTTTGTACAAATTTTATGATTAAACAGTAGATTATTTTACAATTCCACTTTTATCAATCATTTCTTTTTCTACCTTTTCTCTTTCCTTTAAATGTTGGTATTTTATGTTTCCTATATTCTTTATCGAATCTTGAATTTCAACCTGCTCACTAAAATCTCGTTCCATATTTTCAAGTTTTGCTTTAACTTTTTTTAGCAACTTGCTGTAATCATCAATTTTGGTTGAATAGTAAAAATTGCTTCTAGCAAAACGAGCGCTATCAATCCCAAATTTTTCATAAACCAACGGCATATATTCCAGTTTACGAATTCCTTCCTTATTTTTTGTATTTCGAGCACTATTTGCAATTTGCATATCCACAATCAAATTTACCATCAAATCTTCTGAAATTAAATCATTGGGCTTCTTGTAAATAGTATTGCTTGTGCATGAAATTACAAGTATTAAAAGCAATATTACAGCGGTAAGTTTTTTCATAAAGTATAGGTTACCTGTTAAACAACAGTCTTTTCCCTTTAATGTTGTCGTTAAATTGACCGTTATCATATATAAGTTGACCGTTTACAAAGGTATGTGTAATTTTCGATTTAAAGGTGGTTCCTTCAAAAGGCGACCAACCACATTTGTATAAAATATTTTCTTTGTTTACCGTCCATGAACTGTTTGGATTTACGAGTACCAAATCAGCATAATATCCTTCTTTTATAAACCCTCTTTTTTTAATTTGGAACAATATTGCAGGATTGTGGCACATTTTCTCTACAATTTTTTCTATTGATATTTTGCCTTCAAGGTGCTTGTTGAACATTGCAACTAAGCCGTGTTGTACTAACGGCCCGCCACTAGGTGCTTTTGTATAAATATTCTTTTTTTCTTCCGAAGTATGCGGTGCATGGTCGGTTGCAATAACGTCAATTCGGTCGTCCAATAATGCTTTCCAAAGCCCTTCTTTGTCTTTTTTAGTTTTTACCGCAGGATTCCACTTTATTAAGGTGCCTTTTTCTTCATAATCTGTATCATCAAACCACAAGTGATGAATACAAACTTCGGCAGTTATCTTTTTTTCTTTTAACGGAATATCATTTCTAAACAAATCCGTTTCTTTTGCTGTTGAAAGATGAAAAACATGCAATCTTGCTCCTGTTTTCTTGGCTAATTTTATTGCTTTTGAAGATGATAAATAACACGCTTCTTCGCTTCTTATTATATGATGTAAACTCATAGGAATATCATCGCCATAAATAGCCATTTGCTCCTTTAAATTATTTTGAATGGTTGCTTCGTCTTCGCAGTGTACTGAAATTAACATATCAGTAGAAGAAAATATTTTTTCTAACACTTCTTCGTTATCTACCAACATATTCCCTGTAGATGAGCCTAAAAACAATTTAATACCGGCTACATTTTTTGGGTTTGTTTTTAATAATTCCTCTAAATTATCATTAGTGCCGCCAAACATGAAAGAATAGTTTGCGTACGAAGTTGCGGCAGCAATTTCAAATTTATCTTCCAATAATTCTTGCGTAGTTGCTTGCGGAACGGTATTTGGCATTTCAATAAACGAAGTAATTCCACCTGCAACAGCCGCTTTACTTTCTGTTGCAATATTCGCTTTATGTGTTAGCCCGGGTTCTCTAAAATGCACTTGATCATCAATAACCCCAGGAATTAAAAAACTTCCTTTAGCATCAATAATTTGCGTTTCTTTGTCTGCTGAAACTAACGAAACTCCAATTTTAGAAATAAAATCACCTTCAATCAATATATCGCCCTTAAATACTTTATTTTCATTAACTATTCGGGCGTTTTTTATAAGTGTCTTATTCATTGTTTTCTTTTTTCGGCAGCCCGTTTAAACGCATTTTTATAACCCCGAAAATTGCTTCTGAAATTATGGATCCATTCATTTTAGATTTTCCTCTCACGCGATCTGTAAATACAATAGAGATTTCTTTAATGTTAAAATTGCGTTTCCACGCCTTAAATTTCAATTCAATTTGAAACGCATATCCAATAAATTGAATAGCATCTAGTTCTATAGCTTCCAACACTTTTCTACGATAACAAACAAACCCTGCAGTGGTATCTTTTATCGGGATTCCAGTAATGATTCGCACATATTGTGACGCAAAATAAGAAAGTATTATTCGCTTAATATCCCAGTTTACGACATTTATTTGTCCTTTTAAATACCTAGAACCAATAGTAACATCGGCATTATTTATGGCGCATTCGCTATAAAGACGTATCAAATCAGATGGATTGTGAGAGAAATCGGCATCCATTTCAATAATAAATTCATAATCTTTTTTCAAAGCCCATTTAAAACCATGAATATATGCAGCTCCTAACCCTGTTTTTTCACCTCTAACCTCCAAAAAAAGACGTCCGCTAAATTCTTCAATTAAAGAGGTAACAATATTTGAGGTTTTGTCGGGAGAATTATCATCAACAATAAGGATATCAAACTCTTTTTTTTGAGAAAAAACAGCTCGTATAATCAGCTCAACATTTTCTCGTTCGTTATAAGTAGGAATAATGACTAAAGCGTCGGACATAAATTCTATTGAAAACACAAAGATACTATTTTTTATTCCTAATTTTGTGTTAAGTTTTTATTCAAAACAGACCCACTATTATATGAAATTTTTTGCAATGAATTTATTGATAAGAAGTGATTGGATAACCATCGTTTTTTTACTGATTTTTGCATTGTTAGGTCTTGCAAAATATACTTATAAAGGACGGCTGGTAGAACTTGTTGCTGTTTTTTTTACTAAAAGATATTTTTTGCACTATGGAAAAGAAAACCAATTGGTTATAAATCGATTCAATGTAATTTTATTTTCTGTTCAGACATTGATACTATCTATATACTTTTTTTTAACAATTCAGTTTTATAAACCGGAACTAATACCAGTTAACGGGCTTATTCTTTTCTTAAAAATCTGTGTGGGAATTGTGCTCTTTTTCTTGTTTAAACTCTTATTTGGGTATGTTTTAGCTGTTTTATTTGAGATAAAAAAGCAGTACAATCAAGTTGTGTTTGCAAAAAGAACTTATTTATTCTCAATATCGGTTTTATTGTTTCCGATGCTGCTTTTAGTATTTTATGCTAAAAACTACAATTTGTTGTTATTTCAGTTATCAGTTTTATTATTAAGCATACTATTGATTGTGAGATACCTATTTGTTTTAAAAAGTAATAAAAGCGTCATTTTGAAGGAATTATTTTATTTTATATTGTATCTTTGCGCCTTAGAAATAGCGCCATTGGTGTTAATATTCAAAATCATCAATTAATTTAAGATACTTTAAGGAAGTGTAATAAATTAAAATTACAGCCAAGAGTAACGATTTTTTTTTGAATTCTTCTAAGAACCAAAACACCCAAAGAATATAGACCTATGAAAGTGAAAACAATTTTGGTATCCCAACCAACTCCTAAATCAGAAAACTCACCATATTTCGAGTTAGCAGATAAGCAAAAAGTTAAAATTGATTTTAGATCCTTTATACATGTTGAAGGAGCGTCTGCAAAAGAGGTTAGACTTCAAAAAATAGATTTAAGCAGTTTTACAGCAGTTGTTTTTACAAGTAGAAATGCGGTTGATCATTTCTTTAGAATTTCTGATGAAATGCGGCACAAAGTTCCAGACACAATGAAATATTTTTGTATGTCTGAAGCAATTGCTTATTATTTACAGAAATATGTGGTGTATAGAAAACGCAAAATTTATGTTGGTAAAAAGACATTTCCAGAATTAACAAAACTGATTAAAAAGCACAAAGACGAAACATTTTTGTTGCCTTGTTCAGATAAATTAAAAGCGTTGATTCCACAAGAATTAGATGCCCTTAAGATAAATTATACTAGAGCAATGTTTTATAAAACAGTTATTAGTGATTTATCAGACCTAGAAGGTGTTTTTTATGATGTATTGGTGTTTTTTAGCCCATCAGGAATAGATTCTCTATTTAAAAATTTTCCTAGTTTTAAACAAAACCAAACAAGAATTGCGGTATTTGGCAACTCTACTGTTAAAGCAGCTGAAGATGCAGGATTGGAGTGCAATATTAAAGTGCCAACTCCAGAAATTCCTTCAATGACAATGGCTTTAGAGAAATATATTGTAGGTGTGAATAAAAAATAAGAGTTAAAACTCATTTAGAAAAAGGCTACCAATTATTGGTAGCCTTTTTTTATGCAAAAAAAGTTCTAATAGACAGTTAGATTTTAAAAAAGCATATAATTAACGTAACGTATTTAGAATTTTAGTACTAAATTTGGCTTTGTTAACCTTTAAGAATCATTAAATTGACACGTAATTTATACCCCAAATTCGCAGCGATATGTCTTTTCATATTGTTGTTTACTTCAAGTGTTCTTTTTGCGCATGGCGAGTTAGAAGCACGTATTAAAGAAAAAACCACTCAAATTTCTAAAGATAAAAAAAACGCTCATTTATATTATGAAAGAGGTTACTTATATCAGCAACACAAAGAATATAAGAAAGCGCTAAAGGACTTTGAGAAATCTGAAACGTTAGGAAATACGGATAAATTATTATACTACAGAAGGGCTGAAACCTACTTGATAATTAATAAAACAGAAGAAGCGCTTCTTGCTGTGAAGGGTTATTTTAAAATTGACGCTGTAGATATTAAAATTTACAAGTTAAAGGCTCAAATATTAATTCAAGCTCAAAAGCATGAAGAGGCTTTAGTTTCTTATAACTACGTTTTAAAAAACACGATTGATTTAAGACCACAAGATTTTATAGAGTATGCAACAATCGTATTGTCTATTGATTCTGAAAACTTTAAAGAAGCAATTGCTACAATGGACTTAGGTATAGAAAAAACAGGAGAAAATACGCTCACCCTTCAATTAAAAAAACTAGAGTATCTCGAGGATGCTGGTGAAACAGAAAAAGCACTAGCGCAATACAATTATTTTATTTTAGAAAATAACAGAAAGGAATTTTGGTATTATAAAAAAGCATTCTTCCTTAATGAAGTAGACAGAAAACCAGAAGCTAATATTGCTTTACAACAATCAAAATTAGCCGTTCAAATGTTAAGCGAACGATTACAAAACACCCCTGCAATTAAAAAATTGATTACTCAAATAAATCAATTAGAAAAAAACCTAGAACTATGAAAAAAATTACAAAATTACAAGCGTTCACGCTACTATTATTTTTAACGGTAACAGCCACCTTCTCTCAAGTCACAATTAATGTGTCAGCCGTAAATTCAGGAACAGGAGAAGAAGATGTTGCAGGAGTAACCCCAGGAGATATAAGCCTTTCAAGTTCAGATTTAGAGTTTTATTTCGACGCAGGTACACAACAAGAACAGATAAGTGCTGTTCGTTTTACAGGTGTAGTTGTTCCTAATGGTGCCACCATAATAAATGCTTATATTCAGTTTAAGGCAGACCAATCAGATTCAGGGAGTGTTATCGTAAATATTGTTGGAGACGATGTCGATAATTCACAAGCTTTAGACACAAATGACGATTTTAATTTTTCAAATAGAACACCAACAAGCACAAATGTAAGTTGGAATATTTCAAGTTGGACTGTAGGAAGCACAGGTGTTAATGAAAGAACAGACGATATAAAAGATATTATTACAGAAATTACGAGTAGAGTTGGGTGGAATTATGGTAATGCGATGACATTTATTTTTACAGGAGTTAGTAGTGCTAACAATACTACAATTAGAGAGGCAGAAAGCGGATCGTCTGATACAGCACCAGTACTACATATAGAATATGCAGGTTCTTTGCCAGAAGAAAATTATATAGTTGCTGGCGATGTTTGGAAATACTACGACAATAGTCAAGCCCCACCAAATGACACTGAAGGCGATACTTGGAAAGAAAACGCTTTTAATGATGGTGGTTGGTCATCAGGCTCAACACCATTAGGATATGGAGACATGAACGTAACACCTTTAAATAGTATAAACAACAGTACAGAAGTTGCATATTTTAGAAAAACGTTTACGGTAACAGACCATACAGTTTACAACAGTTTAGATTTAGAAGCAGTACGAGACGATGGCATGGTAGTTTATGTAAATGGAGTAGAAGTTTGGAGCAATAATATGGATGCTGGAACTGTAAATTACAGTACTTTTGCAAACACGGTTGTAAGCGGTTCCTCAGAAGGTGTTTGGCTTACCCAATCCGCTCAAAACGAATTAGTAACAGGATTAAATGTGGTGGCTGTTGAGGTGCATCAAGAAAACGCAGGAAGTTCAGATATCAGTTTCAACTTTAAATTAACAGGTTCAACGGCAATATTTTCGCCAGTTACCAGAGGTCCTTATTTACAGTCAGGAACATCTACAAGTGTTATTGTTAAATGGACCACAAGCATAGCAACAGATACTAAGGTAAACTACGGTACAAGTTTAGGCGACCTAAGTTCCACAGTTTCAGATGGAACCTTAACCACAGACCATGAGATAACTATTTCAAGTTTATCGCCAAACACAACGTATTATTATGAATTGGAAGACGCGAGTGGCGTATATCAACCAGAAGATGCAAATATGTATGTGAAAACAGCACCAACAATTGGTGCCAAACAATTTGTAAGAGCGTGGGTTTTAGGTGATGCAGGCACATCAGGAAATGACACTTTTGGGAATGACCAAGAAGACGTTAGGGATGCTTATTATAACTATGTAGCAAATACAACCCGAAATCCAAATCAAACAGATATGATGTTGTTTTTAGGAGACAATGCATATAATAGCGGTACACAGGTAGAATACCAAAAAGGGTTGTTTGATATTTATGATGAATTGCTAAAGAAATCGGTTGCTTGGTCAACTCTTGGAAACCATGATGGTTATTCGGTTACTTTTGATTCACAGTCTGGCCCTTATTATGATATCTTTACGTTTCCAACCGCTGGTGAAGCAGGAGGAACAGCCTCTGGAACCGAGGAATATTATTCATTCGATTATGCAAATATTCACTTTATTGTATTACAATCGTACAATGTTGATGGAGGTGGAACGGAAGCCATATTTAACACCAATCAAAAAAACTGGTTAACAACCGATATTAATGCAACAACGCAAGATTGGATAGTTTCAATATTTCATCATCCACCTTATACAAAAGGTTCACATGACTCTGATAATGATGGAGAGACAGGGTTGAAAACAATGAGAGAACAATACCTCCCTATTTTAGAAGCAGGAGGTGTTGATTTAACGTTGAGCGGGCATTCACATTCATATGAACGTTCTCGATTTATCAAGAGTCATACAGGTTATTCAAATACATTTAATTCAAGTCAAACTACATCAGGAGGTCATATAGTTGGTGCTAACGGAAATTTATCAGGAAGAAGTGACATCTCTGATGGCGCTTATGAAAAAACGGCATTACCAGATGGAGCAGTTTATATTACTGCAGGATCTTCTGGCAAGGCAACCGGAGCGAGTTTTTCAGGAGACCCTTACAACGCAAGTGGTGCGCTTCCAGCAATGTATTATTCTGCAGAAAGTTTAGGTTCTACAATTATTGAAGTAGAAGATGATGGTATTGGTGGTCAGAATATGAATGTAAAATTCTTGAGAGATACCGGTGTTATTGATGACTATTTTACAATTCATAAAGCAAGTACCGTATTATCAATAGAAACAACAGAAAAAAACACTAATTCCATACAAGTATATCCAATACCATCTAATGATTTGTTACATATTAAGTTGTCAAACAACGAACAATTAGAAAAAGTACGATTTTACAATACCGTAGGAGCGTTGGTAAAAGAAATCAGTAAAGAACAAATTAATGTAAGTAGTTTAAAACCGGGAGTGTATATGTTAGAAATAACAACAAATAATAATAAATATTATAAATCAATAATTCTAGAATAGAAAAGTAAAAGCCATACAATTCAAACATAGCAAAACTTAAGTTCAATTAAAGCACCGAAAACGCCCAGTTTCAGGAAAACAGAACACTATTAAAGATAGAGTGTCAATCGACTTGAGAGATGATGTAATTAACAATAAATTACGTTTTGGTGATTGGGAAATAGATTTAATAATTGGAAAAGATGGAAAGGGAGCAATTGTTACAATTGTGGAAAGAACTACTGCTTTTTTCTTAATGGAAAAATTGCCTTTTGGTAAAAATGCTGAACAACTTGCTAAAATAGTTATCCAAATGTTGTTGCCTTATAAAGCTTTTATTCACTCTATTACAAGCGATAACGGAACTGAATTTGCAAGTCATAAGAAAATATCAAGAAAATTATTAACAGCATTCTTTTTTGCACATCCATACTCATCTTGGGAAAGGGGATTGAGTGAATATACCAATAAATTAATAAGGCAATACATTCCTAAAAAATCAATATTTGAAAACTATGATAATCAGAAAATAAAAGAAATTCAGTATAAAATAAATCGAAGACCAAGAAAAAATCTAAACTATGAAAACCCTAAAAATATATTTTATAAATTTGTAAACCAAAAAGTTGCATTTG